>JBHHUU010000121.1:0-7659 GCA_046753905.1 Nitrospirota bacterium | reverse complement strand
GTGACGCTATAAACTCTTTTCCACCCCTTACTCTGTATTAGCTGAATAGTTACCTCAGATTTAGGTCAGGTTTGTCCCGATAGAACCATTACGAAAACAGAGGAATAGTGAACTATTTTGAGGATTTCGTGATGGCTGCATCGGACAAAGATGGACTGAAGATGAGATGCAAAGTGTGATAGTTATTTTTTTACAGACCCTTAGAGGGTGAGAGGTGGTTTTTATACACGGGGTGAGCAGATTTGCTTCATGAACGTTATCAAGGTATACGTATGATGTTTCAACAATAGAGTAGAGAATAGTATGGACACATTAAGATTCAGGCTAAGGATATTTCTTGTTACATTAATAGTTGTGATGCTGATAGGAACGGTTGGTTTCATAATGATAGAAGGGTTCTCTTTTGCCGATGCGGTCTATTTCAGCATTGTTACCATTACTACTGTTGGATATGGTGATATTCATCCTGCCACTCAGTCTGGCAAACTGCTTGCCATATTTCTTATAATTATGGGTGTGGGGACATTCCTTGGTGTAATCGCAAATGCCACAGAGATCATCTTGAAAAAGGGGGAAAAAGAAACAAGATTAAATAAGCTGCATATATTGATAGGGGTATTCTATAGTGAGATAGGGATAAGGCTTTTACAGTTTTTTTCAACATCCGATCCTGATATAGAAGAGATAAGAAAAGAACTGATAATTAGAGGTGAGTTGACAGAAGAGCAGTTTTTCAAGATAAGCAGATGTCTCAGGGAATATAACTGTAAAGTTGACATTAACAGGATAAATCTTGAAGATATGCGCAGCTTTATGACTGGAAAGAGGGATTTTCTTATAGGACTTCTGGAAAATCCTATTCTCCTTGAACATGAGGACTTTACAGACATCCTCCGTGCTGTATTTCATCTTATTGAAGAGTTTGCATATAGAGGAGATATACTGAATCTCCCCGAGACCGACAGGCAGCATATCTCTGGTGATATAAAGAGGGCATACAGCCTGATGATTACTCAATGGATAGGTTATATCTGGTATTTAAAGGGTAATTATCCTTATCTGTATTCACTATCTGTAAGGACAAATCCATTTGATCAGAATTCGTCACCGATTGTGTTATGATGAAATTCCCTGTTTTATATCACTGGGCATAATCTTACTATGAAAATCCCCCCTGCCCCCCTTTGCTAAAGGGGGAGTATACTGTAACTATTCAGCTAATGCAGAGCAAGGGATTCCAAAGACTTTATAATGCGTATGATTATAATAAGTTTATTTAGATACAACAGCATCATTTCAGATCAGGTCTCTATGAGTAGTGAGAGCTAAACACTAAGGTAACGCTATAAACTCTTTTCCACCCCTCACTCTGTATTAGCTGAATAGTTACAGTATAATTTGCTCCCTTTGTTAAAGGGGAGTACAAGTTTCCCCTTTTGTTAGAGGAAGGTTAATTTTCATGCTCGGGGGTGAACAACTCGTTCATGAATGTTTACTTACAACATAGCAACAAACCCTACATTTATGTAGCAAACCCTACATTTGAGTAGCAAACCCTACATTTGAGTAGCAAACCCTACATTTGAGTAGTCTGCTATATCTGAATACAAGATCCAGATATATTTCAACTAAATCTGTAAAGACATTCTCAATATTATAACTTCCTTAAATATAAAGAATTTTACTATCTGCAATTTAGATTCATAAATCATTGCATCTTTTGGCATGCTATTTGCTCTATAGATAAATCAAAGTAAGAGGTTGACCCTTTGAATAACAATATAAAGTAAACATTCATGAACGAGTTGTTCACCCCCGAGCATGAAAATTAACCTTCCTCTAACAAAAGGGGAAACTTATACTCCCCTTTAACAAAGGGAGCAAATTATACTCCCCCTTTAGCAAAGGAGGGCAGGGGGGGATTTTCATAATAATAAAATTATCTCCCTCTATGTGGTACTGGTGGAACAGAGGGAGGAAACAAGAGAAAAACAAGAGGAGGAAATTATAGATGAAAAGATTACTATGTATGTTATCAATCGTTATAACTATTTTTTTTACATCAATCCATGTGAGGGCTGATGAAACAGATATAAAGATAACAGGCTTTGTGGATGTAAGTTATTCTACAGATGATAATGCCGATACAAAAGATTTCAACATGGATCAGATAGAGGTAGATATAGAGAGAGAGATTTCAGGAATAGCCTCCCTGAGAACAGACCTAAATTTTACTGGAACAGATCCTCTTACAAGGGATGATATTATAGAGCAGGGATTTGTTACCCTGACCCTCCTCAGAGGAGGGGATACAACCCTTACTATTGGTAAATTTAATGCACCCATAGGTTTTGAGCTTCTGGACGCACCTGATATGTATCAGTTTTCCCATGCACTTGTCTTTAAGAATGGTCTTCCGACCAATCTTACAGGTCTTCAGGTCTCAAAGGGGTTGGGCGATATGGCAGATATATCTCTATATATAGTCAATGGATGGGATGTGATGGAAGACAACAATGATGGCAAAACATTCGGGGGGAGACTGGGCATATCCCCTGATGATGAAATAGGTCTTGGTCTATCCTATATCACAGGTCCGGAACAGGATAGTAATGATGATAATAACAGGTCTGTATTAGATATAGATGCATCTGTATCATCCATACAGAATCTCCTGATAGGTGCAGAGTTTAACCTAGGCAAAGAAGAGGGGATCGGGATAGGCGGTGGCGATGCAAATTGGCTGGGCTATCTTGTTATGATGCACTATGACCTTAAAGACTGGGTTGGTTTTACCTTCAGATATGACTACTTTAATGATAAGGATGGTCAGAGGACAGGGTTGGGTAAAGAGGTGGTGGAACAGGCAGTTACCTTTGCACCTACATTTACAATAGCAGATGGAATGGGGGCATTGATAGAATATAGAAAGGATTTTGCTGATACAAATGCCTTTATTGATGCTGATGGAAATCCAAGTGATGATAATACTGTTGTTGCAGTAGAGTTTACTTACTCATTTTAGAGAAACAGCAGCTATTCACCTAATACAGAGCAATTAGGTTCCAAAGACTTTATAATGCGTATGATTAAGGCATGAATAGTTACGAGAAACATAAAAAGGAGGCATATTATGATTAGACGAATTAAAAATATCTCAAAGATTACAATCATTGTATCTCTTATTATTATGGGGATATCAACCGCTGTCTTGCCATTTATAGGTGATGGGAGGCTTGGTCTTGTCTCTTATGCCTTTGCTGGTGAAGGTGACCCATCAGGCGCTTCTACATTGAAGAGTAATCCGGGTGCTCCTGTGGACTATGTATGGGTGCTGGTCTGCGCTTTTCTTGTCTTTCTTATGCAGGCAGGTTTTGCAATGGTAGAGGCAGGGTTCTGCCGGGTAAAGAATGCCACAAATCTTATGGCAAAAAATCTGATGGATTTCTGCGTAGGGTCTATTGCATATCTGATCTTAGGCTTTGCACTTATGTTTGGAGATGATATTGCAGGTATATTCGGCAGTACAGGCTGGTTTTTGGCAGGAAATGACTATGATGTCGGCAGATACCTCCTGTTTATATTTCAACTGGTCTTTGCTGCCACTGCTGCGACTATTGTCTCAGGTGCTGTTGCAGAGAGGATAAAGTTTAATGCCTATTTTGTATATAGCATTGCCTTAACAGCGATAATATATCCCATCTATGGGCACTGGGTATGGGGAGGAGGCTGGCTGTCATCCCTCCCATTTGGTATGGGACATTTAGACTTTGCTGGTTCGGGTGTTGTCCACCTTGTAGGTGGTGGTGTTGGGCTGGCAGGGGCAATAGTACTTGGTCCAAGGTTTGGGAAGTATGGTCCTGACGGAAGCCCAAGGGCAATACCAGGACATAGCATAGTAATTGCGGCATTGGGGACATTTCTTCTCTGGTTTGGGTGGTTTGGATTTAATCCAGGAAGCACCCTTTCTGCCCATGAATTGAGGATAGCAGTAATAGCAGTAAATACCAATATGGCGGCAGCAGCAGGCGCCATATCAGCCCTTATAATAATATGGATAAAGACTAAAAAAGCCGATATAGGTATGGCTTTAAATGGAGCACTTGCAGGTCTTGTAGCAATCACCGCACCCTGTGCATGGGTTGAGGCATGGGCAGCAGTAGTAATAGGCATAGTGGCCGGGGCGCTTGTGGTATGGAGTGTATTCTTTATAGAGGCAAGAGGCATAGATGACCCTGTAGGCGCTATTAGTGTGCATGGGACAAATGGTATGTGGGGGCTTTTATCACTGGGTCTGTTTGCAGACGGAAAATATGGAAACTATACAACAGATGCCCCCTTTGTAACAGGTCTATTCTATGGCGGTGGTACTGGTCAACTGATAGCACAGGCAATAGGGGCTTTTGCCTGTGCTGCATGGGCATTTGGACTGGGTTACCTTGTCTTTAAGATGATGGATAACATTTTTGGAATAAGAGTCTCACCGCAGCAGGAGATTGAGGGGCTTGATATCTCAGAGCATGGGGCATCAGCATACCCTGCCTTTTTTACAGTAAAAGATTAATTACTTAAGAGGAGGAGAGAGATGAAAAAGGTTGAATCCATAGTCAGGCTGGAAAAGGTAAAAGATATTATGTCTGCATTAGAAAAGTTAGGATACCCTGGCATTATGTTGACAAGGATAGAAGGTCATGGAAAACAGAAAGGCTATATGCAGCAATTCAGAGGCAGAGAATATAAGATAGAGCTTATACCCAAGATGAAGATGGAGATTGTGGTTACAAATGAAGATGTAGAGAGGGTAATAGATGCTATTGTCAGACATGCAAGAACAGGAGAGATAGGAGACGGAAAGGTATTTGTCTATCCCTGCGAAGGTGCGGTAAGGATAAGAACCAATGAGAGAGGAGAGACTGCAATATAGAATAAAGAATGAGAGTAACTATTCAGCTAATACATAGCAAGGGGTTCCAAAGACTTTATAATGCGTATGATTATAATAAGCTTATTCAGATACAATAAGTATCATTTCAGATCAGGTCTCTATGAGTAGGAGAGTTAAACACTAAGGTGACGCTATAAACTCTTTTCCACCCCTCACTCTGTATTAGCTGAATAGTTACGAATGAGAAAGAATATTGAACAAGGAATATTCTATGTTTATTAATTCATCCCTGATCTAATCAGAAATCTTGCAAATTTCGGGAACCAGCCTGAGAATAATTTCTCTTTGTAGTATTGGTCTGCACCTCTTTTTATTATCTGTCCCATTGTGGGATAGACATGCACTGTTCCTGATATCTTCTGCACAGGGAGTCCATTTTTCATAGCAAAGATATATTCATTTATCAGATCTCCTGCACCAATACCAAGTATATGGGCTCCAAGTAGTTTGCCTTTTTGATTACACACAAGTTTAATCAGTCCCTCTGTCTCCATATCAATAATAGCACGGTCATGCTCTGAAAATGGATACCTGTAAACCCTGATATTTTCTTCCCCATATCTCTCCTTTGCCTCACTCTCTGTCAGACCAACACGGGCAAATTCAGGATCAGTAAAGGTAGTCCATGGGACTACATCTTTATCTATCTTCCTGTTTACTAATGGAAAGAGGGCATTTGATACTACTATGCCTGCCTCATATTCTGCCATGTGGGTAAAAGGAAAGATACCTGTCACATCACCGCATGCCCATATATTATTTGCTGTAGTCCTCATGGCATCATCAACTACTATCCCCCTGCGAGTTGTCTGTACACCTATCTTGTCAAGGTTCAGTCCTTCTATATTGGGCGCCCGTCCAATAGCAACAAGGAGCTCATCTGCCTCAAAGATCTTTTCTCTGCCGCTGCATTCAGCCACAAGTACCTTCTTGTTACCAGACTGTTCTATCCTCTTGGTTTCAACACAGGTAACTATCTCCATCCCTTCCTTTTTTAATATACGGTCTAATATCTCTGACAGCTCCTTTTCCTCTCTTGGCAGTATCTGTCCTGCCTTCTCAATAACTGTTACCTTTGAACCGAATCGGTTGAAGACCTGCGCAAATTCCATCCCGATAGGACCAGCGCCCAATACAAGAAGAGACTCAGGCAGTTCATTTGCGGCAAGTATGCCTATATTATCTAAATAGTCTACCTTATCCAGTCCGGGTATAGGGAGCCTTACTGGTCTTGACCCTGTGGCAATAAGGAACTTTTTGCTCATTATAGAAGTACCGTCTACATCAAATTTATGTATGTCTTTAAATTCACCTCTGCCAAAGAATAACTTTATACCCATCTTTTCAAATCGTTCAGGGGCATCATGTTCTCCTATTTTCTTTTGAATAGCCCTCATCCTCTCCATTATTTTCTTAAACTCAAAATTTACCTTTACAGGATTCAGACCAAACTCTTCTGACCTATGCATCAAAGAAATAAGCCGTGCAGATTGAACAAGAGCCTTTGTCGGCACACAGCCATAGTGAAGACAGTCACCTCCCAGTCTCTCCTTTTCAACCAGAGCAACCCTCGCGCCTAACTGGCTTGCACCACTTGCTGCAACAAGACCTCCAACTCCACCTCCAATTACTGCCAAATCAAACTTTTCCATAATAATACTCCTCTCTTACGGTCTGAAAATGACCGTTCACACAATACTGTTCGGCATGATAATTGCTTATCATGTATTAGAAGCAAAGTTTCCCTCTTTCTCCATTTGAATAACTCGTAATTGCCCAATAAGTTGGGGAAAATCCCCCTAACCCCCCTTTTCCAAGGGGAATATAGGGAAGTCCCCCTTTAGCAAAGGGGGATATAGGGGGATTTGTTCTTCGGACAGTATTGCCATTCACACTTCTTCTATTTATAAACCTCTATATAATCAACATAAGATACTGCCTTCTCCCCTGTATTATCAGAGTCATTCATTATGGCAATACTCGAAATAGCAGGGGGATCTTCGCCAAATGCAGACCTGTAATCCTCTATAATGTTAACCGATTCGGTTTTCCATTTACCAGCATTTGCCCCCCCCTTTTGAAGGAGAATCATCTTTGCCTGTCCTGTATATGAACTTGTAATTATTCTCTCCGTATATTCCTTATTTGCCCAGATATAATTAAGACCACTGTGAGGAGGATATTCACCATATATTAATTTTGCAGCGTTATATTTCATTCTTTCCAGAAAACCTGCCTTCTTGGGATTGTATTTAAAGATGATATATATCCTTATCGGATAATCATCACCCTCTTTGGTCTTGGCATCACCTTTCTTATATACATTCTCTATCTTCCACCGCCACTTGATATTTGGAAACTCATAGACATTAAATTCCTTTTTATATATCAAGCCTGATGCAGATGAATCACTCTCTGCCTTCAGATATCTCTCATCACCATCGGATTCCAGTTTATATGAAGAATGTCTCTTTATCTTTGGAAATTCCAATGGCTTCCAGTTGTCAAGGTTATCAAAATCCTCTCTCAAAAAAGAATTATCATTCTGGGCATAGCTGATTAGAGGAAAAACCATCAATAAAGAAATCATAATATATTTGACAATTCTCTGTATCAAGAATATCTCCCCCCTTGCTCTGATAAAAATTAAATGACTTACTGTAACTATTCAGCTAATACAGAGTGAGGGGTGGAAAAGAGTTTATAGCGTCACC
>JBHHUU010000120.1:0-7773 GCA_046753905.1 Nitrospirota bacterium | reverse complement strand
AAAAGATGTAACAATTTATGTTGAGAAATGAGAAAGGAAACATAATAATTTTTGTTACCGCCAAAGGCGGCTTAACTTGATATCTTTATTCTGTCTCCTTTCTCATTATTTCTCTGTCAAAATATCTTTCAGTTAAGTATGGGGATAAGGTAAGGACTGTATGTAGAGAAGAGGGGTTTGCTTGTGAAAGAGTTTAATACTATAGGTAAGATAAGATATCTCTCTATGTTAATGGTGAGGGTCATTATTAAAAGCAGAGGCATAGATATAAAGAGGATGATGAATATGGGTTTGTGTCTTACCTCTGCACTTATCAGGAGGAAGAGAGTGCCAATCTTACCTTCTGTAATCCAAATCGATCCAAATAATATATGTAACCTGAAATGCACTGCCTGTACTACAGGGAGGGGAGAACATCCAAAGCCAGTAGGTCAGATGTCTTTTAAAGACTTTTGCAGGGTTGTTGATGAGGTAAAGGGGGTTGTTTCTCTTATTATCCTATATAATTCAGGTGAGCCGTTCCTGAATAAGGATATCTATAAGATGATCGGATATGCGGCAGAACATAAGATATCAGTGATAACCAGCACAAATGCCATTCTTTTAGATACAGATGAGAAGGCAGAGAATCTGATAAGGTCTGGACTTGACACCATGATCATCACAGTATCTGGTGTAACTCAGAAGACCTATACCCGTTATCATGTGGGAGGAGATATAGATAAGGTCTTTTCAAATATAGATAGGATTGTAAGGAAGAAAAAGGAGATGAAAAGTGGCACTCCAAAGATTATTCTGAGATATCTCCTCTTTGACTATAATGTGTCTGAGATGGATGAGATGAAACGATTGGCAGAGAGAGTTGGTGTGGATTACTATAATTTCAGAAAGGCATGCAGAGAGTTAAGGGTTATTAAGAAAGATGCGGCTGGAGATAAATATATGCAGAAAGAATATAGGGATAGAGGTCATTGCTATTGGCCATGGCTTATACCTGTAGTCCACTGGGACGGCACTATTATCCCATGTTGTCATATTAATTTATCTCCGCCTGAGATGGGCAATATATTATCTAATGGTGGACTAAAGGGAGTATGGTCTGGTGTAAGATATCAGAGATTTAGAGAGATGATACTCAAAGATAAGAATAGTATCCCCTCGTGTGCTAATTGTGAGTCAAACCCTATAGGATTTCAAGACTCATTTAATGAAAAGAGAGGGCTTGTTATGGAGAGGAGATTTCCCTCTCTCCCTCACACTTCCCTCTCACCTAAGGAGAGAGGGTTAGGGTGATGAGGATTTTCAAAAAAAGGAAAGGAGATGAATATAAATTCTAATAAAAATTATCCAGAGGTTCTGATAATAGGCATTGATGGGGCTACCTTTGATCTTATTATTCCATGGGCAGAAGAGGGGAAACTGCCGAATTTTGCCAGACTGATAAAGGACGGGATGTGGGGAGACCTTATGTCTACCCTGCCTCCAGTAACAGCGCCGGCATGGACATCTTTTATGACAGGGAAGAATCCAGGGAGACACGGACTCTTTCACTTTATTGAGCCTCAACCCAATAGTTATGAGATGCAGTATACCAATGCCAGATCGCGGGGAGGCAAGAGTATGTGGCAGATACTGACTGATATAGGTAAAACAGTAGGGGTAATAAATGTTCCTATGACCTATCCCCCTGAGAAGGTAAATGGTTACATGATTTCAGGTATGGATACACCTGATGAAAATAGTAATTTTATCTATCCACCAGAGCTGTATAAAGAACTAAAGGAAAGATTTGGGAAGATCAATCTTGGTGTTCAATTTCTGGGTGGCTTTCGTACAGACAAAAGGCGTGATATTTTTCTGAATACTGTAAATGAGATAGAAGACCAGTGGACTCAGCTTACTCTCTATTTAATGAAAAGATATCCAACAGATATTGTAATGACTGTATTCCGGTCTCCTGATCAGGTTCAACACCTATTCTGGCATTATATGGATGCCAACCATCCTCAGTATGATGCGGAAGGGGCGGTTAGGTATAGCCAGACAATATTGAGGACCTATAAAAAGATAGATGAGAGGATTGGGAAACTGATTGATGCCGTTTCTGATAAGACAAAGGTTGTTCTGATGTCTGATCATGGTTTTGGTCCAACATCATCCAGGGTTATTTATATAAACAGGTATCTCGAAGAGATAGGTCTATTGCAATTCAAGGGTGGTAATAACAGGAGTAATGCTATTAACCGTGTGTTTCATCGCGGAATAAAAAATATAGACGATATCGTACGCGCCTACCTCTCTTCTAACCTGAAGGCAAAGATAGCCAATCTATTTCCTGATATCCGAAAGAAATGGGAGTCATATTCTACCTCTTTTTCAGATATAGACTGGAGTAAAACAAAGGCTTATGCCTGTGAAGTCCTGACATTTCCTGCCAATATCTGGATCAATCTTAAAGGTCAGAAGCCCAATGGGATTGTTGAACCGGGCAGAGAATATAAGGAAGTAATAGATTATCTCATGGAAAAACTATATGATCTGAGAGACCCTGACACAGGAGAGAGAATAATCAGGAAGGTCTATAAAAAAGAGGATATATATGATGGTCATTATCTTGATAAGTCGCCAGACCTGATATTAGGGTGGTGGGATGCTAAGGGCTTTAACAGTAGGAATAGTTCTCATGTAAATGGAAATAACAAAGTGGTAGAAGACCATAGAGGTAAAAAATTGGTTACAGGTACAGTATGGAGTGGAACACATAGACTAAATGGGATTGTCCTGTTTAAAGGAAATGACCTGAAGAGGGGTAGATTAACCAATAAGGCTGAGATTATAGATGTTGCCCCTACGATCCTTTATCTAATGGGTCTTCCTATCCCAAAGGATATGGACGGTCAAGTGCTTCTGGATGTAATAGAAAAGGATTGGTTATCATCTCATCCAATTACATATAAGCAGTATGATGAGAGCGATAAGGTGGGGAGTGATTTTCAGGAGAACACATATTCAGAAGAAGAGACAGGAAAGATTGAAGAGAGGTTAAGGGGGCTTGGGTATCTGGAATAGGTACTTAAAATGGGACAGGTTCAAAGAATAGTAAAAAATTCTTTTGTTACAGGTGTGGGTGGAATAATCGCTGCCGGACTGAACTTTTTGACCATCATGATTATTGCCCGGCACCTTGGGATATCACGATTTGGTTATTACGCCTTTGTAATGGCATTTGTAGGGATATTTCAACTCGTTGCAGATCTCGGGGTGCGTAATATCTTGATAAGAGATGTCTCTGTAGATAAAAAGAGGTTAGAGAGATCTCTTGGGATTACCAAATTTCTCATCTGGATACTCTCTGTCATTGCATTTCTTGCCATTGCAGTCATTATAAATATTATAGGACAGACACAGGAGGTGATCCTTTCTGTTTATATAGCAGGGATTGCTGTAATTACTACATTTCATGCAGTTGGGTACGGTGCTGTCTGCCGTGCCTTTGAGGATATGGAGTTAAATGCCATAGGCAATGTCCTTCATAAGGGGATGTTCTTATTGCTTATATCTGTAGGTGTGAGACTTGGAGTTGGGCTTCGTGGGTTATTCACCTGCCTTTTAATATCCAATATATCTCTATGGGCGTATTACTACATGATCGTCAGAAAAAAATATATCAGACCCAGACTGTATATAGATATTAATGCCTCATGGTCTACCCTGAAGGAGGCGTTTCCCCTTGGAATAGCTGGCATATTCAGGAAGGCTACATGGCAGGTTGATACCCTGATATTAACGGGTATGACTGATGTCGCTACAGTTGGTCTTTTCAGCTCAGCCTATAAAATTATTCAGGCAATAAATCTGCTTCCATTAACCCTTGCCCTTCCCTTATTTCCTGCATTTTCAAGGTTGGCTAACATATCAGAGAAGAGGTTGTTTGCATCCTTTGAAAAAAGTTTGAGGTTTCTATGGACATTTAGTCTCCCTATAACTGTAGTGATTACCCTCCTCTCTGATAAGATCATCCTGAGAATCTTTGGAAAAGAATTCATAGATGCGAGTAGTTCCTTGCAAATTTTGAGTTGGGCACTCATCTTCCTGTTTTCAACATCTTTATACCTCTATCTATTTACAGCAATGGGCAAGCAGATGATGTATACAATAAGCTCTGGTATCTGCCTTGTTATTAATATTATATTGGATATCCTGTTTATACCTATATATGGTTATATAGGTGCATCTATAGCTACATTAGCATCTGAGATGATATTGTTTGGGACAGGTTTCTTTTTCCTGATGAGGATGGGGTGCAGGATATCTATACTTAATATTGCGTGGCGGCCAGTCTGCGGAAGTATTGTGATGGGAGCAATTATTTATCAGGTAAGAGATTTACCTCTACTATGGCTATCCTCTGGAATTGGACTCGGTCTATTATTGTACGGAACTATAATCCTTCTATCAAAGGGCTTATCTCAAGAAGAGATAGCCTCTATTATAGGAGATAGATATTTTAAATTAATAAAAGTGCCTAAATCGTAAGGTAGCTGAAGTTATGGAGGAAAAATTCAAATGAATGATAGCCGGATACTCAAAACTCAAAACTCAAAACTCAAAACTCAAAATAGGGTAGTAGTTATAGGTCTTGATGGTGCAACATTTGATCTTATTAAACCCTGGGCTGCTGAAGGAAAGCTCCCAAATCTTGCAAGGCTGTTAAAAGAGGGCACACATGGGGAGTTGAGATCAACGATTCCCTCAATGACATTTCCCGCATGGAATTCATTTATGACAGGCAAGAATCCCGGCAAGCATGGAGTTCTTGATTTTACTGAGCGAAAGCCAAATAGTTATGAGGTACAGTTTGTAAATGCCCGAATGCGTCGTAGTCAGACAATCTGGAGGATATTAAGTGATAGGGGATATAGTGTAGGAGTAATGGCAGTGCCAGTGACCTATCCGCCTGAATCTGTGAATGGTTTTATGATCAGTGGATTTGATGCACCTGGCATGACATCACCAAGGGGTGATAATTCTATGTATCCTAAAGAGTTATATGCAGAACTAAAAGAAAATGTAGGAGAGTATGTTGTTACCTCTAATATCAGAAATGATATCCTTGGTGGACGCAGGGATATTGCTATCAGGAAAATATTGGATACATTAGAGAGAAAAGGTGCCCATGCCAGATACCTTCTGAAGAAATATGCCCCGGATTTTTTTATGGTTCTCTTTGGAGAGACAGACCTTGTTGGTCATAACTTCTGGCATCTGCATGACTCAAATTCACCTTATTATAATAAGAAAGAGGGTGAAAAATATAAAGATGCCATACTTAAAGTCTATCAAATGGCTGATAAAAATATTGGCAAGCTATTAGAATTGATAGATGATAATACTACTCTTATTATTATGTCGGATCATGGGCATGGCGGGTGTAGTGATAAGGCTATATATCTAAATAATTGGCTAGCTGAAAAAGGGTTTTTGAAATTTGCAAATACATCATATCACAGTGGTGTTAATCTTTTTCTTGATGGACTTAAAAACATGGGATTACGTTATATACCGGCTAAGATAAAAGGTCAAATTATGCGAAGCAAATCAATAATGTTTGTTAATAAGATCGAGTCAAGGATAAGGTTTTCACATATAGACTGGTCTGGTACCAGAGCATATTCAGAAGAGACACCTCATTTTCCTGCTATCTGGATCAATCTCAAGGGAAGAGAACCGATGGGAATAGTTGAGCCTGAAGAATATGATGCAATAAGAGACCAGATCATTGATGAATTATCTGCTTTTTCAGATCCAGAGACAGGACAAAAGATAGTGAAGAGGATATATCGTCGTGAAGAGATATATAAGGGGAATTATGTAGAAAATGCCCCTGATTTAATTATTGACTGGAATCTCAATAATGGTTATACATATCTGAACAAGATGAGCAGACCATCGAAAGATAGGCTCTCTTTACGAAAACTTGAGTCTTGGGAGGTTCATACAGCAAGATATGGAAGTCACCGTGAATTTGGCATTTTTATTGCAAGAGGCAATGGTATCCCCTCAGGAGGACAGATAAAGCATCCCGAGATAATAGACCTTGCCCCTACCATACTTTACTTATTAGGACTTCCAATCCCACATGATATAGATGGCAGAGTGTTAGATGAAATATTTAAAGATGGGGCAAAAAAACCATATACTATATACGAAGATACAGATACATCTAACAGAATGAAATCAGACGGAAATCTTTATTCTCCAGAGGAGGAGAATTTAATCAGAGAGAGATTAGAAGGGATGGGATATCTTTAATGAAAAGACTTTCTGTAGCAATGGTAGTTGCATCGCCATTTCCAGCAAACCATGGAACACCAGGCAGTATAAGGGAGATGGCTGAGAGTTTAGAAAAGCGTGGACATAAGATACACATAGTTACTTATCATATCCAGCAGGAGATACCTGTAAATGGCTTGAAGATACACAGGATTCCAGCTCTATTTAATCATCAAAAGGTCTCTGTGGGACCAACACGTCAGAAGATATTCTGGGATATGCTCCTGGCAATGAAACTTTGCAAGGTAATCAAAAGGGAAAACTGCGACCTGATACATGCCCATAATTATGAAGGGGCAATAGCAGGGTATATTGCCAAACTCATAACCGGCAGACCAATGATATATAATGCGGTAAATACAATGATTGATGAGCTTCCTTCTTACAATTTTTTCAGACCCAAATTTATAGCCAGAATGCTTGCAAGGTCACTTGATTACACAGTTCCAAAGATGGCAGACCACATTATTGCAATATCCAGAGAACTTCTTCTCTTTTTGAAAGATAAGGTTGAGTTAGAGAAGATTAGTATGATACCATTAGGTATTGATCCAATGCCATTTCAGGGAATTGCTCCTAATATTATCAGAGAAAGGTATGGGATTGGTTCTAAACCTATAATCATCTACACAGGAACAATAGATAAATTTCAGAGGATAGATTATCTAATAAGGGCAATGAAGATGGTGATATCATATAGGAAAGATCCTATCCTGTTAATAGTGGCAAATATAATTGATGATGATGCACTCAAGGAACTTAAAGGATTGGCAATGGAATTAAATATAGAAAAAAATGTTATCTTTACAGATGAGATGCCGTCAAAAGATATACCATATTATCTGGCTGCAGCAGATATTGCAGTTGCGCCTCGTCCTTCATGCCCTGGATTTCCTGTAAAGCTATTGAATTATATGGCAGCAGGCAAGGCAATAGTCACCTTTGCCGGATCAGCCAAGGGATTAAGGGATGAGGAAAATGCAATTATAGTAGAGGATCACGACTATGAAGGCATGGGAAAGGGCATAATCAATCTCCTGACCCAACCCGAGTTTGCAAGACGATTAGGTGAGAAAGCAAGGAGATTTGTCAATGAAAACTTTTGCTTATCTACTATATCAAAAAAGATTAATGATGTTTACAGCATAGCAATGCAGAGTATATCTGCCACTAAACCCATATTTTATGAACGACGTCAAAGAGTAGTTCTATCATCTATTCCTGATAGAAGAGGATATGAACGAAGGAAGAGTATTATACCAATAGATTTTCCAGAGAGAAGAAAGGTAGTATCATGGTAAGAAAAAGATCAACATCTTCACAATGGAAGAGCAAGATGCCTCCTGAAATCTGTTGCCAGAAAGTGTATAGTAAAGGGGAATTTTGAGGGATATATGAAATATTACTTAGAAGAGAGGATAGGACATCCTGAGCTATTCA
>JBHHUU010000119.1:0-7906 GCA_046753905.1 Nitrospirota bacterium | reverse complement strand
AAGTCGCAATCCCTTCTACATCAGGTCTTTGTTAATTCGGGAGAAAAAAGAACATAAAGAATAAGAAAAAGAAATAAGGTCGCAATCCCTTCTACATCAGGTCTTTGTTAATTCTGCACCTCCTTTTTTTATTGTTAAAAATCCATTAGTTATAAGGATGGTTGTGCACATTTCTTGCAGCCTCTTTACTAACCTACCTGCCTGCAGCAGGTAGAATGAATATTTCTGCACCATCAGGTAGCCTATTACCGCATCCCAGAACTATCACTTTATTGCCTGAAGGAAGAGGATAGATTCGGATATCATCAAACCTGGGATTTATAATATTTTTTAATCTTTCTTTCAGGTCTAAAAGCTGCTGCCATGTCAGTGAACAATGGAACACAGAATACTGAATATGGATTCCTGTCCCTTTCATTAACTTAAATACCTTTCTGAGTCTCTTTGGTCTTGTAATATCATAGCATACAAGATAATTGGCAGTCATTTTCTTAGCTCTCTCATTATCTCAAAGATGTCATCAATAAATCTTTCCACCATCTCCTGCATATACTTTTTCCTATTCTCAAACCTGATAATAATATCCCTGATTCCTTCTTTTGTAAGATACCAGTTGTTTCCTTTCTGGATAATATTCTCTTTCCATGTCTTTGTGTTAAAAAACTGGATAGTTTGTATGTCATTTTCAGGGATAAGTATATGGCATATATCAAGAGCCAGTCCAAAATTAGCCCTACGGTAAAAGATTCCAATATGTGGGTCAAGGTTAGCACTAATCAAACAGGCTATCACCATCTCTCTAAATAGACCATTAATCATATTATACACTATTTCCCAGCACTCTTTTTCTGTTTTTTTATTTCTATTGATAATTTTCTGATAATCCTTATCCTTAAATCCTTCTCTGGTATAGAGTTCAGCAATTCTTTTAGAAAATCGTCTTATTGTATTTAGTTGCAATTCCCTTTTCTTAGAGATAGCCCAGTTTTTAAATCTTATAATATTCTCTTCGTTTATGAGAAATAATTTTTGCCACTTATTGTGACGGAAATTATTGTGATTATATGGTATGGCTACAGCCATTTCATTGCCTCTCTTATTAAAGAAGGTAACAGGAATATCATTCTCTGTAAAGAGAGTAATTACTCCTGCCTCAAGGACAAAATTGCCAATAATCACAACCCTGCTTATTATCCTTGCTGGTATCCTCCTGCCTGCCTTGCCATCTTCACAGACCCATAGAGACGGTCCATCACGCACTACTCTGATATCCTTATTCTCATTCAGGTAAAGGGTCTTGTCCATCCAGTATTCTCCTTGCAAGGGATCTTGTCTCTTCTGTAAGCATTATCCTTATCTCCTTTGCCCATTCCTCATAGAGTGGATAATATCTCTTCCTGCTCCCTTTTTTGAGATAGGTGCCAGGCCTTTCATCATTTGCAACAAAGTCTCTTTGAGTAAATATCCTATCTCTAAAGATGTCCCAGACAAATCTATCAACTAATGGTCTGTATGGTTCAATAAGGTCGCAGGCAAGTGATTCTCTCCCGTATTCAAACTGGTGATAAAATCCTATTACAGGGTCAAGGCCTATAACCTCTATCTCACGCACTATTTCAAAGTGCAGCATGGTATAACAGAGGGAAAGCATGGCATTTACTGGATCACGAGGCGGTCTTTTGTTCCTCCCTGTGAATTTTAAAGAAGGAGGAAACATCTTTGTAAATGCCTTAAAATAGGCTGCATCAGCAGATCCTTCTACACCTCTTAAGGAATCCATATTACCTGAATAGCCATCTATCTTTTTAAGGCAGGTCTCCATAACAGCAATAGCTCTGGTCAGGGGATATCTTAAGGCAGGTCTTTTTTTTATAACCTCCTGCATAAAATTCCTTCTTGCAGATATTTTTCTTCTTACAAGGTCTAAAGCAGCTTCCATAGCAAATGGAGAAAGAGATTTTCCATACTGTTTCACCCTGAGCAGGCCATTATTATGTATCCTTCCCTGCAGCCTGCCGCAAAACATCTGCCTTTTCCCTGAAAGGAAGAGGACACTAATCCCTTCCCCTGATAGTTTATGCAGAACACCAGTCTCAAGAGAGATATTACCGATTACTATTACCCTTTTTAAGGGTCTTATCGGGACAATACCTTCTCGCAAACCATTGTTATAAAAAGAGAGCGCCATACCATCAAGTTTTACAACAATATCTCTTCTGTCTATATACAGAGTGCCCATTAATTAACCCAGATAGAAAAAACCAGGATCCTTTGGTTGAACTGCTATGCCAAGAGCATGTGTTCTGCTCCTCGCATCCATAGTGAATAGATGAACCCTGTCTTTATCCTCTTTGATAATCCATCTTAATCTTCTTTCCACAAATTTAAGCTCAGCCTCAGTAAGAAAACATTCATATACAGACTTTTGTCCACCAGTAGAGTAGGCTTTAAGAAATTGTCTTGCCCTGTTAAGCCTTTTACCATCAGTAATATCATAGGCTATGAGATAGAGTCTCCTGTTCATATTACTAATTCTATCCATGAATGGAAGTATTGTCATCCAGAACAATATTGTGGAAATGTTGTTGTTGGAGTTTATTATAATGACCTGATATAACTATATTCAGTTGTCAAAGAACAGACCGTCAGAAAAAAAGAACATCATCTTATACTAACAGAATATTTATACCACTACAAAAACAGATATACAAGAAGAACAATATTTTGGCAATATTTATCCAATAGAGAATGTCAGATGGTAATATTCAGAATCTGGTCTATCTCTGTTTTTGGACTATTTGACATCATTTAGTTAATGATGTATGATGTAACAATAGAGGTAAAAATGGGGAAGGCAAAATACAGAACACAGGTATCTATTGAGGATTGGCAATACCATCTCCTCATTGATATATCAAGAAAGACTAAAAAAAGTCTTTCCTGCGTAATAAGGGAACTTATTACAGAGAAGTTTTCTAATTATATTACTGCTGATATAAAGAAAGATCCTCTTTTTGATATTATAGGCATTGGTTCTGGTGATGGTTTTCCTGTAGGGAGAGAACATGATAAACTCCTTTACAAGAAGAGGAAAAAGGTGTGAAAAAGGTTTTTGTTGATACTGGCGCATGGTATGCCCTTGTTGACAAAAAGGATCCTGACCATAAGAGTGCAAGGAATTTTTTACTCACCAACAGACTCCCATTGTTGACAACAAATTTCATCTTTGATGAAATTGTAACCCTTCTCAGATCTCATCTTGGATGGTCAGTTGCAAAAGAGTTTGGATTGAAAATAAAGGATAGTAATCTTGCAGATATTATACCTGTAAAAGATGAAGATGAGGCAAAAGGATGGGAAATATTCTTAGATTTCAAAGACAAGGATTTTAGTTACACTGATTGTACCAGTTTTGCAGTAATGGAAAGGTTTTCTATTGATAATGTCTTTACCTTTGATAAACATTTCAGCCAGTATGGTAAATTTATAGTAATGCCTTCTTAGCTATCTGTCTGCAGCAGGCAGGTGATATTTCCATCCTTTAAAAAGGTGAATGATCAAAGATAATAATATCGCCAGTTACAGGGGAGCGGTATATTAATATTCTTGCCTTTCCATGCAGGGCATGGGCGATCTTTAGATACATCCATACTGGAGCAGCTCCAGTAAGGATGACCTCGTTTCCTTCACCAGCAGACTCAATTGTCCGCTGGATGTAGGTATCAAGCTCTGCTATCTTTGCACTATCACTATATAAGCTAGAAAGGTCTATTACTATCATGGTAATATCTCCTCAAACTCCATCTCTTTTTGTTCAAATCTCTCTATTAGCAGCCTTTCACCTCTCTTGATAGCCCTCTCATATTCGTCATGCATATCTATATCACATATATAAACACCCTTCTCTCTTGTATAGAAGAATATCCTCTCACTGGTAGCACCCTGTTTATAACACTCAAGGTCTATCTCTCCTTTCCTCTTGATCTCAGGGTGGAGTTTATCTTTAAGATGGACAGGATCTCTCATCTTTTTAAATAGCGCCTCAAACTTATCTCTATTTAATGATGAACCTGATGATAGTTTCTTTTTAACCTTTGGCGAGATGTATATCCTGTTGCCTTTTATCTGAAGATATCGCTGGTAGAGGATACGGCCTGTGGGACGAAGGGTGATAAACCTATCCTCTTCTATGAGTATATCTTTAAGGTATTCCTGAAGGTCTTCGTATGAGATAGCCATCCTCTTTTGAAATTCACTGATAGGGATATAATCTGATATTATTTCATCAATCACAGGCTCAAGTCTTGTTAGTCTCTCTATATCAAAGTCTATAGGTATCGGCGGCAGCTCTATTATACTCTCAGACCATTCAAATATGTAACGGATAGGAAGATTAAATACCATTCCTATGAATGTCAGATATGGGATTGTAGCTTTAAATCCTGCTGTGGCATTCAGGACAATATCAAATTGGTAATGATAGGTATCATATTCATTAACGATCGTCTCTGTAAGCTCTGGTATCCCCTCATGTTCAAACCTCTTTCTGTCATCAATCTGCAAACCTTTTATCCGTTTGACTGATGTAGCGCATTGCCTGCGTTCTTTTAATATCTTTGAAAGAATATCGGCAATTATCTCTCCATCATCTGTATCACTGGCAAGAAAGACTATCCTGTCTCCTTTTGTAATCCCCATGCGAAAGAGGGAATTGATCTCAGCAGATGCCTTCATGAGGATGGTATCATCCTTGTCTTTTAAGAACTCTCTTATAACCCTCTCCTTGTCTTTGACGGTATCATCTAATAATCTCTGTTTCCCAAGATATCCCAATATAGAAACTCCTATAGGACATAAATAAAGAGTATCCATTTTTGCCATTTTTGTATCCCCACTTAATTAAGGTTATCGCATCATCTCTCTCTGTATCCAGAGGTTAAGGAAGACATCGTTGAATTCATATCTCCCATTTACCTTGTTTATGATATCCCTCTCTACAACGCCCTTTATGTTTCTCTGGATGATGGCTGGGGTAAGTCCTGATCTCATCATCGCATCCTTTGAATATATCCCTTCATCCTCTCTGAGACCTGCTATCATTATTATCACCTTTCTCTGGTTCAATGTCAGGCTATCCCAGAGGGCTATATAAGCGGGTCTTTCTCTGAAGATTGTATCCTGCAATGCCCTGTCAATAATCCCATCATCTACTCTATCCTCTGTCATATCCCAGATGGTATGGCAGAGATGCTGTAAATAATAAGGATGACAGTCTGTTATATCTACCACCCTTGAGACAATATCCATAGTAATGGTTTTACCTGTATCCAAAAACCTCTTTATTACAAACTCCACAAGTTCATCCCTTTTTATTCTTGATAATGGATAGTGTTTACCTATCTTATAAAGTGGCCTGTTTGGGTTAGAGAAGATCTCATTTATAAGGTGTCTCCTGCTTCCCATGAAAATATAGGCAATATTCCTGGTGTGGGTCTGTATTATTGTCCTCAATTCCCTTTCGAGGCGGTCATTTCCAAGATACCCTATCTGCTGGAATTCATCAAATACCACGGCTACCTGTCTGCCTGTAGAATCTGCATATCTCTTTACAGAATGCGCCACATCTTCAATCATAAGTGTTACATCCTGGATAAATTCCACCCCAAATTCAGTATCTCCATGAGGTGTAATGGTTATCTGGGGTCTTAATAACTTAAAGATTGTCCTCAGGGTCTCAATCACCTTTTCTACTGGACCCTTTATTGTATTAGATACAGCCCTTGCATAGATGGAGATAAAGTCTTCTTCCTTAAGCACAGGATAGAGGTCTAAGTAGATGCCAGATACCCCTTTATTTTCAACATACCTTAGAACCTCCTTGATAAGAGAGGTCTTGCCATACCTCCTCGGCGAATAGAGGATTACATTCTGGCCGTTCTGTATGTCTGTAACCAGCCCTTTAATTTCTTTCTTCCTGTTACAGAAGGTATCTCCTCTCACCTCCTCTCCATATATGAAAGGGTTTATAACCACCCTACTGCTCTCCATTATCGTTTAATGTTTAATCAATATAGTATAAAATATATTATACATATAGGTATAATGTCAAGAGGCTGTTATTTAACAGTCAACATCCACATGTCTTCTCATATACCACAACTCCTGACTTTAATGTCTCATTCACCATATTACCTTTAGTTATTTCTTAATACTAACAATTCTAAATGAATTGCCGAGAGGTTCAACAGTTACATTTGATTTTATCTGTTTATGCTTATCGAATAGCTTCTTGTGAAATTGTTCTGGCACAAATGCTCTATTTCCTCCTATTTTGAGGATAGCTTTTTTCTCATTTTTTAAAGCAGTAAGGGTTTGATTGCCAGGATTATAGGATAGTATTGCATCATTCCAGACAAGACGATCAGGTTCTTTACGCAAGGTTTCCTGCCCATCTGTTACAGCTTTCTTAAAATAACCATATCCAACATTTGTTTTACCACCAGATCCAAGTTCTATTAAACCACCAATAAGCCATCCCCTTGCTTTAGTAACAAGTTCGTCATCCCTTGAGAAAAGACAGATTGAAAAATGTTGTCCTTTTGCTACAGCAAGAAATGTTACAGGTTTTGGATTGAGATAGTCTGCCGGAGGTTTATTACCCTGATAATATTCACCATAGTGAGGGTTCATAATATCCAGATCAAGCAAAGGAAAGGTCTTAGGCAGGCCATCCATGAAAAACACCTTTCCCTGACGATTATCTTTTACATGCACTGGGTCTTTATCTTCTGAACCAAATATAGTCTGTAAATCCTCTTTTGGTGTGGTTTCTATGATTTCAGTGTAGCCCCTTGCAACTCCTTTCAAACCGCTTGCTGGAAGGTACGGAAAACCATACAGAGGATGGAGTGTAATTCCTGTTTCAATTACACTTGTACCACCAAGACCAATGATAAGACGGCTGTCTGTGACCATTTCAAAAGATTCTACCTTCCAACCTGCATTTAATAACTCATTTGATATTATCTTCTGGCGATTGTACATGGCAGATACATACTCTTTACCTTTTGCAACATAATGAATATTTTTATTTATTATATCTTTCAGAAATTCCTTTTTTTCTTCTTTTATCTTCCAATCATCTGGCCAGGAATATATGTATTTGTTAAACAACAACCCAAGATTACTCGTTTTTAATATGCTATTTTCATCCTTGAGAACTAAACGTGTATCAGCAGGTAGGGGCAGGTGTAGCTTCATCAGTTTTCCTCCTCTAAATCAGGCGCTAAGGCAGTGGCAAACCTTTTGATCCAGGAAAGAAAAGCCAGTGCCTCTTCTGTTGCCATCCTGTAATTCTGAGAATTTCCATGAATTACCCGTTCAATCAAATTATCAGAGATCTCTTCATTTTGAGTCCATGGAACATTGACTGAAAGCCATTTGTCAAGATGGTCATAGAGAAGGCTGTATTCATTTTTGCCATTTGATTTAGAAATAAAGAATGCAAGTGTCTGGCCTAAGCCATTGGTAAGTATCATAACAGGTGCACTTTTAGCTAATGACGCATATCGTTCGATTGCTTTATTGGAAATATTGTTAACCATATCCCATGCCTTTTTTGCCCTTTCCTGTTCTCTTGAGACTATCATCTTACTCCCCTCCATTAAGGAAATTGATATTCACAATCCCCTTACCTATTGTTGCATCTCCACCGAATTGAAGCCGTTTGCCATCTATTTCACTTATGAATCTTATCACATCACTATGGTTTTTAAGACATTCTGGTCTATCTTCGCTATTGCAAGCAGGGTCATGAGCCATTACAACGGAATAGAGCAATGAATCAGAGGGAAGGGACTCTTCGTAAAACAGTGCTCCTTTATCTACTGTTTTTGTTTCATTGTTG
>JBHHUU010000118.1:0-7952 GCA_046753905.1 Nitrospirota bacterium | reverse complement strand
TCTATCGGCCAAACCTGACCTAAATCTGAGCACACAATGTAACACTTATTTTTTTTACAAACCCTTAGATTATTTTTTTCTCCTCATACTTTCAAGTGTTATTGTGAGTATTGATATCGCAGCAGGGGTTATCCCTGATATCCTTGAAGCCTGTCCTAATGTAACAGGTCTTATCTCGTTTAATTTTTCCCTCACCTCCTTTGACAATCCTATTATCTTATCATAATCAAGAAATGATGGTATTATCTTATCCTCAAGGGATTTTTCTCTCTCTAACTGCTTCAGTTGTCTCTTGATATATCCTTCATATTTTATATGAACCTCAATCTCTTTTGCTATATCTTGCGGGAGATATCTTATATCATCATAGATGTTGCACAGGGCAGAGAAATTTATCTCTGGCCGCCTTAATAATTGCGCCAAGGTCGTATCTCTATTATCATGAGGAGGGGTTATTCTCGTATTGTTCAATCTCTTTATCTCTCTCTCTATAATCTCCATCTTTCTCAGAAGCCTCTCATATCTCTCTTTTGATATAAGTCCTGTCTTCTTTCCCTTTTCCATTAGTCTGAGGTCTGCATTATCATTTCTTAATAAAAGCCGATATTCTGCCCTTGATGTAAACATACGATAGGGTTCTTTAGTCCCCTTTGTAACCAGATCATCTATCAGCACACCTATATATCCCTCTGATCTTCTGAGTATTAACTCCTCTTTATCTTTTATTGTTAATGCTGCATTTATTCCCGCCATAAGCCCCTGGGCTGCGGCCTCTTCATATCCGGATGTCCCATTGATCTGACCTGCATGATAGAGACCCTTTATCAGCTTTGTCTCTAATGTAGGCTTAAGCTGTGTTGGAAAGACAAAGTCATATTCAATAGCATATCCTGGTCTTACAATTACAGCATGATCAAGCCCTTTAATAGAGTGTATCATCTCACGCTGAACCTCTATTGGCAGGCTTGTAGATATACCATTGGGATAATATTCTCTCCTGTTTACACCCTCTGGTTCTAAGAATATCTGGTGCCTATCCTTATCAGGAAACCTCATAATCTTATCCTCAATGGACGGACAATATCTTGGTCCTATCCCTTTAATAATACCACTATAAAGAGGAGAATGGGAGATATTATCAATTATTATTCTATGGGTCTGTTGATTGGTATATGTCAGAAAACATGGTTCCTGTTTCACAGAGATATCCTTAGTAGAAAAAGAGAATGCAGGAGGAGGGGTATCTCCATATTGTGGAATCATTTTTGTGAAATCTATACTCATTTTATCTAATCTCGGAGGGGTACCTGTCTTAAGCCTCCCTAATTGAAAGCCAAGAGCATGTAAACTATCTGACAACCCATCTACCGCAGGCTCCCCTATCCTTCCCCCGCTGAATTTTGTCATACCTATATGAATCAATCCCTGTAAGAATGTCCCTGTAGTTAATATAACTGACCCTGACTTAAATATCTCTCCCCCCTTTGTAATGATCCCCTTTACTCTCTCTCCCTTAACCAGTATCCTGTCTACTATATCCTCTATTATTAAGAGATTCTCCTGTGTCCTCAAGATATCCAGCATTGCCTTCTGATACGCATCCTTATCTGCCTGTGCCCTAATAGCCTGAACCGCAGGTCCTTTTCTTGTGTTAAGCATCCTGAATTGTATGCCTGTCCTATCTATTATCCTCGCCATCTCTCCACCAAGTGCATCGATCTCACGGACGATATGCCCCTTAGCAATCCCCCCAATGGCAGGGTTACAGGACATCTGTGCAATATTATCAAGAGAGAGGGTAAAAAGGAGAGTCCTGCACCCAAGCCTGACTGAGGCAAGAGCAGCCTCACATCCGGCATGTCCCCCGCCAACTACTATGATATCACTTTCTTCTGTCATATTTATCTTCTGGTCTCAATTATTTATAAAGTTATCAGTAATATAATAACATAAAATAAGAGTTTAGTGGAGAGGAAGACCCAAACACACTCGTTCATGAATGTTTACTTTATAAATGCAGCATATGAACAACATTCCTGGATAGGCTGAAATCACTTGTCTGACAAGCAATTTCACAGGCTAAAAATAATTCTAGACTTTTTCCTGTCTGCTCAGGCAGGGAGGATACGTGTGTACAAAAACGTACATTTCTTGTGGCGTTATAGCCATTCTGACAAAAATCCATATAAAAAATCTTTCAATATTCCTCTTTTGATGCTAATATTTCTACAAATTTCGTAATATCTTTATTTTGCCTATTTTCTTGAACACTCACCGTGAATTACTCAATGAGAGGATTAGGTTTTTTGTAAGTTATATGAGACAATATAAGAGCATAAAAATCCCATGATATAATGTTGCAAATAAACAGGATATCGTGGGAGGAAATTGGTGAGCATAGATAACTATTAAGATTGACGCAGTCATCAGAGCTTTGACATTAGATTATAAGGTCGTATATAATAATTAAACGTAACTATTCAGGTATTACAGGGTGAGGGGTGAAAAAGAGTTTATAGCGTCACATTGGCGATTAGCTCTCACTACTCATAGAGACCTGAACTAAAATGATGCTCTTCTATCTTAATAAACTTATTATAATCATACGCATTATAAAGTCTTTGGAACCTCTCACCCTGTAATACCTGAATAGTTACGTTTAAACAATAAGGGAGTCTTATTATAAAATAATTAAACAGGAAGGAAGTGGAGATATGGTAAAAAAGAATATTTTTGTTTTGTTCATGATGATTTTTATTATTTTATTATTTTTCACAAGTGCCCATGCAGGAAAGATTGAAGAGTTTGTCCTCTCTAATGGACTTAAGGTAATTACCCTTGAGGAACATAAGTCCCCTGTGGTTACATTTCAGGTATGGTATAAGGTTGGCTCAAGGAATGAGATTACAGGAAAGACAGGTCTTTCCCATCTTGCTGAACACATGATGTTTAAAGGGACTAAAAGATATGGAAAAGGGGAATTTTCCAAAATAGTATCTAAAAACGGTGGGACAGAGAATGCCTTTACCTCCAAAGATTATACTGCCTATTTTGAAAACTTTGCCAGTGACAGGATTGAGCTTTCCTTAAAATTAGAGTCTGACAGGATGGTTAATCTAATCATGGATGAAAAGGAATTTCTTCTTGAAAGGGATGTGGTAAAGGAAGAAAGGAGACTAAGGACAGAGGATGACCCCCACTCCTTATTGATAGAGATTGTAAAGGCAACGGCGTTTCTTGTTCATCCTTATCACTCTCCTGTAATTGGATGGATGAATGATCTCAATAATCTGACACGAAATGATGCCTTTAAATATTATAAGAGATATTATGTCCCTAACAATGCCACTATTATTGTTGTTGGCGATTTTGATACAACAAGGTTAATTCCAAAGATCAGGTCATATTTTGAGAATATCCCTGAAGCTCCTGATATTCCTGAAGTAGATATAGTTGAGCCAGAACAGAGAGGGGAAAGGAGAATTTATGTAAAAAAGGAGGCAGAGCTTCCATTTGTTCTGATAGGTTATCGTATCCCTAATTATAAGAGTAAGGATACATTTGCCCTGAGCCTTCTTGCTAACATTCTCTCTTCAGGAAAGAGTTCAAGACTATATAAAAGCATAGTTTATGATAATAAGATAGCTCTTGATATTGGCGCTGAATATGATGACCTGAGTACGGATCCTAACCTGTTTTACTTCTATGGTATGCCCAAGCCAGAGGTGAGTGCGGAGAGGCTGGAAAAGGCTATATACAAAGAGATAGAGAGGATCAAGAGTGAACCTGTTTCAGATAAAGAGATTCAGAAGGCAAAAAATCAGGTAGAGGCATCATTTATTATGGGAAAAGACTCTAATTTTTATCAGGCAATGTTGATAGGTATGACAGAGACAATAAATGCTGGATACAGGTATCTTGAGGATTATGTTGATAATATTAGAGAGGTGACTAAAGAGGATATAATGGATGTGGCTAAAAGATATCTTGTTGAAGACAAAAGGACTGTAGGGATACTCATTCCTGTAAAGAAGAAATCTCTTGCAGATTGAACTTACATTAAAATTAGGAGGCATGACTAATGAAAAGATTTTCGCTATCATATAGTATAATAGTAATCGTATTTATCTCTATAATAAGTAATTCTTGTTCGTTAAAATATAATAAACATCATATAACAACAACACCTGTATCTACAAAGATAAATGCTGAAAGAATAGTTATAGAGAATGGAATTGTCCTTTTAGTATCTGAACAGCATTCACTGCCTGTTGTCAGTCTGAGTATGATAATCAAGGCAGGAGCAATATATGACCCTGAGGATAAGGCAGGTCTGGCTAATCTGACAGCAGTACTTATAGATGAAGGGACAAAAAAACGGAGTTCTACACAGATATCAGAAGAGATAGATTTTATAGGCGGCAGTATCCATATCTCTTCAGGCATGGATTATTCAAATGCATCCTTAAAAATCCTGAAAAAGGATATTGATACAGGATTTGAACTCTTATCTGATATCCTGATAAATCCGACATTTCCAGAAGAGGAGTTAGAACGAAAGAGGAGTGAAATATTAGGGGGAATAATTGCAGAGAATGATGAACCAGGTGTAGTGGCAAGAAAGGCATTTAATAAGATTGTATTTGGCAATCATCCTTATCACAGACCTGTAAATGGACTAAAAGATACAATTCCGGGTATTACAAGGGATGATATTGTATCCTTCTATAATAGATATTATCTCCCCAATAATACAATAATAGCAATAGTTGGAGATATTACAAGAGATGAGGCTGTGGCTATTGTAAAAAAGTATTTTGGAGCATGGAAGAAAAAAGAGATAAAATATCCTGTAATCCCTGAGACATTGTCATTGGATAATAAAAAGGTAAAGATTATTGATAAAGACCTTACGCAGGCAAATATTATCTTAGGACATACAGGTATATCAAGAAAAAACCCTGATTTCTATAGTATTGTTGTAATGAACTATATATTGGGAGGCGGAGGTTTTTCTTCAAGGCTGACAACAAATATTCGGGATAATAAGGGATTGGCATATAGCATATACAGTATGTTTAGAGCCTCTTCCTATCCAGGGAGTTTTTACATATCACTCCAGACAAAAAATGAATCGGCAAATGAGGCAATAGAAGAGATATTTAAGGAGATAAAAAATATAAGAGAGTCTCTTGTATCTGATGAGGAGATATCAGATGCCAAGGCTTTTTTGACAGGGAGTTTTCCCCTCAGGCTGGATTCTACCTCAAAAATAGCCGGACTGCTCCCTTATATAGAATATTACGGATTAGGCATGGATTATTTTGAAAGATATCCTGAACTAATAAATGGCGTAACGAGAGAGGATATACTAAGGGTTGCAAAGAAATATATCAATCCAGATAAATATGCCCTGGTTGTTGTAGCAAAACAGGATAAGGCAAAGATAAAAGATCAGGGAGCAGAAAGAAGGATTTAATGAGCTACACCTTAATTTATAAAGTAGAGGAGATATCAGAAGTCCTAACAGAATGTATCAATATAGAGGCATATCACAAAAATAGCGTAAAGAGACTCCTTAGACTAAGAGCCTATATTTTTGGACGCTGCTGTTTATATGGTTTTCCATGTGGATATAACAAGAAGCTTGCCTGCCTAGTGCAGACAGGTCTTTTTACATTGATAGGAAAGAAAAATTCTTATTATATTACTATTGAGGAGGTTGTTCCATGCGTGAATTAACAAACCAGATAGTGTGTGTATACACACCTATCAGAGAGGGCAACAAATAGCAGACTCCAATATAGCCCTATTGCTTGAAGAAGAGATAAAAAGAAAGAGAGAAGGCACAATAAAAGCAAAGATAGCAAAGGCAAAGTTTCCATTTATAAAAACCATAGAACAATTTGACTTCTCCTTTTGAAGCCAGGTATCCTGAAGACCAAAAGAAATTCTATCAGAAATGCACAAAGAAATTTACGGATGGAAAACTTCAAGAAGTAAAAGAGGTTTATTTATGGTTAAAAGAGAAATTGCAGAAAAAATAAAAAAATTTGTAAAGGAATTAAAAAAAGAAAATATAGATGTTGCGAAGGTAATCCTTTATGGTTCAATGGTGTCAGATTATGTTCATGAATACAGCGATATTGATATCGCTATCGTATCGCCTGACTTTGGAAAAGACAGGTACGAAGAGGGGCAAAATTATTTGAAATTGCATGCAAGATAGATACTCTCATAGAGCCAGTACCCATTTCCCTTGAATCTTACGAAAAAGATACCTGGGTTCCTTTGATATATGAAATCAGGGAAAATGGAATAGAGTTAGAGATAGTATAACCGTATGTTGATACAAATTAGGCAGAGATAACTGAATTAAAAGATTGATACAATTATGGGTAAAAGATATCAAGAGTGGTTAAAGCAGGCTGATTATGATATAGATACAGCAGAATTTATGTTAAATGGTGGAAGATATTTTTAGGGGAAAATAGGGGGGGAATAGGGACAGCGACCATTTTTCTGCTGGTTCAATCTTGCAGATTGAACTAAATATTTTTCAAAAGTTTAGGTTCAGCAGAGATAACTTTTGAGATTAAGAAAAAGGAGATAAATGACACGAAAACTTAGGATTTACTTAGATACATCTGTGCCAAATGCCATAGATTGATAATAAAAATCCTCTCCGTTATGAGTTGACAAGGGAATTCTGGGAAAAACTTGATCAATATAATGTATATATTTCAGATGTAGTTGTTGAAAAAATTGAAGCCACAGGTGATGAAGTTAAAAGGACTAACCTGCTTAATTTAATTAAGGGATTTGAGAAACTTTCCAGTATAGAGGAAGAGATAGAGTAGTTAAACAAATTAAAATAGAAAATGCTGCATAATCCAGAGAGAGAAAAGGGGGAGACAGGTCTGTGGTATATAGCTTATAAGACTGTAGGTTTTAAGACCTTAATGCCTTTGATATTATCAAAGTCGTTATCATAAGTAGCAAGAGCAGGAATATTGTGATGTTTGATGAGGGCAACATTTATAGCATCATTAGGAAGAAGGTTGTAAAGTTTTATCATGTGATAAGATGCCTTTACAATGGTACTATCGATAGGTAGTAGCTCCAATATGGTGAATAGGGTCTGTGGTTTTTGAAAGTTGACTTCATTGGTCACTTCTCGATGTTTTTTGAGATATTCCAGGACCTTTTTGGGGGTAATTTTCTTGTGTTTGATGATCCAGAAGCGAAGGTAAATAAATAACGATTCGGCAATAACTATGGGAGATGTTAATGCCTTTAACTTTTTTTCTTCAATCCGACTTAGAAAATTTCTACAGGATGCGCCATAAAGTTCATCGTCTAATAGATGATAGACCAGGATATTGGTATCAACAAAGATGGATGCTCCATGTGAGGCTTCTTCGAGAGTTCTATTCTTCATGTTTTGTCTGTTCAATTACCTCTTCAATTAACTTATGGTTTTTGATTGGAATGGCAGCAAATGTTTTGTCAACTATGCTTTTCTCAGGTTTTCGGGGGGGAGTGTTAATAAGTGTGAGACCAAGCCTTAAAACCTCCTGGATCTCCTCTTGTCTTTTAGGTAATTTTTGGAAGAGGTTATCGGGAACTTTTATTCGAATCTCAGCCATTGTTCAACCTCCTTTCATCAGGGGCATGAAACAGAGTTTTACTTTTTTTGTATTACAGGGGAGTCTATCATAAATATATCTGTCTGTCAAAAACAGATACATTGACAGCAGAAGGTGAGACTACCCAGTTGACAGTTATTGCCGCATATCCAGATGGAAGTACTCAAGATATTGGTAGCGTTGTCAATAGGAGACATCAAGAATGCTCTTTTTTTTCAGAACCATGTCCATAATAAATGAAAAATATTCTATATTATAAATTTTCTCTTTTATACGTCAAATCCATTATAATAGTAAGCTAAT
>JBHHUU010000117.1:0-7956 GCA_046753905.1 Nitrospirota bacterium | reverse complement strand
AGGACGCTACCCTGTTCTGTAAGATAGATTACTGCCATATCTTTTACCCCTTTTTGTAACTATTTAGCTAATTTCAGGGTAATTTACCCTTGTATTTCGCAACTTATTGATATTAAAAACTTTTTTATTTAGCCGAGAATTGCTGGTGGGGCAATCCATTAACTTGATTTGCCATCAGGTTATATGTTATCTTTATATAAGAATATCAAGGAATTGGTAGAGTGGATATAAAGAATACTAAATAGCAATGACCTTTGCAGAATATGTTAACCATATCTTGATCATTATTTTATATGGAAGAAGATATCTCAAAAGAGATTGATGAAAAGAAGATACAATCTGCAAGAGAACTTATGCAGATTATTAATAAAACTGCCCGTACTTTAAAAATCTATCTGCCTAATAATCCAATCCATAAGAAGTTTCTTCATGAATTAACAGACAAATTTCAAGAACATATAGATGAATTCGGATCTCTCAGGTTAAAAATAAGACAGAATGAGATATTATGTGAAGATAATGTCATATATGAAAATGTTAATCGTATGGAGAGCATTTCATTTAAACTATTTGCGGACGGGATCAGAGAGATAGTATTTAACGAGGAAATAGAAAAAGATGAGATAATGAGTTTTGTAGATATTATCAGCAGGCATGATCCTAATAATCCTGATGATGATATGGTTACATTGCTATGGGAACAGAATTTCTCCTGCATATCTTATAGAGTAATAGATGATTTTGCAGAGGTTGACACATCTGTTAAAGAAATTGATAACATCACAAACCTTAAAAATGTGCTGGATAATGAATTAAAGATAGATGAAATCTCTGTTCTATCTTCTGCTCCTGTCTCTACAGAAATAGCTGCTTTGAAAAAGACATACAGCTCTATCTTTAAATTAACAGAGGAAGAGATAGATAAGATTAAAAGAGAGATAGAAAAAGAGGATGAATCTGATCTGATTAATTCAATGACAGATATATTGTTTGATATCTTAAGGGTAGAAAAAGATGTTGATTCATTTTTAGAGATAATGGATATATTTGATAAGATACTAGATGGACTGATAATAAAAGGAGATTTCGTACATGTCAATCCAATCCTCCATTTTTTTAAAGATTTTTTAAATAAGGATAATGGGCTAAAAAGGGAATACAGAGAGAGAATAACTCAGTCAATCGACAAGATTGGAAGCAGAGATGTGATAAAAAAATTAGAGCCTATATTAAATAGTGAGGAATTAAACGATGTTGAACATCTATTCCTCTTTTTTACCTTGCTTAACAAGAACTCTATTCTTTCTCTCTCTGATCTATTAGGTGAGTTACAGCAAATGAAAATCAGACGAGTTATTTGTGATGCATTAATAGAGTTAGGCAAAAAAGATATTGATACATTAATGTCAAGACTGGATGATGATAGATGGTATGTAACGAGAAATATCATCTATATTCTGGGAAAGATTGAAAATCCCAGAGTGATTGACAAACTCAGACCTTTTGTTAAACATAAAGAGGTAAAGCTCAGAAAAGAATTAATACATGCGCTGGAGATTATTCAAGACGAGAAAAGTTATGAATTATTATTAGAATTTTTGGATGATGATGATAGCTCTATAAGGGTTCTTTCAGCAAGAGTGCTGGCTGATGTTCAATATAAGGCAGCAATTAAGCCTTTATTAAGGGTAATACATCAGAAAATTTTTTATGATAGAGATATATATGAAAAGAAGGAATTTTTTGCCGCGATTGCCAGGATAGGAATGGATGAGGCAATACCATTTTTAAAAAAGATTATAAATAAGAGAAGATGGTTTAAAAAGACAAAGAATAATGAGATGAGATTATGTTGTATCATGGCTTTGCAGCAGATAAAGACAGATGCTGCTGTGGATATCTTAAAAGATTTGCAAATTTCAAAAGAAAAGTTTATTCGGGATGCATCTGCAAAGGTATTGAAGAATATTGAGATAGAGGGGAAAGATAGGACAGATGGTTAATATAAACAGCTTGTATACAAAGGCAAATAAAGGTCACAATCTTTCTGAAGTCTTTGGTGACGATTTTTTTATAAGAGGCAAAAAGATAATTAATCAATTCAGTATCCTGTTAAAAACAGCAAGAATACATGACCCTAATAATGTTGCATTATTACAGCCATTAGACTCCTTTATGAATATACTTAAGTCACTTTTTAAATGGAATAATAATATCTCCCTGAAATTAAAAGGTGATTTCTTCTATTTAGAAGATGTAAAAGTAAAGATGGATATAGACGGATTTCTTAGTTTTATGTCTGTGATTGAAGAGTTTAACAGATGTAATATCGGAGAGATAATCTTTCATGATTCAATAACAGATGAAAACATTAAGAGGTTTATATATCTATTTATTAGTATAGATGCTAAGGGTTCTCATCCATTTAATCAACTGGATGAGAAAATCAGAGAGAGTAATATTGAAGGTATAGAGATTAAAGAGAAGTCTTTAGAAAAAGAGTATTTTAAGGATATTATAAGGGATAACAAGGAAATAGCAAAGAGGACTTATTTAAAGACCCTTAATGTAGTTACTGGTATAATGGAGGATATAAAAATACAGCCGATAGTTTCTTTAAAAAAGGCAAAAAGGGGAGTTCAGGATCTGGTTAATCAAATCTTACAGGAAGAGTCAACACTCTTAGGACTGACTACACTTAGGGGGTATGATGAATATACATACAATCATTCAGTCAATGTATGTATCCTTGCACTGGCAGTGGGACAGAGGCTTGGATATAGCAAAAAAAGACTCAGTGAATTAGGGATAGCAGCCCTCTTTCATGATATCGGCAAGGCTGATATTCCTATTGATATCTTAAATAAGCCTACTGATTTCAATGAAAAGGAGTGGCATATTGTCAGACAACATCCTATCTTCGGAGTAAAGAATTTATTAAGGTTGAAAGGTGTAAATGAGCTGGCTATCAGAGTAATGACAGGTGCATTTGAACATCATCTTAATTATGACCTTTCTGGATATCCCAAATTAGCAACGAGGAGAGAAATAACACTCTTTGGCAGAATTATCAGTATTGTTGACTGTTATGATGCCCTTACATCGTCAAGGGTTTATAATAGAACGCCCCTGATCCCTGAAAAGGCATTGAAATTTATGTTAAGCAAGAGCGGAAAAGCCTTTGATCCTATCTTACTAAAAATATTTATAAACTGCATTGGTATATTTCCAATAGGATCAGTTGTATTATTAGATACAAAAGAGATAGGTGTGATTATTCAGGCAAATCCAAACCCTGAACATAGTGACAGGCCAAAAATAAAGGTAATTACAGACAGGTCAGGGAAAGAGATAGATGGAGAGATTATAGACCTAACAGAGACAGATACTCAGGGTAAATTTAAGAAAAACATTGTAAAGGTTATTGATGCAGCCATATATAATATAGATGTAAGCAAATATTTTGTCTGAACCCAACAACAGCCAATATCTCTACAGACTTGTCTTCCTTCATCATCTTCAAAACCGTTATTGACAAATTACATCCTATTTTTATTTTGCCTTGACATACAGGATGGGGGTAGTTGACAAATTATATAGAAAAAGTTTAACCTATACTCTGGTGTAAGTCTTAACTTATCAATATGCAAAGTCAAATATAAATATGAAACTTGGAGTATTGCTTAAAAAAAGTCCTGAACATGAGGATGTGTATACAGTAACCCGGATATCAATGGCATTTCTTAAAAATGGAGATGATGTAGAGATATTTCTTATGGATGACGGTATCTATAATGCTGTAAAGAATTTTTCCAAACATAGACTGTTTTCAGGGTTTGACCAGATAATTAAAAGTGGTGCAAAGGTCTCTCTGTGTTCTTTCACAGCAGAGGCAAGGGGACTTAATGAAAACAATTTTATTGAAGATGTTGTTCTATCAAGCCTGTATACCCTTTCAGATATAGTAAAGGGTTCAGATCGGTTTCTTGCCTTTTGACAAAATAATGAAAAGAGTAATAATAATAGTAAAGAGTGCCCCATTTAATACCATAAATCCTGCAGAGGCATTCAGGACAGCCATGGGTCTGACGATAAAAGATAATATGGTTACAGTAATATTGATTGATAAGGGAGTAACCAATCTGCTATCCCTCAGATCCGATATTATTCAGAGACCAGACAGAGAGCAATCTTTGGGCATGTTTAATGAGTTAAATATCAGGATAATAGCAGAGAGAGAGGCAGGTAATAGATATAATATCCAGACTGCTGCAAGAAAAGGGATTGAATTACTGGATAAAAAGGATATCATTGAAAATATCATAGACTCTGACGTTGTTATATCATTTTGATAAGATGGAATATAGTATGGATACACTGCATATTATCAGAGAACCTGATGAAAAGACTGTATTGGAGATTATAGAAGGGGAGGCAAGGAATAAAAAGATAAGCATACTACTTGTTCAGGATGGTGTATTTGCAGATTTGGATATACCTGTTAATATTTATGTCAACTCTGAGGATATAGAGGCAAGGGGGATAGATACAGGATATAAAGAGGTGGATTATGAGGGGATAAGAAAACTTATAATTAATCATAAAAGGGTTATTGTCTGGTAAAATTACAAAGGATAAACTATGCCATATAAAATAAAGGTAGCTTCACAAAAGAGGAGATTAAAAGAACCGTCTGATTTTCTCAGTATATATGAGAAGGGATTAGATTTCATCAGAGAGAATAGTAGATTATTCACATCTATTGGTGGATTTTTGCTATTGGTGACTATAGGTGCAGGGATATTTTGGTTTTATAATTACAACATGAATAAACAGGCATTTCTGCTTGATTATAATGCAGAAAGATATCTCACAGAGGAAAGTAAATTGCCTTCTGATGATGAGAAAAAAACAGAGCAAGATGAGACAGGTTATGTAAAGGCTATAGAATTGTATCAGAAGATACTGCACAATTATCCAGGTAGCATATCAGCACCTGTTGCTCAATATCAACTGGGTAATATCTATTTTGAACAGGGTGAGTATGATAAAGCAATTGAAGCATTTAAGGAATTTATTAAACGGTATAGGGATAATAAAGAATTGTTGTCACTGATATATCAAAAACTTGGATATGTCTATATGAAAAAGAAAGATTATCCTGATGCGATGGGTGCATTTAAAGAGGTAGTTTCCATGGATGATATATATAACAAAGGCCAGTCTTATTATGAATTAGGATATATTAATGAGGTATTAGGCAACAATGATGAAGCCATTGCCATGTATGAGATGGTTATGAAGGACTCGCCAACATCACCCCTGGCAACTGAATCAGAGATGAGATTGAATAAATTGAAACCAGTATCAGAAACAATATCAGAGGATTCAGATAAACCAAAACCAGAAGATAGCTCTAAAGATAAAAGGTAACTATTCAGCTAATACAGAGCAAAGGGGGTTCCAAAGACTTTATAATGCGTATAATTATAATAAGTTTACTTAGATACAACAGCATCATTTCAGAACAGGTCTCTATGAGTAGTGAGAGCTAAACACTAAGGTGACGCTATAAACTCTTTTCCACCCCTTGCTCTGTATTAGCTGAATAGTTACGATAAAAGAGAGTCAGATTAGCCAGAGACTGTCCTGACCGGGACAGGGAGCATGGTGACAACCGTACCCTTTAACTATTAAAGTATGCTGAACCTGTTAAAACGACATTTTGGTTATGACCACTTTCGTCCCTTGCAGGACGAGATCATCAGGAATGTATTGTCCAAAAGGGATACATTGGTATTGATGGCTACAGGCGGCGGCAAATCACTCTGTTATCAATTACCAGCATTAAAGTTTGAAGGGCTTACTATTGTTATCTCACCTCTTATCTCTTTGATGAAGGATCAGGTTGATGCCCTTCAGGCAAATGGGATATCTGCTGCATTTATTAACAGTACCCTTTCAGGCATAGAGATTGCCATGATTAAAAGAGATGCGATGGATAATCGTATCAAGATACTGTATCTGGCACCTGAGAGGTTTGCCCTTTCCTCATTCCGTGAGTTTTTACAGGCACTTAAGATCAGCCTTATTGCTGTTGACGAGGCTCATTGTATCTCAGAATGGGGACACGATTTTCGTCCTGACTATCGCACACTAAAATATCTGCGTCAATATTTCCATAATATACCTATCATTGCCTTAACCGCTACTGCCACAGAAAAGGTCAGGAAAGATATTGTCGAGCAGCTTAATCTCTATAATCCTCAGATATTTATATCCAGTTTTAACAGACCCAATCTTAATTATATGGTAAGACCCAAGCGGAATGCCTTCCAGGCACTTCTTCATCTATTAGATAAACATAAGGAGCAACCAGCTATCATCTATTCATTTTCCAGAAAGGATACAGAGGAGCTTGCCATAGACTTAGAGGCGGAAGGGTTCAAGGCTATGGCGTACCATGCAGGACTTGATAGTGGAACGAGGCAGAAGACACAGGAGATGTTTATCCGCGATGAGATATCTATCATAGTGGCGACTATCGCCTTTGGTATGGGAATAGATAAACCTGATATACGACTGATTGTACATTATACCATACCAAAATCCCTGGAAGGTTACTATCAGGAGACAGGGAGGGCAGGCCGTGATGGTCTGCCAAGTGAATGTGTTCTTTTTTATAGTTATGGGGATAAGATAAAACAGGACTTTTTTATTAATCAGATCGTGGATGAAGATGAGAAAAAGAAGGCGCAAAAGAGATTGAGACAGGTCATAGATTTTTGTGAATTAAACAGATGCAGACGTAGATACCTGATCGAGTATTTTGGAGAAAACTGGGGAGAGGATAATTGCGGGGGATGTGATATCTGTCTTACCCCAAAGGAAGATTTTGATGCAACCATTATATCCCAGAAAATCCTCTCCTGTATCATACGCACAGGGGAACGATTTGGCACAAACTATATCATTGATGTCCTGCATGGAAAGAGTAACAAAAAGATCCGTGAATGGAGGCATGACCGTCTCTCTGTCTTTGGTATTGTCAGTGATTTCAGTAAAGAGGAATTAAAGGAGATCATTGGGCATTTAATAGATAAAAAGATGCTTATAAAGGATGGTAATACCTACCCCACATTTAGTATGACAAAGATAGGATGGAGGTTTCTAAGGCAAAAGGAAAAGATAATCCTGCCAAAACCAGGTCTCAGGTCAGGGAGCACTGATCTTACAGATGTTATTGATGTTGAATTTGACCAGAGACTGTTCGAGGAATTACGTTCCCTTCGGAAAGAGATTGCAGATGAAAAGGGTGTACCGCCTTTTATTATCTTTGGAGATGTATCCCTTCGTGAAATGGCCTCTTATTACCCACAAGACCTTGACGGTTTTTCTCGTATAACTGGTGTGGGGGCACAGAAACTTGCGAGTTTCGGTGAACCTTTTATTGCGGTTATCAGCAATTATGCTGCTAAATATGGCATAAAGGAGGTTCCAGTTCCATCCCGCAGATCAGGCAGGAGGATATCCAGACAGAGAGCATCAGCCACCTATAAAGAGACTAAAAGTCTGCTTCAGCAACAACTGTCTCTGTCAGAAATAGCTGCTCACCGTGGTGTTACCGAATCCACAATACTTAGTCATATAGAAAGGTTTGCAGATGCTGGGGAGAGACTTGACCTTGAATATCTAATGCCGCCGCCAGATCAATTTGATAAGATCAGGTCGGCATTTCAATTGTCAGGAGGAATGGCTCTCAGACCTGTAAAGGATATCCTCGGTGATACATTTTCATATAATCAGCTTAGACTTGCACGGATATTTCTTAAATAAAGGTAACTAATCAGCTAATACATAGCAAGGGTTCCAAAGACTTTATAATGCTGTATGATTATAATAAGTTTACTATGAAAATCCCCCCTTACCTAAACCACCCCTCACCCTAACCCTCTC
>JBHHUU010000116.1:0-8002 GCA_046753905.1 Nitrospirota bacterium | reverse complement strand
TCCTGCCTCTGTGAAGGGATGGATGTGCGAATGTGGTATTAAATTAGAGTTTGATAATGAAGAGACAACCTGTATTGTTTGTGGAAAGGGATACAGGAAGGAAAATGGGAGGGTGTTACCTATTTAAATATAGGGAGCAAATTTGCTCATGAACGTTTACTATGAAATGGGAAGAAAAGGTAATGGGATTCTGAAATAGCTTGTTTATAGAGGAGATATGAGTGGAAAAGGGCATTTCAGCAACTGTTATTACATATAATGAAGAAGAGAATATTAGGGAATGTCTTGAAAGTCTGAATTGGGTGGATGAGATCATAGTAGTAGATTCATTTAGCGGGGATGAGACTGTATCAATATGCAGGGAGTTTGGGGCAAAGGTTTATCAGCATAAATGGAGAGGCTTTGCATATCAGAAAAACCTATCTATAGAAAAGGCAAGTAATGAGTGGATATTGAGCATAGATGCTGATGAGAGAGTAACTCCTGAGCTGTGTGATGAGATAAAAGGCATCTTTGGTAATCAACAGATATTTAACGGTTATTATATACCCAGAAAGAACTACTTTCTTGGAAGAGAGATCAGGTATGGTGGTTGGTATCCTGATTATACTATTAGGTTTTTTAACCGACAGCATGGAAGGTTTGGTCTCAGAGAGGTTCATGAGAAGGTTTGTATAAATGGAGAGACAGGTTATTTACAAAAAGAGATAAAACATTATAGCTACAGAGGCATATCAGAATATATTCTGAGGATGGATAGATATGCCGCTCTCTCTGCCATTGAGTTAAAAAAAAAGGGTGTTATATTTTCTGTCTCTGACCTTCTATTCAGACCCCCATTGACATTGTTCAAGATGTATATTCTTAAACAGGGTTTTAGAGATGGAATTCATGGTCTATTGCTTGCCGGGCTATACGCCTCATATACTTTCTTAAAATATGCCAAACTTTGGGAGATTGAAAGGGTGTGACTATTCAGCTAATACAGAGCAAGGGGTTTCCAAAGACTTTATAATGCGTATGATTATAATAAGTTTATTCAGATACAACAGCATCATTTCAGAACAGGTCTCTATGAGTAGTGAGAGCTAAACACTAAGGTGACGCTATAAACTCTTCTCCACCCCTCACTCTGTATTAGCTGAATAGTTACGAAAGGGTTTAATTGTGAATTGCGGGAAACTTGACAAATAAAGGCAATTTTGTTATTAATTCTTTAATATTTCCAAGAATATATAAATCTCTTTCCTTTTTACGAGGTTGGTGTTTTTGAATCTTCAAGATATTATATTTACCCTCCATAAATTCTGGGCAGAGAGAGGATGTATAGTTTTACAACCTTATGACCTGGAGGTAGGAGCTGGTACGTTTAACCCTGCTACTTTTCTAAGAGTATTGGGCCCCCAGAAGTGGAAGGCTGCATATATAGAGCCTTCAAGAAGGCCTGCAGATGGCAGATATGGAGATAATCCTAATAGACTTCAGCATTATTATCAATATCAGGTTATATTAAAACCATCTCCGGATGATATTCAAGATATCTACCTCAAGAGCCTTTCTACACTTGGTATCGATCCAATGATGCATGATATAAGATTTGTAGAGGATGACTGGGAATCCCCTACTCTGGGGGCATGGGGACTTGGATGGGAGATAAGACTTGATGGGATGGAGATAACACAATTTACCTATTTTCAGGAGGTTGGAGGGATTGAATTAAACCCTGTCTCTATAGAGATAACTTATGGTATAGAGAGGTTGGCAATGTATCTTCAAGAGGTGGATAATGTATTTAATATCCATTGGAGCGAAGGAATAACTTATGGCAATATCCATCATGAAGAAGAGGTGCAGTTTTCACGATATAATTTTGAAGAGGCAGATGTAGAGATGCTCTTTAAGATGTTTCAGATGTATGAGAATGAGTGCAAGAACTTAATAGCAAAAGGATTGATATTGCCTGGATATGATTATTGTATAAAGTCTTCCCATATCTTTAATCTGTTGGATGCAAGGGGAGCAATAAGCGTTACTGAGCGGACAGGATATATAAGCAGGGTGAGAGTTCTTGCCAGGAGTTGTGCAGAGGGATATGTTAAACTTATTAACAGGTAGAGATTTACATGTCTGAGGAGTTATTGATAGAGATAGGGACAGAAGAGCTGCCTTCAAATTGTATCCTTCCTATTCTGGATAGTATGGAAGAGGTTATAAAAAAGATACTCACTGAAAATCGTATCTCTTTTGGTAAAGTCAGGAGATATTCAACTCCACGGAGGCTGGTTCTTTATGTCAATGGTGTATCTATTAAACAAAATCCGCTCATAGTTGAGGTTATTGGACCCCATAGAAAAATCGCGTATGATAAAGATGGGATGCCCACAAGGGCAGCTATTGGATTTGCAGCAGGACAGGGCATTAAGGTTGATGAATTAAAGATAAAAGAGACAAAAAAAGGGGAGTATGTCTATGCAGTAAAAAAGGGCACAAGGAGAAATACGAGGATCGTTTTAAAGGAGTTGCTGCCATCTTTTATTGATTCTATATCCCTACCAAGGAGCATGAGATGGGATGAAGAGGGAAAGAGGTTTATCAGGCCTATAAGGTGGATATTGTCCCTGTTTGGGGAAGAGACTATTTCTTTTAAATATGGTAAAATAAAGAGTAGTAATATATCTTATGGACATAGATTTCTGTGTCCTGAACCATTTGTGATTGAAGACCCTGAATCCTATCTTGCAAAGGCAGAGAAGATGTATGTAATTGCAGATTATAAGAGAAGAGAGAATATTATTAATGAGCAATTAGATGTTATTGCAAAGGAAAAAGGCGGAATAGCATTAAAGAGAGAGAATCTGTTAAAGAATGCTGTTTTTATGGTGGAATATCCTGCAGCAGTTAGCGGCAGTTTTGAAAAGAAATATCTTAATCTCCCCAGAGAGGTAATTATTAATGCAGTAGCAGGCCAGCAGGGTTATTTCCCTGTAACCAGAAAAAATGGCAGAATCCTTCCTTATTTTATATCTATTGTTAATATAAAGAATAAGGATATGAGGTTGATAAGCATTGGAAGCGAAAGAGTGGTCAGGGCAAGATTAGAGGATGCAAGATTCTTTTTTGAAGAAGACCAGAAGACCAGACTCTCAGAGAGGCTGGAATCTCTGAAAAAGGTAACCTTTCTTGAGCCTGTAGGGTCTTTATATGAAAAGACCGAGAGGATAGCGGCTATAAGCCGTAGTATTGCATCATCTCTGAACTATCCATATCCTGCAAAGATAGAAGAGGCTGCAATGTTATGTAAGACAGATCTGGTTACCGATATGGTAGGTGAGTTCCCTGATCTGCAGGGTATCATGGGGAGAGAATATGCAAAATTAGAGGGTGAAGATAAAGATATCTCTGATGCAATAGCCGATCATTATCTGCCGAGGTTTGCAGGAGACTCTCTTCCAGATTCAGACCTGTCAGCAATACTTGCCATTGCAGACAGGATTGATACAATAACCGCATGTATAGGATTGGGCATGATGCCTTCAGGCTCTGAAGATCCATACGCATTAAGGAGACAGGCGATTGGAGTAATCCAGATACTGAGGCAAAAACAGATTAGGGTATCACTAAGAAGTATTGTGGGAGATGCTATAAATCTGTTTACTTGCAGGTTCAACAAGGGAGATATGGTAATAAAAAGAGAGATCAGCAATTTTTTTGTACAACGGATGGACGTTATATTAAGGAAAGATGGATATCGGTATGATATTATAGATGCGGTACTGTCAGAAAATTCTGATGATCTATATGATTCTTGTGAACGGATAAACAGCCTGAATAGGTTTCATAAAGCCCATGACTTTACTCCTTTTATAAAAGCTGTTAAAAGGATAAGCAATATCCTTCCATCGGTTATTAATCAGGAGAATAAAGAGAAATTTCGCCATTTACCATTTACCATTCACCATTCACTTATTAATCAAGACCTGTTAGAAGAAAAAGAGGAGAAAGAGCTTTATAATCTTCTTGTAAGATCAGGTGGCACGATTTCATCCCTGATAAAGGAATACAGGTATGATGAGGCATTAAGAGAGATGGCAGGATTTATCAGTCCAATTAATAGTTTTTTTGATGCTGTTCTGGTTATGCATAAGGATAAAAAACTAAGGGATAACAGACTATCTCTCCTGAGATATATTAAAGATATATTCTGGCAATTCGCAGATTTTTCTCTGATTGTTGTGGAAGGTATGTAGAGGGTATGCTTTACGAAAATATTTTAGAGACTATTGGAAATACCCCAATGGTAAAGATCAACAATATAAATCCTAATAAGGATGTCTCTATATATGCCAAATTAGAGGGTTTTAATCCAACAGGTAGTATTAAAGACAGAATTGTTAAATATATGATAGAAAAGGCAGAGGCATCTGGTGAATTAACAAAAGATAAAATCCTTCTTGAGGCTACAAGTGGTAATACAGGGATATCAATAGGAATGTTTGCAAGGATCAAGGGATATAAGGTGGTTGCTGTGATGCCGGATAATGTGAGCATTGAAAGGCGTGAGATGCTCAGGGCATTTGGGGCAGAGATAATATTGTCAGATGGGAAAAAAGGGACAAATGGTGCTATTGAAGTGGCTCAGAAAATGGCAAAGGCGGATAATAGCTATTACATGTTAGATCAATATAGTAATCTTAATAATCCGCTTGCCCATTATGAGACTACAGGTATGGAGATACTCAGAGATATCCCTGAAAAAATAGATGTCTTTATCTCTGGGCTCGGAACAGGCGGGACATTAATGGGAGCTGGCAAAAGACTTAAAGAAGATAATCCTGAGACGAAGATTGTGGCTGTTCAGCCTTATCCAAGGGGAGGATTACAGGGATTAAGAAATCTTCTGGATGGATATATCCCTCCTCTTTTTGATATGAGGAGAATAGATTCAAGTGAGATTATAAAGGATGAAGATGCCTTTATTACAGTCAGGGAATTGACTGATAAAGAGGGAATATTTGCCGGCATCTCTTCAGCAGCAGTTATATGTCAGGCAATAAAGATGGCAGGAAAGATGACAGGCGGATCAATAGTCACAGTCCTTCCTGATGGTGGATGGAAATATCTCAGTGAGAGATTATGGACTGAGGAGGTAGACAAGATAAGCAGGAGTTATCAGGGACCATTATGGTAAACAGGATAGGTTATGAATGCAGCACTGCTATTAAATTCTACTTATGAGCCTCTTAAGGTAATTAACTGGAAGAGGGCTATTATACTTCTCTGTCAGGGAAAGGTAGAGGTATTAGAGGTATACGACAGGGAGATCAGAGGGGTATCAGTATCTTTTAAGCTCCCATCTGTCTTACGGCTGTTAAAGATTGTAAAGATCAATAATAGACATAGAAAGATAAAGTTTTCAAGACTAAATATATTTACAAGGGACAGGTATCAATGTCAATATTGCGGCAAAAGATTTAATACCCATGACCTGACATTTGATCATGTAATGCCTATTGCCAAGGGTGGAAAAAAGACATGGGAAAATATTGTAACTGCATGCTGGAGATGTAATAACTATAAAAGTGGACGGACTCCTGAAGAGGCAGGCATCAGACTTATAAGGACTCCTGCTAAACCAACATGGACACAATCTTTAACCATAACAATAGGAATAAAGAATAAACCTGATAGCTGGCGGGACTATCTCTATTGGAATCTTGAATTAGATAAGGATATGGAGTAGAGCAGCATAGCCCTGAAAGGTCATATATTTCGCATGATTAGAGAAAAGAGGAAAGAAAATGGTATGTCCAGTTCTAAAGAAAAGAGAAGACATAAAAGGTTAGAACTACCACTTCTGGTATTAAAAATTAAGGGAAGGCACCTTGATCAGGTCTTTTTTGGGTATGCTCAGAATATAAGCAGAGATGGATTATTCGTTTCGTCTTCCAATAAATTCAGAATAGGTGAGAGATTTCCAATTGAATTCTTATTGCCTGATAATAAAACAAAGGTACGATGCACATGTGAGGTGATATGGAAAAAAGATTATAACAATAGCAAGAATATACAACCCAAAGGAATTGGAATTAAATTTGTCGATTTAGACAATAAAAAGAAAGAGATGATCTACAGAGGATTAATGAATACGAATAATAAAGAAGATGAGAAGAGGATATTGAAAAAAGAGGATTAGACTATATAATGACCAGATTATATAAAAATAGTTAGGTGATAAAATGCCGAATTTTTATTTTATGGGTGTGCAATTTTTTCATCTTATGGCACTTGCAATATGGGTAGGAGGAATGGTTATTATAATGTTCATAGCTGCACCTGCTATCTTTAAAAGATTAGAATCCCGTACACTTGCAGGAGAGATAACAGGTGAAATCTTAAGAAAGTTTGATATAATAGTCTTCTTTTGTATCTCGGCTTTAGTTATAACAGGTATTATTAAATATCTAAACTGGGAAAATCCTACTCCATGGATAATAATGAGATATATGGCTATTCTGGTAATGTCTTTAAGCGCTATATATTCATCTGGCATTATATCGCCAAAGATGCGTTCTTTAAAAAGTAAAATCTCTTCTTTTGATACATTACCAGAGAATAATCATAATCGTATCGCATTTAATCAATTACATAGAATATCTTCTATCTGCATGTTCCTTAATCTTATATGCGGTATTATCAGCATACTGTTGGCTTAAGATATGGAGAAGGATGATAATAAAGAACAGTCAGTTATGAAAAATCAGAGAAATAACAAAGATAGAAGAGATGAGTCTATAGAAAGGAGAGATGCAGAAAGGAGAATTAAGAACAGGAGGATAAAAGAGAGGAGGGAGATAACAAGGAGAAAAGAATTTTGCCCTGCATGCGGCGAAAAATTAACATCCACATTATATTGTCAAAGATGTAAGGCAAGGATTGTAAGGATAAGATAAAATCTAATTTACCCCCCTCACCCGACCCTCTACCCTGAGGGAAGGGTGAGGGGTTAATTTGAAAGGAAGAAAAGAATGAATAAATATTTGATAAGGTCTGTAAAAGGAAGTCTAACCGTAATCGTTGTTTTTATAGCTATTTTCTTTAGCTCAAATCTCTTTGCTGCAAATCCTGAAAATAATAAATTATCAGCAGATGAGATTATTAAGAGGTCAGAGAATATCTATCCTGGCAGAGATCAAAAGTCAAAATTGACATTCCTGATAAAAGAACCTAATGGAGATCAGAGGAAAATGGTATTGTACAGGTTCTGGTTGAGTGGCTATAACAAAGGAAATGGAGACATTATCTCAAAGACCATGATATTTAATGAATATCCTCCTGAATCGCGCGGCACATCTTTTATGGTATGGTCATATAATCCCAAAATTGGAAGGGAAGATGAACAGTGGATATATCTGCCTATTTTACGAAAAGTAAACAAGATACCTGGCAGGGAAGATAAAAGTTTTCAGGGGTCAGATGTAAATACAGTAGATATGATTCCAAGACCAGTAGATTTAGATACACATAAACTTATTGGCGAAGATACTATTGGTGATAAGAAATATTACATCATTGAGAGCATTCCCAGATCGCAAGAAACAAACTATAACTATGGGAAGGTTATAAAAAGGATATCAAAGGATCAGTTCCTGAAAGAGATGATAGAATATTACAATACAGAGGGAAAACTGGTAAAGCAGCAGACCATTAAATGGAAAAAGCTAAAGGATGCATGGGTATTTGAGAAGGTTGTTATAAAGAATCTTGAGACTTCTGTAGATACTATATTAAATATCTCAGATATAGAGATAGACATTGGATTAAATGATAAAGTATTTACTGAAAGGACATTAAGATTGGGATTAAATTCATTAAACAAGATGCTGACAAGGTAAGACAGTTAAAAGAAAGGTAATTATTCAGCTTAGGGTCTGTAAAACAATAAGTGTTACATTGTGTGCTCAGATTTAGGTCAGGTTTGTCCCGATAGAACCATTACGAAAAC
>JBHHUU010000115.1:0-8059 GCA_046753905.1 Nitrospirota bacterium | reverse complement strand
AGCTGTTTTTTGCCACGACTACCTTTATTTTCACCCAGAATTGCTGAACAATATCTCAAACACTTGATTATTTTTCATTTTGTGATAAAATTGCACAGTTTTGAGTCAATTCTGTTTAAGATCGCCGTTTTCCTGAAGAGATACATGCTGGAAGAAGTTGGTTTATGGATATAAAAAGAGTAGAAAGGGTGTATTCAAATTTTTCTGGTTTTTATGATATTGTATTTGGAAAGATATCTCATGGCGGCAGGGCTATTGCTGTAAAACATCTTGATATTAAACCTGGAGACAGGATATTAGAGGTTGGAATTGGAACTGGACTCTCACTTGAATTTTATCCGGAAGATTGTAAGATTGTGGGCATTGATCTATGTGGGTCAATGTTGGAAAAGGGTAAAAAAAGGGTAAAAAAATATAACCTTAAGAATGTCCATTTAAAAAAGATGGATGCATGTTCATTGAGTTTTGCTGATAATTCATTTGATGCTATCCTGGCTGCTTATGTGATTTCTGTTGTCCCCAATCCTCACAAGGTATTAGCTGAAATGACAAGGGTATGCAAGGATAAAGGGAGCATTATATTATTAAACCATTTCACAAATGGAAACAGAATAATATCGCAGATAGAACGGGCTGTCTCTCCTTTATGTACCAGAATAGGGTTTAGAACTGATATTGCGATTGGTCCTCTTCTCAAAGGCACACCTTTAGAGATAATAAAAAAAGAGAGTGTTAAGCCTCTAAAACTCTGGAAGGTAGTAAAGTGTAGGAATAAAAAAAGGGGGATTAGATTCTTTTGAAAAAGTTTGGTAATATTTTAATAGTAATATGTTTGATATTACTTGTGTATGGGTGTAAAAAAGATATGTCCTTTATACCAGGTGGTGAATTTATAATGGGGAGTAATAAAAAGGATACCAATGATATGGCATTAGAGTTTGGCATACCTGTTCCCTTATATAAAGATGAATATCCTGAGCATAAGGTTATGCTGAAAGGTTTTTATATTGACTACCATGAGGTTACAAATAAAGAATATAAGAAGTTTGTTGATGCTGTAGATCATAGGCCTCCTGATCACTGGGATGGAACTATGTATCCAAAAGGAAGAGGAGAACATCCTGTTGTCTTTGTGAGCTGGCATGATGCTAATGATTACTGTAAATGGAAAAAGAAGAGGCTTCCTACTGAAGAGGAATGGGAAAAGGCGGCAAGAGGGACAAAAGGTCTGAAATATCCATGGGGAAATGATTTTGATATAGAGGCTGCAAATATATTTTTATCAAGTAGAAATAAGAGAGATACCATGCCTGTTAAAAGTTTTAAAGAGGGAAAAAGTCCGTACGGTCTCTATGATATGATAGGAAATGTCTGGGAATGGACAGATAGCTGGTATATGCCCTATCCCGGAAATGATAATCCGGGCAATAGTGATTTTGGAAGAAAGTTTCGCGTAACACGGGGACAGTCGTATATGGGTATTGGACACTTTCCAAGGGATGAGGCAATTAATCTGATGAAGGTGCTCTCAAGGGCATCTTCCAGATTTTATGATTATAGTACAGCAAGACAGCCTGACCTGGGATTTAGATGCGCTAAATAAAAGAATGAACCTGAGAAGCGATGGGGAAATTTATAGCAATTGCAAATCAAAAAGGTGGTGTAGGAAAAACTACTACTGCTATAAACCTTGCATCATCTCTTGCAGTTGCTAAGAAAAACATCCTTTTAATAGACATTGACCCGCAGGGTAATGCTACAAGCGGTCTATCTATCAAAAAGGATAGGGGAGAAGGTAATATATATGATCTCTTTATAAGGGAGAAAAAGGCTGCTGATATTATACAGAAAACGGAATTATCTTGTCTGTCAATTATACCTGCTGATGTCAGTCTGGTTGGCGCTGAGGTAGAGTTGATTGATCTCTCTGAGAGAGAAAGAATATTAAAAGATGCCCTCTGTCTTATAAGGGATTTTTTTGACTATATTATTATAGATTGCCCTCCATCGTTAGGTCTTCTGACAATTAATGCCTTAACAGTGGCAGATTCTATACTTATCCCTGTTCAATGTGAATACTATGCATTAGAGGGATTGGGACAGCTTTTAGATACAGTAAAGTTAGTTAAAAGAAGACTTAATCCTGAGCTAAGTATAGAAGGTCTCCTTTTAACCATGTATGATAACAGAAACAATCTATGCAATCAGATAAAGAATGATATTGAAAACCACTTTGAGGATAAGGTCTTTGATAGCATTATACCCCGAAATGTAACATTAGCAGAGGCACCAAGTTATGGCAAGCCTGTCCTTTTATACAATATTGCCTCAAAGGGTGCACAGGCATATCTTGAATTGGCAAAGGAAGTAATAAAAAAATGCAAAGAAAGGCATTAGGCAAAGGATTAGAGGCGCTTCTTTCTGATAAAATATTAGAAGAGGTAGAAGGACAGCACAGGATTTTGACAATAGATATACACAGGATTGTTCCCAATAAATATCAGCCGAGAAAGGTCTTTGATGATGATGCGATTGCTGACCTGGCATCATCTATAAAGACAAAGGGTGTGATTCAGCCCATAACTGTCAGGAAGTCAAAGAATGGAGGTTATGAGTTAATCGCAGGAGAGAGACGATTAAGGGCTGCTCAATTAGCTGGTTGTAAGGATATACCAGTAATAGTCAAAAAGGCATCAGAAGAGGATATGCTTGAACTGGCTCTTATTGAAAATCTCCAGAGAGAGGACCTTAATCCAATAGAGGAGGCAAAGGCATATTACCGTCTGCTCAGGGAATTTAGTTTTACTCAGGAAAAGATAGCAGGTCAGGTAGGAAAAGATAGATCTTCTATCGCCAATACACTTAGACTATTAAGCCTCCCAAAAGAGATTCAGGATGACATATCATCCGGAAATATCTCAACAGGCCATGCAAAGGTGATCCTCTCAATTCAAGACAGGAAAAGACAATTTTCTGTAGAGAGAGAGGTCATTAAGAAAGGTCTCTCTGTAAGAGAGACAGAATCTTTAATAAAGAGGGTAAAGAAAGAGAGGAAATATACTGAGGAAAAAAAGGAATTGGAGATATTAACATTAGAAGAGGAGCTTAAAAGAGGGCTTCAGACAAAGATTAATATAGTCCAGCAAAAGAAAGGAGGAAAGATAATAATAGAGTATTATTCAAGTGAGGAGCTTGAAAGAATAAGAGATATTATACTTGGGCAGTAAGGGTTTGTTTGTGCAGAGCCTTAATTTTACTTGACATAAAAACAAAGTAGAAATACAATTAATATTGTTATGCTTAAAAACATGTAACTATTCAGCTAATTACAGGACAAGGGATTCCAAAGACTTTATAATGCGTATGATTATAGTCAGGTTTATTTAAATAGAAGAGCATCATTTTAGTATGAAAATCCCCCCTGCCCCCTTTTGCTAAAGGGGGAAGTACAAGTTTCCCCCTTTGATAGAGGGGGGTTAATTTTCATGCTCGGGGGTGAACAACTCGTTCATGATTGTTTAGTTCAGGTCTCTATGAGTAGTCAGAACTAAACGCTAAGGTAATGCTATAAATTATTTTTTACCCATTGCCCTGTAATTAGCTGAATAGTTACATGATTAATTAATCGCTAAGAGAGGAGAATTTTATGAAGAGACTAATAATATCTATAGCAATATTTATCGCAGGGATGTTTTTTGTGGTTCCTCTTAATTATGCCCACATGGATAAATCATATTCAGATGAGGGATATGATGAGATGCATGAGAGGATGAGGGAAAAACATGGGAGAGAGGGAACTCATTTCAGGGAGCATAAAAAGGGGCATAAGAGACATGAAATGAGACCTGGCGGCAGACATCGGTCTCCACTTTACTTTAAAGAAGATCTCGGTCTCTCTGAAAAGCAGATAAAAGAATTAAAAGGATTAAAAATTCAGAAAAAAGAGATGAAGAGAGAGATGATAAAAAGAAGGGCTGAGATAACTATTGCAGAGACAGATCTGTCAGATATCCTTGAAAGAGATAAGATAGATATGTCAGATATAGAGAAAAAGGTAAAAGAGATCAATGATCTGCATGGAAAGATGAGACTATCTCATATTAAGTTGATTATAAAAGAGAAACAGATATTGACAAAAGAACAGTATGAGAAATACAGGGAGCTGTCAGAGATAGAGTTTATGAGGGGAATATCAGACCCGTGGAGTATTCCTCCATGGAGACAGTGGGAATGGCACTAAAAAAAAAGGAGGGTTTAATTATGGCAATTGATCCTGTTTGTAAGATGGAAGTCGATGAGGATTCGGCTAAAGCTATAACTAATTATAAGGGAAAGACCTATTATTTTTGTGCAAAGGTCTGTAAGCAGAATTTTGATAATGACCCCGAAAAATATCTAAAAGCAAAAGAATAGATAAATTAAAGGTCAGTTTGTAACTATTCAGCTAATTTATAAGGGCAAGGGATTCCAAAGACTTTATAATGCGTATGATTATAGTCAGGTTTATTTAAATAGAACAGCATCATTTCAGTTCAGGTCTCTATGAGCAGTGAGAACTAAACACTAAGGTGACGCTATAAACTCTTTTCTACCCCTTGCCCTTATAAATTGCTGAATAGTTACGTCAGTTTAAACTTATGAATGAGATGATAGAGATGGTGGAAATGGCAGATGAATCAGAGAGAGCGGTTATTACTATCCCTATTCAGGGTATCTCATGCGCATCGTGTGTAGAGAAGATTGAAAAGGAATTAAGGAATCTTGAAGGTGTGTTAAAGGCAGAGGTGAATCTTGCCACAGAAAAGGCACGGGTGGAATATAAAACTGGTTTAGTAGATATAGAAATCCTTAAAAAAGCGATTATTGGGATAGGCTATACACCCCTCTCATCAGAAGAAAAAGACCTGCATAAGATAACAGAAGAAAAGGAAGAGGCATATAAGAGGATAAAGTTAAAACTTATTGTCTCTTCTCTCCTGACGATCTCTATATTCTCTTCCATGCATCTTTCTATCTCTGATACCTCTAAAACTGCAATTTTTATCTTCCAGTTTCTTTTAGCAACACCAGTTCAGTTCTGGTGCGGCTGGCAGTTTTATCGGGGGGCGTGGATAGCTGCAAAACATGCTGCCGCAGATATGAATACATTAATAGCTATAGGCACATCCGCTGCCTATCTTTATAGTATCGTTGTAACTTTCATTCCAGGTATTTTGGCAACAGAGGGTATAGAGTTAGGGGTATATTATGATACATCTGCTGCCATTATTGCCCTGATATTACTGGGCAGGCTGCTTGAGGCAAGGGCAAAGGGGAAGACAGGCGAGGCAATAAAGAGGCTTATAGGTCTACAGGCAAAGACAGCCCATGTAATCCGTGATGGAAAGGAGAAAGAGATTCCCATAGAGAATGTCTTATATGGTGATATTGTAGTTGTCAGACCTGGAGAGAAGATACCAGTTGACGGGATAGTGATAGATGGGTATTCTGCAGTTGATGAGTCAATGATTACTGGTGAAAGTATCCCTGTGGAAAAAAAGAAGGATGATAAGGTTATAGGGGCAACTATAAACAGGACAGGAAGTTTTAAGTTTGAGGTAACTGCTGTTGGGAAGGAGATGGCAATCTCCAGAATAATAAAATTAGTGGAGGAGGCACAGGGGTCAAAACCATCCATAGCCCGACTGGCTGATATTATAGCCGGCTATTTTGTTCCCGCAGTAATCGGGATAGCATTTATTACATTCTTTATATGGTATTTCTTTGGTCCTGATCCATCGTTAAAATATGCCATACTCAATTCTATTGCTGTCCTTATTATTGCCTGTCCATGCGCACTTGGTCTTGCCACACCAACATCTATTATGGTGGGGACAGGAAAGGGAGCAGAGAATGGCATACTTATAAAAAGCGGCGAGGCACTTGAAAAGGCATATAAGCTATCTACTATTATATTTGATAAGACAGGCACACTAACTAAAGGTAAACCCGAGGTTACTGATATTATAATAGAGAAGGAGAAAAAAGAGGAGGAGATCCTCTATTATGCAGGGAGTGCAGAGAAAGGCTCAGAACATCCGCTGGGAGAGGCCATAAGGAGATATGCAATAGAGAAAGGTATAGTACTTGCTGAACCAGAGGAGTTTATGGCTGCACCGGGTGCAGGTATAAGGGCTATGATCAATAATAATGAGGTATTACTTGGAAACTCAAAGTTCATGGACTCCAATGGAATAAAGATAGAACGGTTTGATAAAGAGATGAAGAGACTATCCTCTGAGGGAAAGACACCTATGTTTCTTGCAATTGAAAAAAATGCCCATGCAGTGATTGCCGTATCTGATACCTTAAAACCTGGCACAAAGGATGTACTGGATACCATCCATAGGATGGGGCTGGAAACAATTATGATAACAGGTGATAATAAAAATACTGCGGGGGCAATAGCAAAAGAGATAGGGATAGACCAGATTCTGGCTGAAGTGCTTCCCGGAGATAAGGCGGATGAGATAAAGAGGCTTCAGAAACAGGGCAGGTCAGTGGCTATGGTGGGAGATGGCATAAATGATGCGCCTGCCCTTGCCCAGTCAGATGTTGGAATAGCCATTGGCAGCGGTACTGATGTGGCAATGGAGACTGCTGATATTATATTGATTGCTGAAGACCTTAAAGGTGTTACCACTGCCATTGCCCTTAGCAAATCCACAGTCAGGAATATTAAACAGAACCTATTCTGGGCATTTTTCTATAATATTATACTCATACCAGTAGCAGGAGGGATTCTCTATCCATTTTTTAAGCTCCTCCTTGATCCTATATGGGCAGCAATGGCTATGGCATTCTCATCTGTCAGTGTAGTGAGCAATTCGCTCAGGCTCAGGTGGTTTAGACCTCCGTGAAGACAATGAATAATGATATTATAGGATATATGTTTTCAGGAAACAGGCTTTTGGATTATATTCTTTTTCTTCTATTGTTTTTTTGCGGACTGTTTGCTATTAAAATTGTAAAGTCTGTTATCTTAAACCGTCTTAAAAAATGGGCAGAAAAGACATCTACCACCCTGGATGATTTTCTTATTGGTCTTATCCAGAGTATACTTATCCCAATAACCTATTTCGGCGTCTTTTATCTAAGCATTAATACCTTAAAATTAAGCCCTCTTCTAAAAAAAATAATTGATATATCGGGGTTGACCCTGATTACATTCTTTGTTGCACGTCTGGCTGCAATAGCTATTATTCATGGGCTTACCACATATTTTTCGAGGAGAGATAAGGATACCCCATTAGATCGTAGTCTTAACACAATATTCACCTTTGTCAGGATAATTGTATGGGGATTGGCTATTATATTCCTTCTGGATAACCTTGGTTTTGAAATTTCCACAGTTATTGCCGGGTTGGGAATTGGCGGTATTGCTGTAGCAATGGCAGCACAGGCAGTCTTGAAAGACCTCTTCAGTTTCTTCAGCATATTGTTTGATCGCCCGTTTGAGATAGGGGATTTTGTAATTGTAGATGATTATTTAGGAGTGGTTGAACATATTGGGATTAAGACAACCCGTATCCGCAGTCTGGGTGGTGAGCAGCTTGTCTTTTCTAATACAGACTTAACAGATTCACGGTTGCGAAACTATAAGAGAATGGATAAGCGCCGTGTCTTATTCAGGATAGGTGTAACCTATCAGACCGCACTTGAACAGTTAAGAGAAATACCAAAGATAATAGAAGATATTATAGGAGAGATTAATGAGACTATATTTGATAGAGCACATTTTTTTTCATACGAAGATTCCAGCCTCCTGTTTGAGATCGTATATTATGTTATCGGGTCTGACTATAACAAGTATATGGATCTTCAACAGGAGATTAACTTTGCCATTAACGAAGAGTTTCAGAAACGTGGGATTGAATTTGCCTATCCTACCCAGACCATATATGTTAGGTAACTATTCAGCTATTAGGGTCTGTAAAACAATAAGTGTTACATTGTGCGCTCATATTGTAACTATTCAGTTAATACAGAGCAAGGGGTTTCAAAGACTTTATAATGCGTA
>JBHHUU010000114.1:0-8230 GCA_046753905.1 Nitrospirota bacterium | reverse complement strand
TGGATCGGACAAAGATAACCTGAAGATGAGATGCAGAATGTGATAGTTATTTTTTACAGACACTAAGAGCCTGTTCAATATCTGGTTGATCTTGAACAGGCTCTAATAACCAGAAACTAATATAGAGAGAGGAGAATATGAAAAATAAAATTCTGGATAGTATGGTAGATATGGCCTCTATGGCAGAGGAGATGATAACACTTGTGAGAGAGGGATATCAACGACATACGATGCAATCCCTTATTGATGCAGAAAAGATCGCAAAAAAACTGCATAAGAGTGAGAACAAAGCCTTAGAGATATTAATTAAGGAATCTTCTGGAGAGGGAAATATAGCATATCTTGCAAGATCCTTTATCGCAATACCCGGACATCTGGAAAGGATCGGCGATGACATTGAGAGTATTATCAGTTGTGTAAAGACAAAGATAAATGAGGCAATACTATTTAGTGAAAAGGCAGCAAATGAACACAACCTCTTATTCAGTAAAACGAGTGAACTTATGAAGTCTACAGAGGATATTATTATTACACAGAATAATGTCCTTATTAATCATGTTAAGAAAGAAGTTGCTCTGTTTGTCAGAACAGCAGATGAATTTGCAACAGAACATGAGGAGAGACTGATCAGCGGGGTATGTTCTCCCAAATCCTCATCTATGTATATAGATATCCTTGACTCTCTTAAAGAGGTTGTATGGCATATAGGAGAGATTGCCAATAAGGTATCGGTATTGTGAATAAGCGGCTTACAGGATAAGTCTGTCTATGTATAGTTCAAAGGCTGTGCAAGGGATATCAATCTTCCAGTTTTCTAATACCTGAGGATGCAGCTCTCCAATAATACCTATCTCAATATCCTGACTTCCCTTGATATTGTCTCTCCATACAATCTTTCCTGATCTTCCTTCTATAAATGATGGATGATGAAAGGGTTGGAGCTTGTAGCCTATGCCAAGATAGTATAACAGCATATCCAGAGAAGAGTGCAGTTCTGAAAAATTGGCTCTGTTATGCGACAGAAGGGTTCCTAACTTTATGAGAGTCCTCGTCGCTGTCTCTTTCTCACTCTTATCATATTCTACTGTCTCTCCAACCTCAAAGATATTATGTGGATAAAATGACCTTGAACTTATATGCTCTACGCGCAGAAGAGAGGGTATTATCCAGTCCCTTACAACTCCGTAACTCTCTGACATGGCATTATCAACCTCTATTACCTTACTTTCACTACCATCAAGACACATCTTATCTCTGATCTCAGTCTCAGGAGATAAGATATTAGATATTATCTCCTGAAATCCAAGACCTATCATATATTCTCTCACCTTATCAGATATGACCTCTATCTCAGAGAGAGAACCGACTGTAAACCGTGAGGGCAATATAGGTACAAATGACTCATAGCCTTTACTTATTGCAATATCTTCAATTATATCAATTGGATGCATAATGTCATCTCTGTACGGGGGGGGGGTTGCCTCTATCATATCCTTACTCTTCCTGACTTTATAGCCATATTCTTTTAATACTCTATAGACTTCATCAATGGTCAATGATTCACCCAATACCACCTTTACATCTGATAATTGTACCGCTACAGGTTTTGACAGATTATAGGGCAGACGGACAGACCTTCCATATTCAGTATCATACGGAAAATTCACATGGACAGGTGTAATCTCTCCGCCTCTATCATATAGGTTTGTTGCCAGAATATTTAATGCCAGCATCAACAACCTTAAGTCTGTCCCTGTGATCTCAACAAATAGCTCTTTATCTCCAACCCTTACCTCGCCTATCTCCCTGCTATTGATAATAGGAGGAAAGGAGAGGACTTTCCCGTCGTTATCCATCAGTATTGGATAATCATCTTTTCCATTCTGTTCCGAGAGGATATAGCCATAGCTTTTACCTTTTGGATGTTGATTTAATATCTCTCTCATAGTCATCTCTTTATCAAAGCCCAATGGTATGAAAGATAGGGTATCAGGGTCAACTGTCTTATAATAGACAGGAAAGGATATCTTCTCAAGCCTGTAGATACCTATGGATACAGTAGTACGTTTTCTTCCAAAGTTTTCTGACAGCTTCTCCTGTGTCTGAATTATATCTTTCAGTGCATCATTATCAATAGAGACTCCTTTTGCTATACATGCAGCAATATAGGGACGCACCCTTCTGACACCATCTGATACAATTACCTCATGCCCTTTCCTGTTATCACTATCATAAAATGGATATAGAGGGATGTCTCCTCCTTTTATTTTATATCTCAATTGTCTAGCAATACCCTCACTGCACCATAGATCAGGTCTGTTTGTATCAGAGAGTTCTATCTTTATCTCTTCTTCATCAACCTCTTTAATCTCCCCCTTTACCAGTGAGAGTAAGGTTGAAATCCTCTCTATACTCATATCCTCGCCTGACAGAAGCTCAATATCTCTCTTTTTCACACTGATTGTAGGCATATTTCTCTCTTTACCTCCTGATCCTCTTTCTCTTGATTAGATCGAGATCCCCTGAAAAGAGGTCCCTTATATCATGTATATCCAGCGCCACCATTGCCATCCTGTCCAGACCAAGTCCCCATGCAATAACAGGCACATCTATGCCAAGGGGTATTACCACCTCAGGTCGAAACAGTCCAGCCCCTCCCAGTTCCATCCATCCCAGTCTGGGATGTTTCACATGCAGTTCAACAGAGGGTTCGGTAAATGGGAAATAGGCGGGAATAAATTTAATCTCTTCAGCCCTTGCCACTTCTTTTGCAAATAGTTGGAGGAGTCCCAGCAGTGTCCTGAAGTTTATCTCATTCCCCAGAACAATCCCCTCTATCTGGAAAAAGTCAGTGGCATGGGTCGCATCCACCTGATCATAACGAAAGCATCTGGCAATAGAAAAATATTTGCCGGGTATCTCAGGGCTATCCGCTAATTTCCTTGCTGATACAGCAGTCCCCTGACTACGCAATATTAATCTCTTTGCCCTGTCTATATCAAAATCATATAACCATCCCTTTGAGCCTGTGCTCCATCCGTTTCTATGGACAGCAGAGACATTTGCCAAACATGGTTCTTTGATCTCCTTTGCATACTTGGGGTCTTTTATAAAATATACATCATGTATCTCCCTTGCAGGATGAAATTGAGGCATAAAAAGGGCATCCATATTCCAGAACTCATTCTCTACAAGTCCTCCTCTCATCTCCTCAAATCCCATAGCCACAAGTTTATATTTTACTAAATCAAGGAACTCTCTATAAGGGTGTTTTTTGCCCATTGTCTGTCTTGGGGGCTCAAGATTGATATTATATCTCCTGAACTTCACTCCCCTCCATGAACCATCCTTAAGCATCTCAGGGTCAAGATAAGATACCTCTTCAATTCCTTCAATCTTCTCTACCTCTTTTAAGATATCTTCTCTCCCTTTGATTATTGCGTACCTGCGCGCCTTTTTTTCATATATCTTAAAAGGATCATCTCCCCCTCCCCTTTTCTTTGAAGAGTATTCTATAATCCGTCTCCATGTCTCATCATCTTCATCTTTTCCCTGACCTATCTCTGATCTTGCCGCTGAATGTTCCTTATCGGTAACACCCTTATCCTTAAAGCTTTCAATTATATCCTGAATATGCCTGAACCTTGCGGACTTTGTCTCATCCTGATCAATCTCAATTGTCCCTCCATTACCGATCCTCAGTATCCCTGATTTTTTCAATGCCCCTATTGCCGAGCTCAACTCCTCTGGTTTAACGATATGGCTCTCTTTTAATCTTACCATTGTTGATTCAGGGGAACTCTCTTTTACCCAGTCCAATATCCTTATCTCAGGAAGCCTTTCATCTGCATATCTAATGCCAGTCTCTGTCAAAAAGACCCTGACTTCCACCCTCTCATCTGCTGATTCAACTATCTCCTTTGTCTGAAGCCATCCAATTGCCATAGAGACCTGAGAATCTCCAAGCCCTGTCCTTTCAATAATCTCATCCTCCCATAACAACCACTCCTGCACCCTGCACCCTGCACCCTGCACCCCGACTCTGAACGCCTGTAATACCTTTATCTCAAGGGGATGAAGTCCTCTTATTATCTCTGTGTTATCTCTACTCATTTTCCTCCATACATTTCACAACAATTGCTGTAATATTATCCCTTCCGCCATGGTCATTTGCCAGATCAATTAACTCTGTACAGGCATCTTCAGGACTCTCATTATTATTAATTATTACAGCAAGCATCTCATCCCTGTTTATCATGTTACTTAAACCATCACTGCACAATAAAAAGATATCCTGTGGCAGAATTGTGAAATCCCTGATATCTATATCCAGCTCTAAATCTGTGCCCAATGCCCTGCTTAGTATATGTTTATAGGGGTGACTCTCTGCCTCTTCCTCTGTAATAATATTTTTACTTACATACTCCATAACAAGAGAATGGTCATAAGTCAACTGTTCTATCTCTCCTCTTCTAATAATATAAGCCCTGCTATCTCCAACATGTGATATATACGCAACATTATCTGTTATTAATACAGAAACTACAGTCGTTCCCATTCCCCTTAAATGAGATTTCCTCCTGCCTCGATCAATTATACGAATATTAGCAGATTTTGTTGCTTCTATCAATATATTATCAATTGTATCCGGATTATTCTTATTATCCGCCATCTTTGATAATACAAATTCACTTATACTATCCACAGCAATACTGCTTGCAACATCACCTGCAATATGCCCCCCCATCCCATCAGCTACTATATAGAGGTTTATTTCAGGATATATACCATAACTATCTTCATTTAAATTCCTTATTCTTCCAATATCTGTCTTTCCGTATACAGATATCTTCATTACGATATCTCCTGATTAAGAGTTATAAAACGTAAAATTAACTTATTCTTAAAAAATAGCTAAAACAAAGTGGAAACCAGCTTTTGTTGAATTTATTGTAAAAATAAATATGTGTTCCTTTACTATGAAAATCCCCCCTCACCGATTTCTTATGAACATCAAGTCCTGCAATTTTTTCTTTTATGCTCTCTATCATTCTTAAATCACTACCCTTCCTGAGATTGAAAATATGGAAAGGCAGCGAGACTTTCTGCATCCCTGCATCACGGATTATCTGTCAGCAGGTCTTTTTACTATATGTCCTATTATATATCATGGAATTCTCATGGGTCGAGGCAGAATGCCCAGATATATTTGGGTTTCGGGGTCTATGCCACCATAAACATTACGACCTCTTGCCACCTTCCATGATTATTATACTACTACACCTTACATAAATAAATCATTTTCATACTCCCAAAACAGAGATTAGAAATAAGCATAACTCAATAAGAGAATATTTAGATATTAAAATATCCTCTCTTCCCTCATTTTCTTAATGACTTTCTCACTCTTTTTTGATAATTTCTTTCTCATGGGTATAATTCTCCTTCCTTTACTATGAAAATCCCCCCTGCCCCCTTTGCTAAAGGGGGAGTACAGGTTTTCCTCTTTGTTAGAGGGAGGTTAATTTTCATGCTCGGGGGTGAACAACTCGTTCATGTATGTTTGGGTTCTTTATAATCGTTTGAGGATTATACCCTTTAATAATTAAAGAATTATTATATCTATTGTGAGTTATAGATGGACACTTATGTTAGCAAAATTATATAATTATATATGAAAGAATATTTGTATAATATGAGACTTTGCGATCATATATGGGCATTAACTTTTATAATATTTATAATTGTTATAATATATTCAAACACACTGAATAATAAATTCGTATTAGATGATGAGCATAGCATTGAAAATAATAAAAAAATACATATAACACACCTATCAGCACTACTAACCAGAGATGTTGTTTTTAACAATGTTGTTACTCTGACCAACCGACCTGTCTCCAGCATAACATTTGCCATAAACTACTATTTTGGCAAACTTGATGTTTTAGGTTATCATCTTGTCAATATTATCATACATATCATAACCGCAATCACAATATACCTCTTTTTATATATCACATTAGATATAAGCAATGAATTTCATGGAAAAAAGACATTCTGGATTGCTATTATAGCCACATTGTTATGGGCAACATCACCTGTTCAAACTCAGGCTGTAACATATATAATTCAGAGAGTTACATCATTGGCGACTATGTTCTATATGTTATCTCTGTTATGTTTCGTAAAATGGAGATTAATGTCAAGGGATAGATGTGATGCAGTAGAAACAGGGATAAACTCACTAATAAATCCAAAATTAAAAGTCACAGGGTGGGGAATATTTTCTTTTACCTCTACTTATTTTTTTCTTATGATTTTCTTTTCGTTTATGGCTTTTGGTTCTAAGGAAGTATCTGCAACCCTGCCATTGATAATAATACTTTATGAGATATACTTTATTAAGAGGTTTAACAAAAAGGAAGTAAAGAAAATATCAATATTTTTGTGTCTGCTTTTTTTGTTTTTTATTATAATCGGATTAATATATCTAAGTATTGGTATAAAAGGAGAAATATTAGAGGGTATTAAATTTCATTTAATAGAGAGGCAGGACGATGAAAAGATATATACAACAATAGAAAGATTATTCACTGAATTCAGAATAATTATCTACTACATTTCACTTTTAATTTTACCATTGCCCTCACGATTAAGGACTATATACGATTTTTCTATATCCCATTCTTTATTTAATCCAATAACTACTACAATTTCTTTGTTAATGATTTTATCTGCCTTGGGGTATGGGATATATATCCGCAAAAATAAAAAGGTTATATCTTTTTTTATCTTATGGTATTTCATAAACCTATTTATAGAATCTACTATAATAAGATTATGGTTAATATTTGAATATAGATTATATCTTCCTTCAATAGGATTTTATGTAATAGCTGCCATACTAATTGTTAAGATAAAAGAGACCCTTATAAATAAAGTTAAATCTTTTCCATATCTATATAAGCACCTATTTCGATTTATTTATCTTTTTATCATAGTTTTAGTTATTACCTTACAATCTGCGTGGACTTATGAGAGAAACTTGATATATAAGGATAGCAAAAGCTTCTGGTATGACAATTTCAAAAAAACGCCTACATCATGGTTTGTAAATTACAACTTAGGAGTTACTCTTTCTGATTTAGGTAAGATTAAAGAAGCTATTTATTATTATAAAAAGGCATTGCAGATCAATCCTACGGATGTGTCGACCTATATCAACTTTGGGTATAATCTTGAACAACTGGGGAAAGTAGATGAGGCTATTTATTATTATAAAAAGGCATTGCAGATCAATCCTGACTATGCAAAAGCACATAACAATCTGGGAAATGCCCTCTTTGAAACAGGGAAAGTAGATAAGGCTATTTATTATTATAAAAAGGCATTGCAGATCAATCCTGACTATGCAAAAGCACATAACAATCTGGGAAATGCCCTTCTTGAAACAGGAAAAGTAGATGAGGCTATTTATTATTATAAAAAGGCATTGCAGATAAACCCTGACTATGCAGAAGCATATAATAACCTGGGAAATGCCCTCTTTGAAACAGGGAAGGTTGATAAGGCTATTTATTATTATAAAAAGGCATTGCAGATCAATCCTGATTTTGAAGAAGCTTATGCTAATATAGGAGTTATTTTGGAATCTCAGGGAGAAAGAGATAAGGCTATTTATTATTATAAAAAGGCATTACAGATCAATCCTGATTTTGAAGGAGTAAAAAAGAAATTAGACATTGTTTTAGAGATATCGAGAAAAAGCAGATAAATTATGTTGGTTTTCAAAAAAAACACTATCCTATCTTCTATTCTGGTAATTCTTTGTCTATCTACTTTTGGATTTAAAGCGATAGACAGTATGGTGCAAAAATCAGCTACATGGGACGAAACACATAGTTTTGGTTTAGGAAAGTATCTTTTGAAGAATCTTGCTTGGGATGTGCCCGGTTCTATTTTACACCCACCCTTACCCTTTTATTTGCATAGCCTTCCTCTCTTATTCTTTAACACCCCTGAAAAGATCTGGAAATTCAATGTAAAAGAGAACCCATCTTTACAATCTTTAGGGGATGCTGATATTTTTAGAGGACAATATCTACTTTCTCTTCCACAGAATGAAAATGATAAACTGCTGAATCTGTCCCGCTTAATGATGGTATCATCTGCTTTACTCCTTGGATATTTTATTTATAGTTGGAGTTATTCATTATATGGCAAA
>JBHHUU010000113.1:0-8386 GCA_046753905.1 Nitrospirota bacterium | reverse complement strand
GCACCCTGCACCCTGACAACTGCACCCTAATGTTTAGTCTAATATCTTATCTTATCTCTGAGAGTCTATTTTTAGCAATTTTAGCCTCATTTGAGAATGGAAATTTTTCTATTACCTTCTTTAAATATGATTTTGCCTTTTTCTTATCTCCTATTTCATAATATAGATTGCCCTGCTTTAAAAGTACGCTGGATACCTTTTCACTGTCAGGATAGTTTTCAATGAATTTTTTAAAGGCATCAATCGCTTTAATAAACTCCTTTTTGCTATAATAACACTCCCCTATCCAATATTGGGCATTGGGCACCAGAGTAGACTGAGAAAATTTTGTAATAAAGTCTTTAAAGGCCATTAATGCAAGATCATAATTGCCTTTTATATAATCATTATAGGCCAAATTATACGCCTCTATTGATGATATACTCCTTTCCACTGATTTGCCTGGAAGGACAATCTTATCTTCTGCAGGTTGTTCAGGAGAGATATCTTCTTTCAGAGAGGATTTAGATACTCTCTCCTCTAATGAAGCAAGTCTCTCCTCAATAATAGCAACCTTTATTTTCAGTTCAGCTATGTCCCCTGATTGTTCGTCACTATTTTGTAAAGATTGAGACATAAAATCTTTATTTTCGTCTATCTTTCCCTGAATAGCTTGAAGCTCTTTATCAAACCGAACAAATTTTTCCGCAAGTTCTTCCTGAACCTTTTGTTTCTCTTCAGGTTCTGCCGGCGGCTCTGAAAGAGGCTTTTTATCTTTACTGATATCCCCTTTTATATCCCCTAATCTTTTATTAATATCTTTCTGTTCCTTCTTAATACGGTCAAGATTTAATTGGAGATCAATAAGATCAGATTGCAGGGCACAACTGTAGAGAATAGGGACAACAACCATAAATACAAAAAAGACCTTATATCTTTTCAGATATATCTTCATGTTTTCACCTGACATTTCTCTTTATATGTTAATATTATTCAACAACTCTAATATGTGCATGTCTATTCTGCCACCAGCAATCCTCATTATGTTCATTGCACACAGGTCTTTCTTCCCCATAACTGATAATTGATATCCTATCCTTGGATACACCAATTGCCTTTAAATATCTCATCGTAGCCTGTGCCCTTCTTTGACCTAATGCAAGATTATATTCATTTGTGCCTCTTTCATCACAATGCCCTTCAATCTGCACCTTTATATCAGGGTTTGAAGTCAACAGTCTGGCATTCTTTTCTAATGCTGATTTGGAATCTTCTCTGATGATGGATTTATCAAAGTCAAAATATACATCAAGAAATGATATCTCTTTATTTTTGTCTGCTACACCAGCCAGATTTTCTTCTCCAATCTTTTCTCTCTGTGAAGGTTCATCTAAGCTTAACTTCTCTTCCACTCCTGTTATATCTTTTGATGTCTGAGGTTCAGGAGTTACCGTCTCCTCTTCAATAAGACCCTTTGTATCTTTTATACTGCTTATATTTCTGGGGCAACCTGTTCCCATACCAATAATAAGCAATGAACCAATAATGAATAGTACATACCTTTTCTTTATAATCACATTAACCTCCTTTCTATATTCCTATATATTTGTAAATTTCATAATTATTTTAATTGACTTTGATATATAATAAAGTAACTTATATATAGTCAGTATGGATAGCTAACAAACAGCTATTATTTTCACCTCCTCCTTTATTAAGGGACTGTAAAGAATAAGCATAATTTTTATCTATACCTGCCTTTAATTTTAACATTAAGAGTTATTTTCACTTATCTCTTTAAAAATTTTCTTATTTTAAAACTAAATGACAAAAATATCAATAGCTTAATTGACACACACTGCAAGATAGGTCATGTTAACCCTAATTTATTATATAGACTCCTGTAATCTAAGTTATCTTTTAAGAGATTTACTGCCCTTGTTACCTTTGCAGACTCCCTTATCCTTATCTTTCCAGTTATTGACTCAAGTCTTTTAATGGTTGTCAATGTATCATCCTTAACAGATATAATGGGAACACCCTTATCCTTTGCCTTTGAAACAATAAGATCATTTGGATATTGGCCTCCAGTGAGTATAAGACATTTCGTAGAGGTCTCCATTGCTGCCAGTTGTATATCTGATCTGTCCCCTCCTGTAATTACAGCCTTATTCAAGCTCATCAAAAAGTATCTCAAGGCATCTTCAACATTCATAGCCCCTATACTGAAATTTTCCACCATTTCTGATAGCCTCTCCTCACAGCAGAGGATATTACCATTCAACACATCATTAACCTGCCTGACAGTAATCGCATTTAATATATTATCCTGAGGCAAAACACCTAATATATCAACCCCTTTTTTTGTTAAAAACGGAATCACCAGTTCTTTTACATATTCCATACTGTTGGGCAATACCCTGTTTAAGACAACGCCTATAAGCCTCTTCCCTAAACCCTCTTTTGCAGCAATAATACAGTCAATACAGGTCTCATTAATATATGGGTCTATCAGCAGCACTTTAGCATTAAGGGATTTTATAATCTTATAGGGAGGAATATTCAGAAAACCGCCATCATATAAATTTCCTGCCCCACCTATTAAAACACAATCTTTTTCTTTTGAAATATGATCATAAGCCAACTTAATATTCTTTAATATATCCATATTCTCTCCCTTTAATGCCTGAGTGAAGAGATCCTGTGTTAAGACAAATGGAGAGATATACTCAATTGGTTCATCTAATTCAAGGGTTTCCTTCATAAACATCGCATCTTCATCTATAACCTTATCTCCTGCAATAGAAGGCAGCTTACCCAGAGGCTTCATATATCCTATCTTCAGCCCATCTTCTTTTAATCTAAGCCCCAATCCAAGTATTATCAGGCTCTTACCTGAATAAGGATTGGTTGATGCAATATATAATACAGTCATTTTACCCTCCTTGTTTTTTAAGTTAACTTGAACATCCTTTTTATCTATTACTCTCTTTCATATTCTCTTCACCAAATGATTAAATAAGCGCATTGCATATATTACCTTCGGATATTACCATACCTAAGCCTTTTGAAGCAATTCTGGTCACATCTCCATTGTGAATTAATTTCACTTATATCTCCTCTCATTATTAAAGAGGGAGGAGAATAAAGGGAGGAAAGGTTCGGCAGGCTGTTACGGAACACCCTTTTTATCATTTAGAACGGAACAGAGTGTAGTGAGAAATCTTTAATTATCAATAGCTAGTGCAATAAGGTAGTGCAATCAAGATTTCTCACCTTAGGCTCAAAATAACAGTTCTGTAATAGCCTGTCAAAATAATAGTTCTGTTATCCTCGTGGATGAAATCGGGCATGCAGCTCCTTGAGTCTCTCTTTTGCAACATGGGTATAAATTTGAGTTGTGGATATATCTGAGTGCCCTAATATTATCTGGACACTTCTGATATCCGCTCCTCTTTCAAGGAGATGTGTTGCTACAGAGTGACGCAGGGTATGAGGAGATATACTCTTCTTTATTCCAGCCTGAGCAGAATATCTCTTTAATAATTTCCAGAAGCCCTGCCTTGTAATACCTTTGCCGGATCGATTTATGAATAGATATGGAGATGTCTTCCCCTTTAATAAAAGATTGCGGCTGGAAGAAAGATATCCCTTTATTTTAGATAATGCAACCTCACCAATAGGTATAATTCTTTCCTTTGAACCTTTACCAATAGTTATTATATAACCTACCTCAATATTAATAGACTCTATTTTAAGTGATACGAGTTCAGATACCCTTAATCCTGTTGCATAGAGAATTTCTATCATTGTATCATCCCTTATCCCTAAAGGATGAACTCCCTTTTTTAGATTGAGAAGAGATTCTATTTCATTTATTGTAAGGATATCAGGTATTCTGAACCATATCTTCGGAGATTCTACATTTTCAGTAGGGTCTGATTTGACTATATCTTCTGATAATAAAAATCTATAAAATCTCCTTATTGAGACAATGTGTCTTGTAATTGATCGTATTGATATTCCGCTCTCTCTGAGCCTTGTAATAAATATTATAACTTCTCTCTTTGTTACACTTTCAATGTCAGATACCTTCAGATTGGTTACTAAAGTTAGAAACTTATTTATATCTCTTGTATATGCATCAAGTGTATTTTGAGAGACACCTCTTTCAACAGTTAAATAATTGAGATATCTATTTAAGTATTGCTGCATTTTGCGTATTAATTATTATTCTCATCCTCTTCTTTATTATCTTTATGACCATGACCATGTACATCTATATGGTCATGGTCATGCGTATGTTTAATATCTCCATGTTTATGCAGATGGTCATGTATCTGGACTCTCTGCCGTAAGTTATTATAAAGCAACGCAATAGAAAAACAGAATGCAGCAAAGAGTACAATAGTAGCCCCTGATGCTGCATTAAGATAATAACTCAGATACATACCTGATAATCCGGTTATTCCGCCTATTATTGTAGATAATATTATCATTCTGCTAAAACTGTCAGTAAGCATTCTTGCTGTAATGGCAGGTATAACTAATACGGCAGCTATCATTGTAACACCTATAATATTCATCGATACAATTATAGCTGCTGCAAGAATGAGTGAGAATATTATATCAACAACTTCTGTCTTTATACCAAATATTCTGGCTGCATCCCTATCAAATGTGGTGAACAATAACTGCTTGTACATGAAGAATATTACAAGCATAGTAGTGATTGTGACTATTGCAATAATAATTAGATCAGTATTAGTAACTCCAAGTATATTACCAAAGAGGGCTGCCTCAAAGCTCTTGGTAAATTTTCTCACTCTGCTTATCAGGGCAACTCCTATGGCAAAACTCGAAGTCGTTACAATCCCGATTGCTGCATCTTCCTTTATCTGTCTCTTTTTGCTCACCTGATTTATTAAAATTGCTGCCAGAAATCCCCATAATCCTGCCCCTATATAAAAGTTAAAGTTCAGTACATAGCCAATCACCGCACCTCCAAATGCAGCATGTGATAATCCATGTCCAATATAACTCATCCCCCTCAATACAATATATACGCCAATTACACCGCAAAGCATACCAACCATCAGAGATGCTATCATCCCATGCCTTAAAAATTCATATTTCAGTGGTTCTAATAATATCTCCATAAATAAGCTCCAGAATAAAAGGGTTCAAGGGCATTTTTGTAATTGCCCAATAAGTTGGGGAAAATTCCCTATATTCCCCCCTTTAGCAAGGGATTTGTTCTTCGGATTGATATTTACCTTTCCACAAGATATTGGGTAATTGCGTATTTTTTATCTTTGACTTTTTATCTTTGACTTTATTTCTCTTGACTCCTTTATTTTATAAAGATAATGGTGTGCTGGGAGATATTAAGAGATGTTCTCCATGCTGCACAATCATTATTTCAGCCCCATAAGTCTTTCTCAAGACATCATTGTTAAATATATCCTTTGGTTTACCCTTTGCAATAAGTCCATGATTAAAGCATATCACCCATGGAAGGTGTGCGGCAACGGCATTCAGATCATGGGTAGTAAGCAGTATGGTTACACCATCGCTATTCAATTCTCCCAGGAGGTGAAGCACATCATGCTGGGTTTTTATATCAATCCCTGCTGTAGGCTCATCAAGCACCAATATCTTTGGGTTGCTTACCAATGCCCTTGCAAGGAATGCCCTCTGCTGCTGTCCGCCAGAGATATTTCTAATATGGTGGTATGTACACTCCCCTATGCCAAGCCTTTCCATAATCTCTCTTACCTTTATTCGATCCTTTTTGCTAGGCCACGGCCATATACCACCTTTGTGACATAGCCCCATCAATACTACCTGTTCCACTGTTACAGGAAAGTTCCAGTCCACAGTCTCAAGTTGAGGGACATATCCTATCGTCCCGGCAGGTGTTGTCTCTACTGGTCTTCCCATAATAGTAACATGACCTGTAAGAGGTTTAATAGTTCCAAGTATTGTCCTGAGTACTGTTGTCTTGCCAGAACCGGTAGGACCGACAATACCTGCAAACTGACCCTCCAGTATCTTCAGGGAGAGATCATAAAATATAGGCTTATGTCCATATCCAGCAGCAACATCTGCTATTTCTATTATTGCATCCATACACTCCTCTATCTGCAATTTTGACCATTATATTCTACCTGATGTCATATATCAATAAAATTATAATCCTAATCTACCACATTTTTTGCATCAATACCTCTCACACACTTAGGATCTCCGCCAAGGGCATTTGTCATAACCTTCATGTTATTTACCATCATACCTATGAATGTATGATCAGGGTCGTTTAAATCTCCGGGTAGGTCATCATCCCTGAGCTGATCAACTACATTTGCCCCTGCCTCCTTGCCTATCTGCTGGACTATTTTGCTCGGAAATACCTTTGATCCGAACAGGGCAGGTATGCCTTCTTTCTTTAATTGTTCAATTATTCGTACAATTTCTCTTGGTGTAGGTTCTGCAAAGTCTGAAGGCTGAATAGCACCAATTACAGTCATCCCATATCTCGGTGCAAAGTATGCAAATGAGTCATGGTATGTAACGAGCTTTCTGTTCTTCTCAGGTATTGATTTAACACAGTCAAAGATTGCTGCATCAATTCTGCTCAACTTTGCAAGATAGTCAGTTGTATTTTTCATATAGTACCATTTATTGTCTGGATCAAGCTCAATCAATGCATCCCTTGTCAGCTCTGCATATCGCATTGCATGGGCAACATTGGGCCAGAGATGGGGATTGGGGTGTCCATCAGATTCAGGGAAGCTAAAATCAAACTGCCAGTCCTTTTTGCTTATCGTATTATCACCCAGAGTCAATATCCCTGTCTCTTTTTTCTTTACCTTTGAAGCCAGTTTCTGGGTAGGGAGTTCAAGATGCAGTCCATTAACTATAATCAGGTCTGCCTCTCTAAGATATTTTGCATCAGAAGGTGCAGGTTCAAATGTATGCGAGTTTGTCCCTTCAGGCACAATTCCATGCAGTTCTATTTTATTCCCGCCAACATTATGTACAATATTAGTAATAGGCGATACGGTGGTTACAACCTTTAGCCTTTTGTTGTCTGCAAAGGCAGATTTTATAACAAATGCCGACATGATAAATAGTATTACTGTTATTATAATAAAACTCTTTTTAATCATTTTCTTCCCTCCTCTATTACTGTTGTTTATTTAGATGAAACCCTGTACTGTATGTGGACTCTGCTATATTCTCAACTATCCCATCATCCTGTATACCAAGCCTTGCAAATATCCCGAAGTAATTAGTAAGCTGAGGATATTTGTATAGAAAAAATGGGTATGAGACAGACAACAAAGAGAAATGTTTTCATCTACCTGCCCTTCTCTCAAGATCATGGTTGATTATATCATCATCTTTAATATTCCTATTTTCTTCGTTTATTTCTCTCACCTCCTTTATTATATTTTCTATCATCTCTTCCTCCCTCTCTAACAGACTCTTATAATATTCTATTTCCTCTCTTATACCTTTTACATCTATTGCTGATATCCTGTTTTCAGATAATACAGGGTCAACAGAAAAGATCAATAAGTTTATCATACATATTATTAACAGCATTAATATCTTCATATTAAACCCCTATTTCTTAATTTCTTATCTGGATAGTAGTCAAATTATAATATTTATTATCTTATAGTGTTACTTTAATTAGAATAATACCACTATGTCTCTGTTTTGTCAAGTAAACAATCATGAACGAGTTGTTCACCCCCGAGCATGAAAATTAATCTCCCTATAGCAAAGAGGAAAACTTGTACTCTCCCTATAGCAAAGGGGGAAACTTATACTCCTCCTTTAGCAAAGGGAAAACCTGTAACTCCCCCTTTAGCAAAGGGGGCAGGGGGGATTTTCATATTAAAAAAAATCGACAAAAAAATTCTCACTGACCAGCCATTGTACTCATATAGCTTACTGTTACAGAGATTATCGGTGAACCTGCAAATTGCGATTGCGATTGCTTCGCTTCACTCACAAATGACAGAAAAAAATGTTCGCGATGTCATTGCGATGAACGCTATCAATAAAATAATCTCCAAAGGATTGTCACCGAGAATTGCTGTTAAGGTTATTTGACAATGTCCGAGCTATCTTCTAAATTTGAAGTTCACAGAGATCAATCGCAGACCTGCCTGTGCGACGATAGACAGGAGTGGAAAAAATTGTTTTGACAGAAATACTTGTGCTATTTTCAGGAAAAGAAAACGTAACTATTCAGTTGTTACAGAGTGAGTGAGGGGTGGAAAAGAGTTTATAGCGTCACCTTAGTGTTTAGCTCTCATTACTCATAGAGACCTGATATGAAATGATGCTGTTGTATCTGAATAAACTTATTATAATCATACGCATTATAAAG
>JBHHUU010000112.1:0-8542 GCA_046753905.1 Nitrospirota bacterium | reverse complement strand
ATATACACGGGGGTGTAATATCTACATATAAAAACCTTCTTTTCTATATCTTCTCCTTCCTCATTTTTCTCCTCTTTTATAACCACCTTCTAATATACTACCGGCATACCCTTTTCACCCTTCCTAATGCCTCCGCCTTTAGCCTTTGCCTGCCTGTCTGACGCTAGGTAGGTCTGAATGTAAGCCAATAAGGACTTGAATATCCTACAGAGTTTAAGATAAACCTGTTTTTGGGGCTATTCATAGTTCTTGACAGACCAAAGAATCAATGATACAGTCTTTTTTAATGTTTAAATACCTTGGAAATTTGTAAAGTTTGAAAGTGATCGTTACGAAAATAGGGATTCAGTCTGTTGGATAAGTCTCTTGTTTTTCAAAGGAGGATATAAATTAGAAGACTACTGTTAATATTACCAAAAAATGACCGCGGTTACTGGGGTAAGAAATCTAAAAGCGGGAAAGTAGGTTTTGTACGTTTAAGTCTCCCTATTATTGCCGGATTGACTCCATCGCATTGGGATGTAGAGATAATAGATGCCAGATTAACCCCAATAGATTATAATAAAAAGGTGGATCTCGTTGGTATTACTGCCTTTACTACCGAGATACCAAGTGCCTATAAGATAGCCGAGCGATTCAGAAAAAAAGGGGTAAAGGTAGTAATAGGGGGGATACATGTCTCTGCTCTGCCGGAAGAGGGTATTAAATATGCGGATAGTGTGGTAATTGGTGAGGCAGAATCCACATGGAAAAAACTAATCCAAGATTTTGAAAAAGGGGAGTTAAAACCCATTTATTGTTCAAATTCCCTGATTAATATGAAAGGTATGCCCATCCCACGAAGAGAACTGCTTGACAGAAGCATGTATGCCTCATGTTTCAATACTGTACAGGCTACCCGTGGATGTCCTTATAACTGTGAGTATTGTGCTGTTACCGCCTTTTTCGGAAATAAATTCAGGACAAGACCTATCTTTGAGGTTATCAACGAGATTATGAAGTTTGACACTAAATACTTTTTTTTCGTTGATGATAATATTATTGGTAAACCTGAATATGCAAAGACACTCTTTAAAGAACTTATACCATTAAAACGGGTCTGGGGAGGACAGACAACCATAAATATTGCAAAAGATGAAGAACTGCTTTCCCTGTATGCAAAAAGTGGAGGCAAATATGCCTTTATCGGCTTTGAGACCCTGTCAGAGAAAAATCTGAAAAAAATGAACAAGTCATGGAACTCACCCGATGCCTATAAAGATGCCATAAAAAGGATACATAAGGCTGGTATAAATATACTTGCAAGTTTTATCTTTGGACTCGATGATGATGATGCTACTGTATTTAAAAACACTTATGATTTCATTATGAAAAATAATATAGATGTTGCTCAGTTTCATATTCTCACACCTTTTCCGGGAACGAAACTATACGAGACACTTGATAAGAATGGAAGAATAACAGACAGGAACTGGGCAAAATACCACACAGGAGAGGTTGTATTCAAGCCAAATAATATGACAGCAGAGGAACTTCAACATGGTTATTGGTGGATATTCAGAAAGACATACACAATAAGGAATATATTCAAGAGGAGTTTAAGGAACCCAAGAGATATCATATTACGATTGGCCATGAACTATAATTATAGAAAAAAGGGGTTAAAGATGCCAGATGTTAAATTGTGAGGTTCTGTCTTTTCCATTTGGATCAAAGGGAGATCATGATACGATGGCATTTAATCTAAAGGGTACCAGTGGATATGCAATACAGGACGAGAGATATAGCTGAATAGTTACTGAAAACTTTACATGGCAAATACCTACCACATTAGAACCAGCCTGTGGACCTATAATTGGTTCAAATTATTACCTTTGTTTTCATTTTGAAACAACTTAAAAACAGGTCTTACATAAAAACAAACGTATCCTATTGATATATAAACTATTATCTTCATCTGATTAAATGGTATGGTTGTTGCAATACTATTTAATCAGAAAGGTCATAAAAAAGGGATATTGTCTCCTTTTTTAGAAAACCAGGTGGGTGAATGAAATATTTAATGTTTGTTAGATATTTCAATTGCAAGGTCCTGGTGATTCAGAGGTGAGCTTATAAATTATAAGAGGTCGCTTTTCTGAATCTCCAGGATATGTTTTAAAAATAAATTTGAGAAAAAGGAGGTGGAGAAAATGAATAAATTAATAGTAATTTTGACAATAGTATTGTTGCTGATTTTCTCCCTTGTCTCAGAAGGAAAAGCCCTTACAGGTGAAGTGGCAAGTCTGCAGCAGGAATTTGGACTAAAATTCAGGGATATCCGTAATCTGCTGCATATATCAAATCAAGAGGCAGGAAGACTGCAGGAAGAATTAGGAAGTGCAATAGTAGAGGGTTCTGTCCTAAGTTTTAAGAATATCAAAAATGGAAGATATAATCTTGTTCAGGAAAAAATAGGGGGAATAATTACCAAGATTACCTCTCTAAGGCATAAAACAGCAGAAAGTATGAAGGGTTTTCAGGAAGAAATGGGGAGTATTATCATAAATATCTCTAATCTTAGATATAAGGGAGCTATACAGGAAGAGATCGGTCTGGCTCTTAGAGATAGTTATGGCAGCAAAAGGTTTGAAGCAATGCTCTTAACTCCAGTTTCATTACTAACAACAGAAAATTTCAGTAATGTTGAGTATCTCAGTTTTATAAGTGGGAGTTCTCCTGTGAAAGACAGTATATTGGGAGATTATATTATCCCTTTACTTGCCGTTGGATCAGTGGCAATCTTGTTCCTTGTTATGGACACTCTCCCTGTTGTTGATGAAAAGTTTGAAAATATATTAAAAATAAGAGATGAAAAATCTGAATTTGATTACTGGAGAGTAAAAAAGGCTGCATGAACATTATTATGGATGTCAGGGATCGCTTATTGCAACCTGACATCCATTCTCTTTTTGTAATATCTTAAGCATCCCGTCGTGTATCCTGCCATTTGTAGCAAGTATCTCTTTTGAATAGACTGAGAAGCTATTGCTAAAAAAGTCAGTCACCTTACCGCCTGATTCGGTTACTATCAGATATCCTGCTGCTACATCCCATGGTGAAAGTTTAAGCTCCCAGAAACCGTCCAATCTCCCCATTGCCACATAACAGAGATCAATGGCAGCAGATCCTGTGCGTCTGACTCCCTGTGCATGGAGACTCATGTTGCAAAAATGTTCAAAATTATTTTTTGAGCTGTCTCTGATATCATAACTGAAACCTGTAACTAAAAGAGATGCTATGAGGCTATCAATGGATGATACATGGATTGGTCTTCCATTAAGATACGCACCCTTCCCTTTTTCTGCTAGAAATAGTTCATCCCTTGCTGGATCATAAACCAGACCAATCAGAATCTCTCCATTTACCTCTACCCCTATAGATATACAAAAACAGGGAAATCTATGGGCATAGTTTGTTGTCCCATCCAATGGATCTATGATCCATTTATAATCTGAGAGACTCCCTCTTTTTTCTCCGCCTTCTTCAGCAAGTATGTCATGTTCAGGGAAACTCTTTTTTATAATCCCTATAATTGCCTCTTCTGATCTGCGGTCTATATCAGTGACTAAGTTTATTGCCCCTTTATAATCGATCCTTATATCCTCTTCAAGACCTCTCTTCAGGATCTCACCACCCTTTTGCACTGCCTTTATTGCTGTTTTTTTTATTTCTTCCAGTTCTAAGATATTCATATACCTCCTTGCTATTATCTCTCACCCCCACCCAACTTTGCTCCTTAATACCTGTTAGGCAAAAACCATGCCGAACACTATTGACTCCCACCTAACCCTTATGAGAGGGTCAAAGTGGGGAGATTAGCCTGATAATACCATATTTGGCTCTGGAATCATATCAAGCGAAGCAAATCTCCCTTTAAGATAATGATGATATCCTGCCACTGCTATCATTGCTGCATTATCTGTGCAGTACTGAAGAGATGGCATATAAAGTAACAGACCATGTTTAGACGCATTTTCTGCCAGATATTTTCTTAAAAGGGAATTGGCAGATACCCCGCCAGCCACTATAATACCTTTTACTTTATACCTGATAGCAGCAGCAATCGTCTTATTGATCAATACCTCAATTATCGCCTGTTGATATGAGGCAGTTATATCAGGCAGTTCTGACTCAGGCACTGAATCTTTATTCCTTAAATAATTAAGCAGAGAGGTCTTAAGACCGCTAAAGCTAAAATCAAGAGAATCTCTGGACAGATATGCCCTTGGGAATTGTATCTTATCGGAAATGCCTGTAGCTGCAAGTTTCTCTATTACAGGCCCGCCGGGATAACCCAATCCAAGCATCTTCGCACCCTTATCCAATGCCTCTCCTGCGGCATCATCCAATGTCCTTCCAATCTGTTTATAGTTAAGGATATCCTCTACATAATACAGATGTGTATGTCCACCTGATGCAATCAATGCAACTAAAGGAAACTCTATGTGAGTATCTTCTATAAAAGATGCCATAATATGTCCATCCAGATGATTTATTGCCAGTAAAGGGATTTGCAGACCGTATGCCAGCCCCTTTGCAAAATATACCCCTACTAATAATGCTCCTATCAGTCCTGGACCAGATGTGACAGCAACTGCCTCTATATCAGAGAAGGATATTTCTGCATCTTTAAGGCAATTAAGGACTACCATGTCAATTACCTCTATATGTCTTCTGCATGCCAGTTCAGGCACTATCCCGCCATATCTCTTATGGATATATTCCTGAGAAAATACAATATTTGAGACTACATCTTTCCCATCTCTCACAATAGCTGCTGAAGTTTCATCACAAGATGTCTCTATGCCCAAGATTAACATAAGATATTATTCTATCTCCTGACTCATTTTATTCAAGTGTCTCCTTACTTTAGAGATTATCTTTGCATCTTTTTCCTTATCTGCCAGTAAGATATATGAATTATAGTGACTTTCTGCTTTACTTAAAAGGTTAAGTTTTTCAAGGAGGATGGCATAATTTAAGTGGGCATCTTTATAGTCAGGATCTATCTCTAATGCCCTTTTATATAATCTCAGTGAGTCTTCAAGCTTATCTTCTTTATCATATAACATCCCGAGATTATTCATAGCCTCTTTATAATCAGGATATATCTTAAGTGCTGTTAGATATTCATCCACTGCCTCCCATGTTTTCCCTTTTTTACTCAGTACAATGCCCAGATTATTATGGGCAACGGCATTATTATTGTCCAATGAGATAGCCAGACGAAATTCTGTCTCTGCCTCCAGTAACATCTCTTTCTCATAAAAGACAACTCCCTCTTTGTTATGTCCTGCTGCCTCTATCTTTATTTTTTTTGAAACAGATGGTTCTTCTATATTATTTATGTTTGATAATGTGGGGGATGATAAAAAGAGAGACCCTTTTGAGGGGGATTCATGATTGGAGCTTATATTAACAAGGTCTATTACATGGGTTATGCTAACTATAGAAAGGAAAAGAAAAAAGACAAAAAAAAATATAATGCTGCCCCTTTTAAAAGACCTCCTTCTATTAGAAAAAATTATCTTTTTTTTCTCTTCTCCATAAAATCCTTCTCTCCCCTTCCGGGAGGCCTTTTTTATAGCATCATTGATTATGCTCATTATCCATTATTACTAAAAAACCTTCTCTCATACCTTTGCCATTTCTTCCTCTTCCTCAAATGACGGCACATTATCCTTTAATACCACCCTGATCCTCTTTATATCCCTGAATCTACCTTTGATAACTTCTTCTGAAAGGATATCTTCTATATTCCTCTGGATTGATCTCCTCATAGGTCTTGCGCCGCATGTAGGCTGATAACCCTCTGTAATCAACCACTCCTTAACTTCATCATCTACCTCAATCTGCATATCCTTTTCCATTAATCGATTATTCAATTCATTCAAAAGGATATCAATAATCTTTAATAGATGGTTCTTTTTCAGTTGATGAAATATTACTACCTCATCAATTCTATTCAAAAATTCAGGGTTAAATGTCTTCTTCATCTCACCTGTAATATCATTTTTTATCCTGTGCGATTGATCTTCCTCTTTCTCTTCATCTCTTTGAAATCCAATAAAGCTCTCTTTTTCAATCTTCCTTGCTCCTAAATTAGATGTCATAATCAGGACAGTATTTTTAAAATCTATCTTTCTGCCAAGTCCATCAGTTAGATAACCATCATCCAGTACCTGAAGCAATATATTGAATATATCAGGATGTGCCTTCTCTATCTCATCAAATAAGACAACAGAATAAGGTCTTCGCCTAACCCTCTCTGTCAATTGCCCACCCTCTTCATAACCAATATATCCGGGAGGCGATCCAACTAATCTTGAACAATTAAATCTCTCCATATACTCTGACATGTCTATCCTTATCAGTGCGTTCTCATCATCAAAAAGGAATTCTGCCAATGCCCTTGCCAGTTCAGTCTTTCCCACCCCTGTAGGACCCAGGAATATAAATGAACCAATGGGCCTGTTAGGCTCTTTTAATCCTGCTCGTGACCTCCTGATAGCCTTACATACTGCCTCTATTGCCTCTCCCTGTCCTACTATCCTTTTATGGAGCTCTTCCTCCATATTGAGCAGCTTTTTGCTCTCCTCTTCCTCTAATTTGTAAAGTGGAATCCCTGTCATCTTTGATACAACATACGCAATTTCCTCTTTTACTATAACAGGCCTGTTCTTTTCCTGCGTCTTTCTCCACTTTTTCTTTGAATCCTCTAAAAGTTTTTTTAATCTATCCTCTTTCTCTTTGTATATTACTGCATCTTCAAAATTCTGCAGGGCTATTGCCAATTCCTTTTCTTTAATAACCTTTTTTACCTCTGATTGTATATGTACCAGTTCCGCAGGAAGAGAAAAGCTCTTCAACTTTGCCCTTGAACCTGACTCATCAATTACATCTATTGCCTTATCAGGCAAAAATCTGTCTGTAATATAACGGTCAGATAACTTCACTGACTCTATTATTGCCTCATCAGTTATCTCAACTCCATGATGGTTTTCATATCTATCACGAAGCCCTTCAATAATCTTTATTGCCTCCCCTACATTTGGAGGATTAACATATACTGGCTGAAATCTCCTTTTTAGTGCACTATCCTTCTCAATATGCTTTCTGTATTCATCCAGTGTTGTAGCACCAATACACTGAATCTCTCCTCTTGCCAATGCAGGCTTTAACATATTAGATGCATCTATAGAACCCTCAGCAGCACCTGCACCAACGAGAATCTGAAGTTCATCTATAAATAAGATTATATTGCCATGCTGCATAATCTCTCTAATCACGGCTTTTAACCGTTCTTCAAATTGTCCCCTGTATTTAGTCCCTGCAACCAATGCCCCAAGGTCTAATGAGATAACTCGCCTGTTGAGAAGATTATCAGGCACATCGCCCATTACGATATTTTGTGCCAATCCTTCAACAATAGCAGTCTTTCCCACACCTGCCTCACCTATCAATACTGGATTATTCTTTGTCCTTCTATTTAATATCTGCAATACTCTCTCTATCTCATCACTTCTTCCAATTACAGGATCAAGACTCCCTTCACTTGCCAGTATAGTAAGATCACGACCGAACTCATCCAACGCAGGTGTTGTGCTCCTTCTCTCTCTATCCCTTGCAGGCATCTTTCTCAGGAGATTAACTGTTAATTGTCTTCCTGCAAGAAGATTACCTCCCAAACTTCTCAGGATCTTCCCTCCCATCCCCTCTTCCTCTCTTAATAATCCAAGCATCAGATGTTCACTTCCAATATAGCTATGTCCTAAAAGTCTTGCCTCCTCTACTGAATACTCTATTACTTTTTTTACCCTTGGTGTAAATGGGATTTCTCCGAAGGTAACAGTTGATCTACCTACAGGGAGATTTCTTTCAATCTCTAATCTTACCTGTTCAAGGGAAAGCCCCATCTTTTTCATTATCAATACCGCGATATCATCTTTCTCTCTCAAGATTGCCAATATCAGATGTTCTGTTCCTAGGTAATTATTTTGATGCCTCTCTGCCTCTTCCCGCGCTAATATTATTACCTTTCTTCCTTTATCAGTAAACCTCTCAAACATTTCGCACCTTCCATTTAGATATACTACATACCCATATTCTCTTTTCTTCAATTTTATCTATTAAGATTATTGATGTCAAGTGAATTTTGCCGTGTATATGACATATTTAGCATATCTTGTTCTCAATCAAGAGCTTGGGAACAAGATGTAACAAAAAAAGGTTTCAAAATTAAGATAAGGCAACTATTCAGCTAATACAGAGTGAGGGAGGGAAACTTATACTCCCCCTTTAGCAAAGGGGGGCAGGGGGCAATACTGTTCGGCATGGTTTTTGCCTAACAGGTATTAAGGAGCAAAGTTGGATGGAGGAAAATAGATGGATACTTAATATCCCCCACTTATGTAAAAGAATCACCAATATCCCCCCCTCTTATGTACTTAACATGTCCCACATTTTTTACTGGACAAAAGGGAATTGATCAGATACAATA
>JBHHUU010000111.1:0-8596 GCA_046753905.1 Nitrospirota bacterium | reverse complement strand
AGTATATTAGAGGTTGGAAGGTTAAACTTCAAGCAACAACACCAATAGCCTATAATATAAAGAGATATTACATAAAGAGAAGAGCCTAACAACAAAATTGCACCTGTCTGACTGCCAGGCAGGCTGGACGCCAACCCGCAGGCACTAATTGCAAGGTTTTTTAGTCGTTAACGCATTGTGGTTAATCAAGGCTTTATAGTCCTATCGGTTGTCGCCAGAGAACATAGACGTTAGTTGCAAAGGAGAAAGGAAAATCATGGAAAGAATTAATTTGCCACTATCACAATTTACACAAGCCCAAAAACTTGATTTAATGGAGTCTATTTGGGATGATCTATCTAGAGATGAAAAGACATTCGAATCACCTGCTTGGCATGAGGCCGTCCTTAAAGATAGGGAACAAGCCTTAGCGGAAGGTAAAGCAACTGTTTCCAACTGGGATGAAGCCAAGGACAGAATAAAAAGAAACGTTTCATGCGAGTAAGGATTCTTGACAATGCCGAGAGAGACCTTGAAGAAGGATATCATTTCTATGAGCGTCAATCTCCTGGACTCGGAACCTATTTTCTCGATTCACTCTATTCTGATATTGATTCTCTTTCATATTTCGGTGGCATTCATTGTATAGTATTTGGACACCATCGGCTTCTTTCCAAACGTTTTCCGTTCGCCATTTATTACAAGATAGTTGAGGATGTAGTTTTGATTGCTTCTATTCTCGATTGTCGCCGGAGACCAAGTTGGACACGGCAAAGATTAATGGATGGGCAACAAATCATATAATCGGATATAAGAGATATGCCAATCCCATTCCAGCATAGGTGGGGAGAAAAAGCCCTGACAGATTAAACCAAAGTATAGGAGCATAAATAAGCATATGCCAACACACAAAGCAACAACGCCTAACATAGACGTTATATGGAAGGACAAACCGAAATGAATACAGTTACCATTACGGATAAGGCAGTAGAAATTGAAGTGGAAGGTTTGGACAAGCTATGGTCATTCAAGGGTAAGCTGACAATTCCGCACAGTTCAATCAGCAAGATATCCCTTCGACCCAAGGAACTGAAACCACCCTGTCTGAGAGCTCCGGGGATATATTTACCCAAAGTGATAGCTGTAGGTACTTACCACGGTTCAGGTCGGAAAGAATTTTGGAACACGCATTTTCATGAAAATTGTGTGGTATTCGATCTTACTAACTTCGACTACACCCGTGTAGTGGTTGATGTTAACGAAGCACAAGAACTTATCGATAAATTGTCCTACTAAGTCGCTGCAGTTGACGGCGGGGGCTGTGGTTTAAGGTTTTTTTTGTCGTGAATGGTTTGTGGTTGATCAAGGCTTTATGTGCCTATAGGTTGTCGCCAGAGAACATAGACGTTATATTTTTGATTGACAACGTACGCAAAAACGTACTATATTGGTATTGTAAAGGAGGTTACCTAAATGTCAATTTTTTCAGCAAGTCAAGCAAGAGCAAATCTATACAAATTGATTGATGAAGCAGCAGAATCTCATGAGCCTGTTTTAATTACAGGAAAAAGAAATAATGCAATATTAATATCAGAAGAGGACTGGAAGGCAATCAAAGAGACAGTATTTTTAAATTCAATTCCAGGGATGTCTGAAAGTATAATAGAAGGGATGAATTCGCCAGTTGACGAATGCAGTGAGAGTTTAGATTGGTAAATTATAAGTTAGTCTATACAAATTTAGCACAAAAAGATGCTAAAAAGCTAAAAGCATCTGGTTTGAAAAAAAAATGTGAAAAGCTTTTTACTCTTATAGCAGAAAATCCTTATAAAAAACCACCACCATTAGAAATATTAAAAGGTAACCTCAACGGAGCTATTTCCAGAAGAATAAATATTCAGCATCGTCTGGTATACCAAGTTATTGAAGAAATAAAAGTTGTAAAAGTACTAAGATTGTGGACTCATTACGAATAATAATATAACAATGCCATGCACTGGATTATAATGGACCCCGAAATTCGGACAGAGAGATAAGTTGGATAAAAGAGGGATAATGTCAAAGGCAACATAAGAAGATACAGATATGGCATAAGATATATGGATAGACTTGTGGGAAAAAGCCATGATAATAAAAATGGCGGGAAAGTTACCCACAAGCTCCACAGGCACAATGGGATATATATAAAGTCCCTTTAGCCTGTGGATTTGTGGATAACTTTCCATCATTGATAATAGAAGATAAAGACATTTGACATTGTCATCGGCCAAAAGGAGGGTTCATTATGGGAAGTATAAGAAAGAAATATCCAGCAGGCTTGAAGGCAAAGATAGCAATAGAATCGATCAAGGGAGAAAAGGCATTTACAATAGGAAGACCAGATATCTTCAATTCGGATCAGGGATATCAATTTACCAACAGAGTCTTTATTGATAAACTAAGACAAAAGAATGTGCAGATAAGTATGGATGGAAGAGGCAGAGCAATGGATAATGTATTTACAGAGAGGTTATGGAGGTCTATAAAGTATGAAGATATAAAAGATTATAAAACAGTACTTGAAGCCAAAGAGGGTATTAGCCTGCCTGCTGCAGGTCGGATTTCGAATTTATTTTCTGCCACAAAAAACATGAAAATATTTATTAAAATATTTATTAAGGTACTATAATGGTGTGCTGATTGCCGATTCTGTGGGTCTTGGAAAGACATGGATCGCCAAGAAGGTCATAATGAAGATGAAGATTTTACATTAGAAGTTATTATCCCAGAACGTTATAAAATCGAAGCTGTTGAAGAAGAGTGTAATAAAGAGTGCATAGAGATAGAAGATACAGCAATTCTAATTATGGTAATCTATTATTTAGAAAGTACTTTTATCGTCATTCCCGTGAAAACGGGAATCCAGTAAAATCAAAGACTTCTGGATTCCTGCTTGTGCAGGAATGACATACAAACTGAATTTATGGACAGATTTTAGGTAATGATTAACCATAATTAGAATTGCTGGGGGGGTATCTGGTGTTTGACAAAGAAACTTATTTATGATAGGTTGTTCCAATTAAAAAAATGAACTATATAATTGAAAAGTGAGTTTTGGGGAGGTTTGAATAAGAGAGAGTATTAGCTGATTTTGGCGGTGTAGCTCAGTGGCAGAGCAGGTGAATCATAATCACTTGGTCAGGGGTTCAAATCCCTTCACCGCCACCAAACCAGATAAACATAAACATTCCAACAGGTTTTCAGAGGAGATAAGTAAATAACTATAAGTATGTAGTATATAACAGACTATTTTGTCTGAATGTCTGCTATTTGAAAGGTGGTGAAGGTTATATGCAGAAGATAGATTTGAATGTTCAGTTGAGGGATAACAGAGGAAAGGGAGCTGCAAGAAAACTCAGGAGAGAAGGAAGTATACCTGCTGTTTTATATGGTAATGGCAAATCAACTTTATTGGAAGTTAATGTAATAAATATAGGAAAGATAATCCATTCAGAATTGGCTGAAAATACCCTGATACATCTTAAAATTAAAAATGATAAAGATAAAACTGTCTTATTAAGAGATGTTCAGATGGATCCTATAAATAGGTCTATCCTCCATACCGACTTCCTTGAGATATCTTTAGATAAACCTGTGAGGGTTAATATTCCGATTGAAATAAGAGGAGATGTGCCGATTGGAGTAAAAGAACAGGGTATATTAGAACATCATTTAAGAGAAATTGAGATTGAGTGCCTTCCTTTATCTATACCTGATCATATTGGGGTAGATGCCTCTCATCTTAAAATAGGCGAATCAATCCATATAAGAGATATTAAATTAGAGGATGGTATTAATATTCTGAAGGAAGATGAGGAGCTAATAGTTTCTATCTCAGCTCCGACTGCAGGAAAAATATCTGAAGAGTCATTATCTCCATCCCAACCTTCATGAAAGCTATAATAGGATTAGGAAATCCAGGGACAAAATATAAGGAGACAAGGCATAATATAGGGTGGATGGCAGTTGATATTCTTGCCTCAAGACATAGTATTTCCATAAAAAAAAATAGCAGGAGATATATTTCTGGTAAAGGCACAATAAGAGGTGAAGATGTAATTATTGTGAAACCCCAGATCTATATGAATAATAGCGGAATGGCAGTTAAAGAACTGTCAGTAAAGATGAAGTTGGAGGCAGGGGATATTATTGTAATTCATGATGATATTGATATGGAGCTGGGAAAGATAAGGACAAAAAAGAATGGAGGTCATGGTGGACATAATGGAATAAGATCTATAATAGAAGAACTCGGAAAAGGTGATTTTGTTCGTATAAAGATAGGGATCGGTCGCAAAAAGGGAATATCTCCTGCTGATTTTGTATTAAGTCCGTTTGAGAGAGAAGAGCTTCCCTTTGTGGATGAGGCGATTGAAAAGGCAATGGATAAAGTTGTAGAGTTGTTGTAAATAGCAGCAGCACAGTATGGAGAAGAGATTGTTTTTCTCTTGTTGCTCTGTTGTTCTAATTATAGAAAGGAGGAATAAAAAAGAGAAATGGAAAATTTAGTAGATTTGTCACCATTTTTTGGAATAGGAGGATTGATTATTGCCGGTATAATCTTCTATTTTATTAAGATACAGCCTATAGGTACCTCTTTAATGAAGGAGATATCTGAGCAGATACATGAAGGAGCTATGGTCTATTTAAAGACACAATATATGATCTTATCGTTGTTTGTTATAATTGTGTTCATTGCTCTTTATATTGGTATTGGTCAATGGACTGCAATAGCCTTTATATCAGGGGCGATATCTTCAATGACCGCTGGTTTTATAGGTATGCGGACAGCTACAATGGCTAATGTAAGGACTGCAAATGCAGCAGATCAATATAAACCGGATACTGGCAGGGCACTGACAGTTGCGTTTGCAGGCGGCGCTGTAATGGGTCTGTCAATAGCCAGCCTTGGCATCATAGGGATTGGTATATTCTTCTATCTTTTTGGAGATGATACCTCTAATATCTCTGTTATTAATGGTTTTGCGATGGGTGCAAGCTCAATCGCTCTCTTTGCAAGGGTAGGCGGCGGTATCTATACAAAGACAGCAGATGTGGGTGCAGACCTTGTGGGAAAGGTAGAGGCAGGGATACCAGAGGATGATCCCAGAAACCCTGCAACTATTGCTGATAATGTGGGAGACAATGTAGGTGATGTGGCAGGGATGGGAGCTGACCTGTTTGAGTCTTATGTCGGTTCTGTAATTGCAACTATTGCCCTTGCAGCAACTTCAGCAATAACTCAATCTAACCCTTATATCTATATGTCTATGCCTATCATCCTGATAATGACAGGGCTGATTGCATCAATTATCGGCATAGGCTCTGTGACAATATTAAATGAACTGAATCCTGCATCAGCACTAAGATATTCCACACTAATATCAGCCTCTATTTTTATTATTGCATCATATTTTATTGTAAGTGCAAGCGGGGTAAATGGAGGGGTATTTTGGTCAATAGCTACCGGGGCAGCCGTTGGTATTCTGATAGGTCTGGTTACAGAATATTATACATCGGGATCTCCGGTAAAAAAGATTGCTGATTCTTCTAAAACAGGAAGCGCTACAACTATAATAACAGGCATGGCTGTGGGAATGGAGAGCACAGTCATTCCGATATTACTTATAGTTGCAGGGATATATATATCTTATAATCTTGTAGGTCTCTATGGCATCAGCATATCCGCAGTAGGTATGCTGGCTACAATAGGAATCACCATGTCTTCTGATGCATACGGTCCTATAGCGGATAATGCCGGTGGAATAACTGAAATGAGCGGTCTTGGAGAGGACACAAGAAAGATTACAGACAGCCTTGATTCATTAGGGAATACTACGGCTGCAATGGGAAAGGGTTTTGCCATTGGATCGGCTGCACTGACTGCACTGGCATTTTTTAATGCCTATACTAAAGCGGTTAATAGTGACACTATAAATCTTACCAATCCTAATGTGATTATGGGTCTCTTAATGGGTGGAATGATCCCATTTCTTATTGCCTCGCTGACAATGGCATCAGTAGGCAGGGCAGCAGCCAAGATGGTAGAGGAGGTAAGGAGGCAATTCAGAGAGATAAAGGGACTAATGGAGGGAAAGGCAAAGCCGGATGTGGCCAGATGTATAGATATATCTACCAAGGCAGCGCTATATGAGATGATTATACCTGCTATGATTGTTATTATTGTACCTCTATTAGTTGGATTTATATTAGGTCCTGAGACACTTGGAGGGCTGTTGGGAGGCGCTACAGTTACAGGTGTTGCCCTGGCATTAATGCTTGCCAATAGCGGTGGGGCATGGGATAATGCAAAAAAGTATATAGAAGAGGGTAACCTTGGAGGCAAGGGTTCTGCTGCCCATAAGGCAGCAGTAGTTGGCGATACAGTAGGAGATCCATTTAAAGATACATCAGGACCTGCTATGAATATATTGATAAAACTGATATCTGTGGTATCATTGGTAATTGCACCATTACTTTAAAGAAGGGTTTCAGCGGTCAGGGATTCAAGGGGGCAAGGGTTATATTCTTTTTTTTCATTACTTGACCACTGAAACCCTTGACCACTGATTTTACGAGGAAATGACTTGGCTCTCAAGTGCGGTATAATTGGTCTTCCAAATGTAGGAAAATCAACAATATTTAATACACTAACCAGTAATAAGGCAGATGTAGGCAATTATCCTTTTTGTACGATTGACGCAAATGTTGGAATTGTAGATGTCCCTGATGAGAGATTAGTAAAACTCATTGAGATATATAAACCGGCAAAGGTTATACCTGCCACAGTAGAATTTGTTGACATTGCTGGACTTGTAAAAGGGGCACATAAAGGGGAAGGACTTGGCAATAAGTTTCTTGGGCATATCAGAGAAGTAGACGCCTTAGTACATATTGTGCGATGTTTTGACGACCCTGATGTCTCACATTTATATACTGATATAGACCCTGTAAGAGATATAGATATAGTTAACACAGAACTTATCCTTGCTGATCTGGAGAGTATTGAATCACGTTATCAAAAGATAGAAAAAAAGGCAAGGACTACCAGAGATAAAAGAGGGATTAAAGAATTAGATATCTTATCAGGGTTGAAAGATGAGTTGAATAGGGGTAAGATATGTCGGGATTGCAAATTTTCAATGGAAGAGGAGGCGATCTTAAAGGAATATAATCTGCTGACAATGAAACCTGTGCTATATGTGGCTAATACAGTAGATAATGAGGATGGTTCAGATAGGTGGATAAACGAGGTAGAAGGGTTTGCAGCTAAAGAAGGTTCAGGCTTTCTCTTAATAAATGGTAAGTTAGAATCTGAGATAAAGATGCTCCCCGCAGAGGAACAGTCTCTCTTTTACAGAGAGATGGGGATAAAAGAGTCAGGCATAACAAGATTAATCAGGGCAGCATATAACCTCCTGCAATATATTACCTTTTTCACAGGCAGTGAGAAGGAGGTAAGGGCGTGGAACCTGATCAAAGGCACAGAGGCAGCCAGAGCAGCAGGAAAGATACACTCAGATATAGAGAGAGGATTTATAAGGGCAGAGGTTATGTCATATAATGACCTTATATCATTAGGGTCGCCAAAAGCTCTTAAAGAAAAAGGGTTGTTGCATCTTGAAGGAAAAGATTATATGATTAAAGATGGTGATCTGGTATATTTCAGGTTTAATGTATAATTATTATCAGATAGTAGAAGGGGAGGTAATAAAATTGAATTATTATGAGTCAATAGTTATAACAAGCCAATCAATAGGTGAAGAAGAATTGAATAAGATTATAAACAGGACAAAGGATACTATAAAAAAAGAAGGCGGTGAGTTTATCAAAGTGGAGAATTGGGGAAAGAGAAAGATGGCCTATGAATTAAATAAGGAGAAAAAAGGGAACTATCTCTCCTTACATTTTAAAAGTGAGGGAAAGGTGATATCAAAATTAGAGAAGGGACTTCGTATAGATGATAAGATATTAAAATATATGATTATAAAGGTAGACGAAAAACAATATAAGAAAAAGGAAGATATACCTGAAGCCGCGGCAGCAGGTTAGAGTTGGTTTAATTAGTTTGATTGGTTGAGATATAAAGAGAGAGGGAGGAGAAGATGACAAATTTTAATAAGGTTATCCTTATGGGAAACCTTACAAGAGACCCGGAGATAAGATATACACCAAATGGAACACCGGTAGCAAATTTGCGGATTGCTGTAAATCATAGATATAAGCAGGGTGATGATGTAAAAGAGGATGTATGTTATATAGATATAGTAGCTTTTGGGAAACAGGCGGAAAATTGCGGACAATATCTAAATAAAGGAAATGGTATAATAGTAGACGGAAGACTTCAGCAGCGTCAATGGGAGACAGAAGACGGGCAAAAACGGAGCAAATATGAGGTCGTAGCACAGAATATACAATTCATGCCAAAGAGACAGGATGAGGTAAATGGTAGAGATGGATTGTCAAACAGGGGAGCTGGCGGCACAGTAATAGAAAATGAGCCGCCATTTTAAGGGGGAAACTTGTACTCCCCCTTTAGCAAAGGGGGGCAGGGGGGATTTTCATAGTAAACGCTCAT
>JBHHUU010000110.1:0-8854 GCA_046753905.1 Nitrospirota bacterium | reverse complement strand
TTCCCCATTCATTATCCCCCTGATTTGTCCAGTAAAAGATGTGGGTAATGATTAGGATGGGAGGGGATTAAGTATTAAGGAAAAGGGTAATATTGAATTACTGGAATAGGGAGGGTGATAGATTTTCATCCCCGGGGGTGAACAACTCGTTCATGAGCGTTTACTTTAAAAAGGGTATCTTTGGTTTAAATCTCTGTTTTTATTCCTTTACCCAGAATGGCTAACCATTAATAGAATTTTTTATATTATGTGGTATAATCTTGGTTAGGAGGATTAGTATAGAAATGAAAAGATTGATTATCATCGGGATATTGTCTTTGTTAATTATGAACTGCGGTCAAAATAAAGAAGAAAATACCAGCTCTTTTTCAACTAACACAGAACCTGCAATTGGAAATTTTCTACATGGAAGCAGTTCGCCATCTAATCTCTCAGAGGCTGAGCCAGACAAATTATTTGGAGATATAACTATAGATGGGAGTATCGACTTTGTAGATTCAGACGGAGATATTGCAATATTACAGTTTACCATAAAAGATGGTACAACAGTATTACATGTAGAAGAAATAGATATATCAAAGGATTATCAGGGAGAGACAAAGGGAACAATTGATTTTTCTTTTACAGCAACTATTCTCATTATTGATAATTCCTATACATTGGAAGTAATAGCAATTGATAAAAAGGGACAATTCTCGAATAAATTTCAAGATAAGTTAGTATTGGGACTTACAAATAGTGGTACTGGTACACAGGATAATAGCGGTTCTAATACAACTCAAAATACTAATACCGATACAAATTGAGACTCGTCAGTAAACATTCATGAACGAGTTGTTCACCCCCGAGCATGAAAATTAACCTCCCTCTAACAAAGGGGGCAGGGGGATTTTCCCCAACTTATTGGGTAATTACAATTAACCTTGTAACCTATTGATTTTATTGAGGGCGATTTTGTCAAAAACACCTGTTTTAGGGTTTTGCAGTAGAGTCAAACTTAATAATCATCACTTCAGAGAGAATGATAAGAGCATAAAAACAGATACTGTTTATAACTATAGAGAAATTATACGCTCCATGACAAACTTCTAATATAAAAATTAGATTATTTTATATTAGAAATTTATTAGATTAAAAAAAGGAAGAAAGAGGGTTTGAAATAAATGTTAACTAATTTTAAGAGCATTTTTCAGGTCTCCTATTGACAACACTACCAATTTTTTTTCAAAAACTACTGCCTGTTGATGACTTTCCATAAATCTTAAGGACTTTTTTCACATAGTCTATTGTTTCTTTAAAGGGGGGGATATTATTATACCTTTTTACTGCACTTTCGCCTGCATTATAGGCAGATAATGCCAGAATTATATTTCCATCAAACTGGTCCAACAGATATCTAAGATACCTTATTCCTCCATTCATATTTTCTTCTGGGTCAAAGGGATTAAATACCCCTAACTTATTCGCTGTATTCGGCATAAGCTGCATAAGTCCCAGTGCTCCGACTGGAGAGACAGCAAATGGATTATAGTCTGATTCTACCTTTATAAGAGCCTTTATCAATGGTGTATCTATATTATATCTCTTAGATAGCTCCTCTATTGCAGGATAGAGGTCTTCAGGATTATATTTCTTTAGGCTATTCTTCTGTTGTTTGAATTCCTTTCGGGTTAATTTTATACTCTTAAATCTTGGGTCGGTTGGGACATTAGTAAAATGTACAGTCCCATCTTTACCAATATATTTATAAATTTCAGCTTTAACCTCAGAACATATAATCAGGTTCAGGAGGATTACAATTATAATTATAGGCAGCTTCAGTTTATATATTAAATAATATCTATAGGGTTCTTTTTCCATCCTTATAAATTTGTATCATATTTTTGAGATTTGTCAATTGACAAATGAATATCTTAATGATTAAATTATATAAGAATAAGAGTTTTATATAGAAAGGAGTCTATCTTATGAAAATCGGAGTATTAACAGGCGGAGGTGATTGTCCTGGTTTAAATGCTGTCATCAGGGCAATTGTAAGAAAGGCAGATAAATACAAGTACGAGATCATTGGCATAAATGACGGATGGCAGGGATTGATAAAGTTGAATTATATACCTCTATATTCTAACTCTGTTACAGGGATACTGCCAAGGGGAGGAACAATACTTGGTACATCCAGAACAAATCCTTTTTCTACGGATGAGGGTCCTGAGATCGTCCTTGCAAATATAAAAAAATTAGGGTTAGATGTCCTGATAGGTATTGGTGGAGATGATACATTGGGTGTAGCTTATAAGCTATATAAAATGGGCATAAATACAATAGGTGTGCCTAAAACTATAGATAATGACCTCTCAGGCACTGATTTTACATTTGGTTTTGACACTGCCGTAAGTATAGTAACAGAGGCACTAGATAGACTTCACTCAACGGCAGAATCACACCACAGGGTAATGGTAGTTGAAGTTATGGGAAGGCATACTGGATGGATAGCCACTTATGGAGGATTGGCAGGAGGGGCTGATTATATATTAATACCTGAGATACCGTTCAGTATTGATGAATTATGTGAGAGTCTTGAGAGGCGACATAAGGGAGAGAAAAACTTCAGTATTATTGTCGCTGCAGAGGGTGCATCTGCAAAGGATAAAAAGGAGGTAACTGTTCAAAGCGATAAAAAAGATGCATTTGGGCATGCAAGATTGGGTGGAATTGCTAAATATCTGAGCGATGAAATTGAAAAGAGGTTAGGATTTGAGACAAGACATGTGGTATTAGGACATCTCCAGAGAGGAGGTTCTCCAACTGCGTATGACCGTATATTAGGGACACGATACGGTATTAGCGCTGTAGAGCTTATAAGAGAGGGTAAGTTTGGAAAAATGCTTGCTTTTCAGTGCAATAAAATAGTGGCAATAGAATTAGAAGAAGGGGTAAAACAGATAAAAACAGTTGATATGGAGACATATAGGATTGCAGAGACATTCTTTGGATAATGACAGCCTGTATTAATTTAATGATCTCTTGAAACCATATAGTCAGCTAATGCTAATATGGATGACTTATGCAATGAATTATCAAATATAGCAATATTTTCTTTTGCCCTTTCTGAAAAAGATCGTGCTAAATCAAGAGAATACTCAATAGATCCGTATCTATTCATCAATTCTAAGATATAAAACAGATTCTCTTTTGAATCATAACTGTTTTTTATAATATCCTTTATATTCTGCCTTTCATTATCTACACAGTATTTTAATAGATGAAGGATAGGAAGGGTAATCTTTCCATTCTGAAGATCACTTCCCAGAGATTTTCCTAGTTTATCTTTATTTGCAACATAATCTAATGTATCATCTGCCACCTGAAAGGCAATGCCAAGATTAAGACCAAACTCTGTCAACGCATCTTTTTCTCTTGAGGAAAGATCGGCAATTATTCCCCCTAATGCGCAGGTCATTGAGATAAGGGCACCCGTTTTGTATTCAATAATCCTCAGGTATTCCTCTTCTGTAAGATCTGTATCCCCACTATATGATAACTGGATAATCTCACCTTCAGACAGCTTTCTGCATGTATCAGATATAAGCCTGTTTATATCCTGATTTTGTATATCTACTACTTTGCACATAGCCTTTGTATAAAGAAAGTCTCCGACCAGTATGCTTGCCTGATTTCCCCATAATGTGCGTGCTGCATCTCTGCCTCTTCTTATCTCAGAATTATCAATAACATCATCATGTAAAAGCGTGGCAGTATGGATATATTCTACTATAGTGGCAAGAGTTATATCATCCTCTCCTGAGTACCCACATAACTTAGAGCTTATTATGGTCAAAAGGGGTCTAATCCTTTTGCCGCCACTATCAAAGATATAAAATGCTATCTCTTTTGTCAATGGGCTGATAGAGTCAAGATTCCTTCTTATGTCTTCTTCTATTAATTTAAGATAAGGGCGATATATTTCCCATACATCATTTATTGGTATTGCAGCGACAGGATACTTCTCATAATCAATTTTCATAGAAAAAATAGTAGGCTACTTACACCCATTTGTCAAGCCAAAATTACAAACCCCCAGCGATTCTCGGCAAATTTAGTTAAAAATAACCCCTCACCCTAACCCTCTCCCACAAGGGGAGAGGGAACTTTCCACTCCCTGATAGTAATATAATAGGCGTTTTTTTCTCCTATCAATTAATGGGAGGGGATAAAGTATCAAGGAAAATAGCAATATTGAAATTACTGGATAGGGAGGTGTAAGGGGGCACAGTATTTACGGCAAATGTGTGATTTTGTAATTGGTTGGATTGGTTCTATTCAGAGTTTGCCACAATCTTAGCAATCTCTGCTTCAGATAACTCGGGGATGATCAGATTGCCCTCTTTATCCCTTTGCAGTCTGGTAATACCAGGGTGCTTTCTTTCAAGGAATTTTATTTCTATTCTATGGTTTTTTATTGTTTGCAGCAGTTTTCTATTTTCTGACTCAAGGTTATATTTCTCAATAGCTGAACGGATAGCAAATATTAATTCAATCTCAACCCATGGCTTTGTAAAAAATCTGTATATCTCTCCTGTATTAATCGCACTCATGGCTGCTTCAATACTTGCATGTCCTGTGAGCATTATCCTGATAATATCAGGATATCTCTCCTTTACAATAGATAAAAATTCAGTCCCTGACATCTCAGGCATCTTCTCATCAGATATTACCAGCTTTATCTTTTGTTCTTCAAGTATATCTAACGCCTCTTTTCCATTAGATGCTGAGTATATCTTATAAGGAAAATCAAGGAGTATTCTTTTAATAGATTTAAAAATATATGGTTCATCATCTACTATTAGTATTGAATCATCCATTATTTGTCTCCTTTCATTTGTCTTATCTTTGCCTATTTAATCCTAACAAAGACGCCGCTCTCTGAGGGGTCAATCTGGTAATAACGTTTTATTGTCTGGATATTGCTCTCATTAAGTGCAATCCCTGTTTTTAAGAGAAGAAGTCCTGTGCCGCTCCTTATGTCTTTTGCAATAATCATACCTTCTTTCAGGTCGTCAGGCGAAAGCTCAAGTTCAGTTGCGCTATACTTTGCCAGAATATCTTTGTAGACATCTCTCGTTGGTTCTTTAAATATAGGATAGAGTTCTGGGTCAAATTTTTCCCCAAGCTCTCCTTCAACCTTGTTAAGTGCAAGCTCAACATCACTGCATGGTCGAAATCTCTGAATAATTCTGTCAATAAAGTCTGACATCGCTATAATTTTTGAACCAGTGGGGATATTAGCTCCATTGAGTTTATCTGGAAACCCTGTTCCATTGTAGTATTCGTGGTGGTGTCTTACAAGAAGAGCTGCTTCTCTCAGGTCTTCTATAGAGTCTATTGCTGTCTGTCCCCTTACAGGATGCTGTCTATATTCATTCTCTTCTTCAACAGTCATATTTCCCAAATCCTTCATTATCAGGATATCAGGCATACCTATCTTTCCTATATCATGCAGCAGTGACGCTACTTTAATGGTTTCTATATCTTTATCCGATAGCCCCATCTCCTTTGCTGCTTTTTTAGATAGCTCCGCAACATTTCTTGAATGTGTCCCTTCTCTTTTATCCCTGAGTTCAAGCAGATCTGAAAAGGCAATAATTGTGTTATCAAAATTGTTCTTTAACCTTTCATTTAATGTTTGCAGTTCCCTGCTTTTGTTTTGTATGTCAACTGTCTGTTCTGTCACCATGAGTTCGAGGTCAGAATTCCACTTTTTAAGTTCTTCATTCTGTTTTTCAACAATCTTTGTTAACCTGATATTTTCTTTCTTTAGAGTATATCTCTGCAGGGCATCTTTTACAATCTGAATAAGTTCTTCATCCTTCCATGGCTTTGATATATATCTGAATGCCCCTCCTTTGTTTATAGCATCAACAGCAGCATTTATATCCGCATAGCCTGTAATGATCATCCTCATGGTATCAGGAAGAATATCTCTTGTCTGCCTCAGAAACTCTGCGCCGGACATACCAGGCATTCTCTGATCTGATACAATGAGAGCGATATCTTTATTATCCTTTACAATCTCTAACGCCTTTTCTCCTGATGCGGCAGTCATGATATCAATTTCTTCATCCATAAATAATCTCTTAAATGAACGGAGTATATTCTCCTCATCATCCACGAATAGTACAGTCTCAGACATTGTTACCCTCCCTATAAAAAGATACACTATACGTAACCATTCAGCTAATTACAGGGCGAGGGGTGGAAAAGAGTTTATAGCGTCACCTTAGTGTTTAGCTCTGACTACCCATAGAGACCTTATCTAAAATGATACTGTTCTATTTTTTAATAAACCTACTATAATCATACGCATTATAAAGTCTTTGGAACTCTTAGTCTTGTAATTAGCTGAATAGTTATCACTATACATTATAACAGAGTTTGACTGGTTTATTTATCTCTCTCTTTACTCTCTACAACAGGTATTTTTACAGTAAATGTTGTACCTTTACCTACCTCACTATGGACCACAATATCTCCCTTATGTTTTTTTACAATATCATAGCTTATGCTGAGCCCAAGTCCTGTGCCTTTTCCAACCTCCTTTGTTGTAAAAAAGGGTTCAAATAACCTGTTAAGATTCTCTTCAGGGATTCCGCACCCTGTATCTGATATAGAGATAAAGATCGAGTTATTCTCATGCCATGTCTTTATTATTATCTCTCCCTGTTTTCCAATAGCATGGGATGCATTGACCAAAAGGTTCATAAATACCTGATTCAGCTGCTGGGGATAACAGTGAGTGAGAGGGATATCGCCATACTCCTTTTTAACTGTAGCCTTATATTTCAACTCATTCCAGACTATATTTATTGTACTCTCTATACACTCTATTATATCAGCCTGTTTGTAATCCTGCTCATCAATCCGTGAAAAGCTCTTCAAATTCTGAACTATATTCCTTACCCTGTCAGCACCGTCAAACGATTCTGCTATAAGTGAGTTGATATCCTCAATAATATAGTCAATCTTTAGTTTTTTACGCTTTTCCTTAAAATCTTCTGCAACCTCTGTTGTCTCAAGTGATTCCAGATACTCAGACTGGATCCGGATAAATTCAATCAGTTTATTGGAGTATTTGGTTAGGGTTGAAAGGTTGCTTGATATAAAGGCTAACGGGTTGTTAATCTCATGTGCAACACCTGCTGCAAGCTGCCCAATGGAAGCCATCTTCTCCTGCTGCATTACCTGCGCCTGTGTGTGTTTAAGTTCATCATACGCACTCTCTAACTCTTTATTTTGTGAGTCCAGTATATTCATCATATTGTTGAAATACTCGCCAATCTGATATATGGGGTCTGATGTGGCTTCTTTAAATACAGGGCATTCAAGACAGTCTCCAGACTCTTCTAAACAGATATTCTTAACCTCTTGACCAGCATCATTTCCTATAATCTGCCAGCATCTCATGGGATCTTTTCCATAGCATGGGCACTCTTTTTTATTACACTTTTGTACTTCATAGCATTTGTTGAGGTTTGGGTTGGCATATCTGATACTAGTGTCTTTATTGGATGCAACCTTATTTATGAGAGATGATATCTCATTAAGCGCATGTTGGAGCTTATTTTTATTCTCCTCTATCTCTATATTCTTATTTTCAAGCTCCCCCGTAATATTTTTAAGCTCTGTAGTGTCATGGATAGTAACAACAGTACCTGAGACATCATTCCCATCGGTTTCCTTAAACGGATAAGAATTAAGGAGAAACCATTTATTTGTAGTTTTATGATAGACTTCAATCCCATGTTCATAGGATTTGATATTAATATCTAATCCATACTCACAAAGCAATACTTTGCAGTTTTTATAGAGTATATCCTCATAAGATAGTCCAGTAAACTCGATTAATGGTCTGTTGCACCTTTTTATCCTCCCTTCCTTATTAACAAGAATCACTATATCTTTTACACAGTCCATGCTCCTTTCCCATTCTGTCTTTGCAGTCTCCACCAGTTTGAATATCCTGTTTAACTCTTCATGTTCCCTGATAAGTTTTTTCTGCGCGGCTTTTATCTCATCTTGTTCATATATACCATTAGTCTTAGACTGGGACATGTCTATACAGCAGTCCTTGTGCTGTATCATTTATTCTCCTTTCATTTAATTGGCAGCAACATAAAGTTCAGAAGTCAGGAGCCAACATTCTGAATGGATACGGAATAATTATTAACATTTTCTTCAAACTTTTACTGACTCCTGAGTTCTTGGTTTTATAGTAAGTTAGTAACTATTCAGCTAATACAGAGTGAGGGATGGAAAAGAGTTCATAGCGTCACCTTAGTGTTTACTCTCACTACTCATAGAGACCTGATATGAAATGACGCTGTTGTATCTAAATAAACTTATTATAATCATACGTATTATAAAGTCTTTGGAACCTCTTGCTCTATATTAGCTGAATAGTTACGCAAGTTATACATTAAATTATGGAGTCAATGAAGACTTTGGGCTTCTATCTTTGCCTTCGTGACGATATGTGACTTTATTCACCCTATTTTTTTAAATTACCACTAAATCCTGAAATTGTCAAAATGAGGTTATATTTACTATGAAAATCCCCCCTTACCTAAACCACCCCTCACCCTAACCCTCTCCCCTGAGGGGAGAGGGAACTTTCCCCTCCCTTGATGGGAGGGGATTAAGTATTAAGGAAAAGGGTAATATTGAATTACTGGAATAGGGAGGGTGATAGATTTTCACCCTCGGGGGTGAACAACTCGTTCATGTATGTTTGGGTAACCATTCAGCTATTATAATCATACGCATTATAAAGTCTTTGGAACCCCTTGCTCTGTATTAG
>JBHHUU010000109.1:0-8897 GCA_046753905.1 Nitrospirota bacterium | reverse complement strand
AATCCTCTACTTTTCACATAATATAATATAAGTGTGCTGATTTTCAATATATTTCTTTCTTTACAGACATCGTGAGGGCAGATGGGTGCAAAATATGTCCATGGTTTGAAATAATCTCCTCCTCATACCCCCACCTCTGTAGTGGCAGACCTATGTGTCTGAAAAGGGGGCGTTGAATGGAAGGAATAAATAGGGCGAAGGGATAGACTGTCAACAGCAGGCTGTCCCTCCACTCAATCTCTTATCGTTTTCCAAATCGTATAAATCCTATTAATCCGCTTGCAAGAAGGATAAGGGTAGATGGTTCAGGAATAGGGGTGGGGGCATCAGGGACAAATTCAGCACCTGTAAGGGCAATGGTATAGGTTCCACTATTGTAGCCATCATTTGTCCAACTACCAATTGGCGAACTCCCGCCTACACCACTAGGTCCAACAACATTGCTGCCTGCCATGAGAGGAAAGATAAGGAATCCATTTTCTGCATTCGGTGTATTGTCATAGGTTGCTATGGCAAGGTAATATATCCCTGATGTAGTCGGTCCAGATGGAAGGGTAGATTGAGAAGTTCCGGAGTAATTATCATTTGCATACACACCAAGACCATTCTCATCAAAAAGAAACAAACGGGTATCAATACTACTTCCACCCACTGTGGTAGCAGAAAATATCCCTCCACCTGTAATAAATATCTGATACATATCAACGTCATTATCCTCAGCTATTTCCCCTATAATAGAACCTAATGCCCCGCTTCCACTAACTACTTGTGCACTTGCCGGTAGATCACCAGCATCTCCGCCGCCGTTTATAGTCTCGTCCCATGGTACTGCACCTGCTGTGGAGACACAAAGAACTCCTATCATAAAGACAATCATTACTGCAAGACATGATTTTTCCTTACTGTATCTTTTTTTCATCAGGTCTTTCATAATTCTTATCACCTCCTCTCTATAGTGGCAATAACCCTCTTTTATAACTCCTCAAAGCCCTCTTTATCAATACCACACTCAGGACAGACCCAGTCATCAGGCAGATCATCAAAAGATGTACCGGGGTCAACTCCATTATCTGGATCGCCTTTCTCAGGGTCATAGATATAGTCACACACTGTGCAGCGGTATCTTTTCATTACTCTCCTCCTTTCTCTATAATACTGGCAAACTCCCTGCCCAATCTATAAGACCTCTTTAGATCATCTTCATCAGGTTTATACTTAACAGTAAGAGGTGTATGAAATATATCTATCCCTGTCTTTTTGAGAAGAGATGCAATCTCCTTTTCTGCCCCTCCTCCCCAGCCATAAGAACCGAATATCACTGCTATTCTTTTTTTTGGTCTCAATCCCTTAAAGAAGTGTAAAAATCCTGCAATGGTGGGAAGCATATCATTATCATGGGTAGATGAGCCGATAATATAGCCCTTTGCATCAAGCATCTCTTTGATTACCTCTGTCCTGTCAGATCTTGTTATATCATATAGCTTTACACTTACTCCTGAATCAATTATCCCTTCTGCTATCATCCCTGCCATTTCAGCAGTTGCACCATACATTGTCTCATAGACAATAACAACCTTTGGCTTTGTCTCATTATCCGCCCATGAGAGATATCTGTCCATTATCCTTTCCGGATATTTTCGCCATATAATCCCATGACTCGGTGCTATAACTACTGGTCTGATATTCATATTGTCCGTCTCTTCAATCTTCTTTTTCATAAGAGAACTGAATGGCCAGAAGATGTTGGCATAATACTTTGCTGCCTCATCCATAAGTATTGTATTATCAACCTCATCATCAAATCTCTCAGATGTGGCATAATGCTGTCCAAAGACATCATTAGGAAACAGTATTTCTGCCTCATCAAGATAAACAAACATGCTGTCTGGCCAATGAAGCATCTTTGCTTCAATAAAGGTCAGAGATTTTTTGCCTAATTTCAGTCTGTCTCCTGTCTTTACCGCCTGAAAATTCAGTGTTTTATAATAATGTCTCTCAAGCCCTTCTTTACACTTTTCAGTCCCAAATATCCTTGCGTTTGGAGCGAATTTTAATATATGAGGGAGAGCGCCTGAGTGATCCACCTCCACATGATTGGCAATGATATAGTCTATTTTCTCAGGTTCAATAATCTCTCTTATCCTGTCTGTCATCTCATCTGCATAAGGTCCATATACAGTATCTATTAGTGTAACCTTATCATCTATGATTAGATAACTGTTATATGTGGTTCCCATTCTTGTGTTATAGGTATGCCCATGAAAGTTTCTGACATTCCAGTCAATAGCGCCCACCCAATAGACATCATCGGTTATCTGTACAGGTATTGCCATTAGTATTTCTCCTCATAATTAAATTAATCAGGGTGCAGTTGTCAGGGTGCAGGGTGCAGAAAAGAATTTTTATAAGCTGCACCCTGACAACTGCACCCTGCACCCACCATTTAGGCACTTCTATTGTTCTCTTTAAACATGCCTTTCCAGTATTTCCCTTATCTTCAACTCTCTGTCTATCTCATTTCCATCCTTTATATATCCTTCTTCAAATGTAGGGGATTCTTTTTTATAAAATCTGCCCAGTGCAATAGGGACATCGCAATTGTAGTCCCACTCTCTTACCTTTGTTAATGAGTCATTATAGTCATCAATATTATGGTCTTTGAGCTCATAGACCCTTTTTGTGTAATATTCATACATATTAAAGAATGTTACGCATACCTGAAGGACATCCACAAAAGAGAATCCTTTATGTATGATAGCCTCTCTAAAGAGCCTTTTAAGGAGGTCAATACCATGCGTATAACCCCGCGCAATAAATGTAGCACCGCTTGTCAGCATGAGTTCAAGGGGATTTATCGGCATCTCTATTGTGCCCATAGGTGTAGAGCGTCCCTTAAATCCCAGAGGTGAAGTGGGTGTATATTGGCCTGTGGTAAGACCATATACACGGTTATTGTGGACTATCATGGTGATATCAATATTCCTCTTTGCAGCAAATATCAGGTGCTCCAGTCCTTCACCATAGGCATCGCCATCACCGGCAAAACCTATAACCTTTAAGTCAGGTCTGGCAATCTTTATCCCTTCGGCAACAGGGACTACCCTGCCATGAAGAGAATAAAAGCTGTTAATATTTATATAATCAGATATCTTGGCATGACAGCCAATCCCTGAGACTATAACCACCTTTTCTAAAGGGAATCCATCTTCGCCAAGCATATTAAGCACTGTCTTAACAGCATTCAGGATCGCGAAGTTGCCGCATCCAGGACACCATGTGTTTTTGGCATAAGTTGAGAGATTTTTCATCATTTCAGTCCACACATCCCCCTCACCCTACCCCTCTCCCACAAGGGAGAGGGGACTTTCCCCTCCCTTGATAGGAGAGATAAAGGGGAGGGAGATAAACCTTCATTGTCTCTATTTAATTCTTCTATTTAATTCCTCTTCTAACTCCTCTACAGTAAATGGTCTTCCATCATACTTTAGTATCCTGTCATCTACTCTGAAGCCATATTGACTGATAAGCCTGACAAGCTGTCCCGTTGCATTATTTTCAACAGAGATTAGCCTTTTCACTCCATCAAGCGCTTCCTTAAACCTCTTTGTTGGAAATGGTGAAAGGACTACTGGATGGATAACCTTGACACCCAACTTTCCTGATGCCTCAATACAGACACCTTTATTTGATCCCCAGCATAATACCGCCACTTCAGATTCCTTATTGCCATAGATCCTTACTGTATTATATTCCTCAAGTTCTTTAATCAGGTATCTCTCTTTACGAAGACGCTTCTCCTGAATCATCTGTGCATTTACAATATCCTCATCAGTAATTCCTGATTCATCATGCTCATAACTGTCTACCTTTACAATTGCGTCTCTGTCAGGGACAAATGCCATAGGTGATATACCTGTCTCTGTATACAGGTATCTCTTATAATCACCTTCCCTGTCCCATAAGATAGGGCTGCATTCTCTTAATCTCTCCACTTTATCTATATCAAAGCTATAAGCTCCTTCACATAATATCTTATCAGCCAGTATGATAGATGGTATCTGGTACTTCCATGACAGTTGTAATGCTGCCTGAGACCAGAAGTATCCATCCTCTATATCACCAGGTGCGACCACAAGCCTTGTGAATTCACCATGTCCTGCATTCAGGGCAAAATGCAATTCTGTCTGACCTGTATATGTCGGAAGACCAGTGCCCGGACCTGGTCTCTGGGCAACAATAATAACTACAGGCAATTCCGCCATACCACTCAGACTTAATCCTTCTGTCATAAGACAGAAGCCTCCGCCTGATGTGCCCACTGCTGCCTTTTTTCCTGTATAGGAAAACCCAAGCGCCATTAAGATGACACTGATCTCACTCTCAGGATGAATAACCTTTAAAGAAAGGTCTTCAGATATACTGGCGAGAAAGTGCAATACCCCGGATGATGGAGTCATCGGATAGGCAATATACGCATTGAGTCCTCCTTTTACAAGACCGAGACCTATTGCCTCACTCCCTGTGAGCAGAGGCAGACTATTACTCCGGAGGTCTTTTACCTTGAACATACCCTCTGCTTCATTATATCCTCTAAGGGCAACCTTTAGATTTATATCTATTTTTCTTTTAATATTCTTTTTTAATACTTTCTCAGGTATCTCCCATTCTATACCTGCTGCCTTGCATAGCCCTCCAATGATACAGACATTTCTTGTTATAGCAGGCGCACCCTCATCTTTTACTATCTTCTCTGATGGAATTTCCATCCTTTTGAGTTCTGTCAGACCTGTCTGAATTATAGACTGGATAAGCTGAGTATCATGTATGATGATAGAATCATCTTTTAATCTATTCTTATGCAGTTCAATACAATCTCTATTTAAGGCAAGGAGGATATCTATCTTATTATGGTGGCAGTCTCTCTTCTCTCTTGAAAGCCTGATAACAGAAAAATTATGTCCCCCTCTGATAAGAGAGGGATAATCATAATATATGGATGCACGGAATCCGAGTTGATTAAAGATATGTGCAATCATCAGGCCTGCCTGATTTATGCCATCTCCTGCCTTTCCACCTATTAGAATAGAAAAATCATCTCTCATTGTCAGCTCATAAAAAGGTTATAAATTCCTGAGATCAAAGTGATCCTGAAATCATCCCAACTCGTCTCCTACTTTGCCTACGAGGTCCTTGCCTGGTGAAAGGGTCTTTTTCCCTGTCTCCCATTTAGCAGGGCATACCTCTGCTGGATTTTCTTTTACATACTTAAATGCCTTGAGCTTTCTTAATAGCTCATCTGCATTTCTGCCAACAGGGAAGTTATTGATCTCTGATGCAGCAAGTGTTCCATCAGGGTCAATAATAAATGTTCCCCTTAAAGAAAGTCCTGTTGCTTCATCATAGACACCAAATATCTTTGAAACAGCATGAGTAGGGTCTGCCCCCATAGGATACCTGATATCAGAGATAAGCTTTTCTGATGTCTGCCACGCAAGGTGGACAAAGTGAGTGTCTGTGCTTATAGCGACTACTTCAGCCCCTTCCTTTTTAATGGAATCATATTGTCCCTGTAAATCAGCAAGCTCTGTGGGACATACAAATGTATAATCAGCAGGATAAAAGAAGAGGATCGTCCAGTATCCTCTGTTTGATAAATCAGATAACTTTATCTTGCCAAAATCCTTTTTGTCTGTAAAAAAGGTATCTAATTCAAAATCAGGTACTTTTTCACCGATTTTCACCCTTCGTTCTTCTATATTTTCACACATATTTTATCACTCCTTTCTACTATGAAGTCAGAGAATTCAGCAGTTATATTTTCAACTCTCTAACTCCTCAACTCTTTCATATCTTTACCGGTCTGCATACCTCTGTCTTTTTAGCAGCAGTTCTGCCGCATGTATTACAGACATAAGATATCTTTTCTGCTTTAGGCTTACAGACATGGCGCGGGTTGCCCACTGCTATTCCACAATACTCACACTTATAAGCCTTGTCTAAGATAACGGGTGTGCATAGATGTCCCTTTGAAGTAGTTACAACACCACATGTTGAACATATATATTTTTTATTAGCAGCAGGACTCTTTTTACTTGCAGTCTTTTTCTCTGTCTTATCTGCCATATAGATCTCACCCCCCTTCTATTATATCCGATTTACTTAATCTCTCTAATCTTAATCTCTTTCTCTCCTTTGCATCTTCGTATCTCAACCTCTCATCTTCATTAGACAGCAGGAGATCCGGAACTTTTGCAGGTCTTCCCTCATTATCCAAAGCTACATACGTGATATATGCACTGCTCGTATGTATTTTTTTGCCTGTAAGAGGGTCTTCAGAAAAGACCTCCACACCCACCTCCATTGATGTCCTTCCTGCATAATTTACTACTGCCTTAAGTATTGCTGTCTGCCCAAGCCTTATTGGAGAATGAAAATCAAGGGCATCCATTGACGCAGTTACTACTGGCTTTCTGCAATGTCTGTTTGCAGCGATAGCACCTGCAAGATCTATCCAGTGCATTACCCTTCCACCCAATACATTGCCATAGACATTTGTGTCATTTGGAAGAACCAACTGTACCATCTCTGTGGCTGACTCATGGACATATCTTTTCATATCATCAGGTCTATCTGTATCTTTCATGGCTTATCTACTTCCACTATTGTTAACATCCCGCCGGGATAAACACCATTATTTGTGACCCTGTGATCCTCATGGTCATGCAATGGAAACTTCTCAGGATACCTCGTGACTCTTTTATATTCCTTACTTATTTTGGTCTTATCAGGGAATACGACCAAGAGATCGTATGTCTCACCAGAACTGATATGCACAGTAAAGACTTCCTGGGGGTATCGCAACTTTACTGCATCCCTTCCAATAATAGTTGTATGCGTGCCATGAAGATGCATGGTGTGTGGCTGGAGACCAAGACTGATAAGCCTTATCAGCAGTCTCTCACCCGTTTTAGTCTTAATATGGGTTTTTGGATCACTTAATGTATCTGGATAGGCATTACCATTTATAAGCCAGTAATCAGGCCTGAATTCTATGGGGTTAAACTTGCCTCCTCCATCATATACAGACTTGTGCCATCTGCTGTCTATCTCACTTAGCACAAGGATATATTCCCTGTCAAATTTTGTATGACTGTCATTATAAACATAATCATCACCCTTTTTTGGTCTTACAACAAGGGCACCATACATTCCCATCTGTATATGTTTTGGTGCCTGTACATGGCAATGATACATATATGTGCCTGGCCTATTAGCCTTAAAATAATAAGTAAACCTTGTTCCAAATGCCGGCACAGAGAAAGAAAGCTCAGGCACTCCGTCATAATATGTTGGGACATGAATACCGTGCAAATGGATAGTATGAGGTTCAATATTTTGGGGAATGGCTTTCAGCATCCCTTTATTTATTAAGGTAATATAAACATCATCACCTTCTCTCACTATAATAGGAGGGGCAGGGATTTTTGCCTCTCCTTTTGGATCATCAGTAAATCCCCACATATATATACGCTTTCCGTCAGGCATGGTTTTAAAGGTATCAGTAGCATAAAGTGTAATCTCTACCTTGGCGGCTAATAAAGGAGAGGATGTAAATAGCAATATAAGTATAAACAGGGATACAAATGGTATAATCTTTCCTTCTGATAACCTATTCAGGCAACAGTCCATTTACTTACTCTTCCCTCCTTTCTATAACTTAAGCATTTCTTAGTATGAATTAATCCACCCAATTAATAATTAATATATAAAATATAAATACAATAAAGTTATAACAGTGTCAAGTTAAATTTATGCACAGATATTTTCAGGTTAAAACAACCCCCTCAACGTTGTCAAATTCATAACATCCTCTTTCATATCCTTACCCTTTGGTGTCTCTAAGATCATAGGGATATTTTTGAACCTTTTATCATTTAAAAGATACTTAAACGCATCAATACCTATAAAACCCTTTCCTATATGCTCATGTCTGTCTACTCGGGAACATAGCTCCTTCTTTGAGTCATTTAAATGAAATACCTTAATATAGTCTATTCCAAGTATATCCTCAAACTGCTCAAATGTCTTCTCATATCCTTGCCTGTCTCTAATATCATATCCTGCAGCAAATACATGGCAGGTATCAAAACAGATTCCAATACGTTCTGGTTTATAAACCCTTTTTATAATATCCCTTAACTGTTCAAATCTATAACCAATATTACTCCCTTGTCCTGCGGTAGTCTCAAGTATTAATTTTACCCTAAAGCCTTCTGACCTCTCAATGATGATATTTAGAGAGTGAGCTATTCTAATTATCCCTTCCTCTACCCCTGTACCAAGGTGTGAACCAGGATGAAATATCAGATAAGGAATGTCAAGTGCCTCTGTCCTTTCTACCTCTTCATAAAAGGCGTCTACTGCCCTTTCCCTGTTTTCTTCTATAGATGTACCAAAGTTTATCAGATATGAATCATGGGCAGCTATTGCAGAAACCGCTGTCTCCTCCTCTGCAATCCTGAACTTTGCTATATCAGACGCCTCAAGTCTCTTTGCCTTCCACCGGGTTGAATTTTTAGTAAATATCTGGATTACATTACACCCTACACCTAACCCTCTGTATAAAGAGTTACAAATCCCCCCGCTGATTGACATATGAGCGCCCAACATATCCTTCTGCTGAAACAATCCGTATCCTCCTTTCTTTTTATCATATCATGCTATTCTCAGATGTTCAATTTGCTATCATAAAAACCTTTACGAAAAAATATTTTCCTGTATATAATTACTCAATGAATTGGGGCAACTGTGCGTTTATAATTTCAACCGTTGGTAGAAATGACCTTTCCACAAGATATTGGGTGATTATCCATGCATCTTGTAACACGTTGTTGTTA
>JBHHUU010000108.1:0-9025 GCA_046753905.1 Nitrospirota bacterium | reverse complement strand
CAGGGTGCAGGGTGCAGAAAAATCTTTAAACCTGCACCCTGCACCCTGACAACTGCACCCTCTGTATTATATTATTAATGAACGGATTTTAAACATTGAGGGGGAGTAATATGAGACAGCCAAATATCTTACTATTAAATGTTTTGTTATCTATATCTTTTATTTTAAGCCTATTTATTAATAATTATGTCTATGCTGAAGATGTCAATAGTCTGATAAGGAAACTCAATGATGAAGAATGGATAGTCAGGAGCGAGGCAGCAGAGGCATTGGGAAACAAAGGGGATAAAAAGGCTATACCAGCCCTTGTTGCTGCCCTGAATGATGAAGAGAATGATGAAGATGTTAAGTGGAATATTATCTGGGCATTAGGGGCGATAGGGGATAAAGAGGCAGTGCCTGCCCTTATTGAGGTGTTAAAGGATAATGATCTGCAAGGTGCTGCGTCCAAGTCATTAAAGAGAATAGGTAAAGATGCAGTACCAGATTTAACTGCGGCATTAAAAAGTAAATACAAACTGATCAGATGGAGTGTTGCTGATCTTCTTGGAATAATAGGAGATCCATCGGCTATTCCTGCGTTAATGGAAAGAGTGAATGATACAGATGAAGGTGTGGCATGGAGTGTCAGGAGGGCATTAAAGAGATTGGGATGGAAGAAAGAGAAAGCGAAGTAGATGGCGGTATTTGAATATAAGGGACTGAATGCAGCAGGCAAGGGTATTGCCGGCATTATAGATGCTGATAGTCCAAAATCAGCCCGCATAAAATTGAGGAGGTCTGGTGTCTTTCCTACTGAGGTTATTGAAGGAAAGAGAGATAGTTCAGGTATCTCTTTCTCTGACAAAGTATCATCCGCCCAATGGTTTGAGAGAGGTGTAAAACTACAGGATATCTCTATTATGACAAGACAGATGGCAACCTTAATAGGTGCAAGACTCCCGCTTATGGAGGCACTTACAGCCCTGATGGATCAGGTTGATAAAGGAAATCTTAAGAGGATAATAGCAGGATTAAGGGAAGAGGTAAGGGAAGGAAGTTCAATGGCAGATGCAATGAAAGGGTATCCCAGTGTATTTTCTGAACTATATATAAATATGGTGCGGGCAGGAGAAGAGAGCGGGACACTGGATATAATGTTATTCAGACTGGCAGACTTTCTTGAAAATCAGGTTAAGTTAAAAAATAAGGTAGTGGCTACAATGACATATCCTGTATTAATGATAATAATAGGGACAGCAATACTGTTCGGCATTATTACTTTTGTAATCCCAAAGGTCGTAAGTGTGTTTGAAGATATGGAGCAGACCCTCCCGTTACCTACTATAATATTAATAGGTTTAAGTGATTTTTTAAGAGAGTACTGGTGGCTGATACTTGGGGTTGGCATTATAATATTATTTTTTTTGAAACAATATATATCAACATCATCAGGAAGAGACAGATATGATCAGATCATCTTAAAGACACCGCTTATTGGAAGACTGGTAAAGACTATTGCCATATCAAGATTTACCAGAACCCTGTCAACATTACTATCAAGCGGAATCCCTCTTCTTAATGCCATCTCTATAGTAAAGAATGTCTTAAATAATAATGTAATGAGAAGGGCTATAGAATCAGCTCAGGAGAATATCAAAGAGGGAGAGACATTTGCCGAGCCACTCAAAAAGAGCAGACTCTTTCCTCCGCTTGTAACACACATGATATCAATAGGTGAAAAGAGCGGGGAGTTAGAAGATATGCTGCTAAAGGTATCAGATGCTTATGATAATGAAGTGGAGACAACAATAAACAGTGTTACATCTATCATGTCTCCGATAATGATATTGGTAATGGGGATAGTGGTCTTTTTTATAATAATGGCAATCCTGCTTCCAATATTTGAGATGAGTCAGATCGTAGCGTAGGAAGAGGCAAATAGAAGTTAGAAAGAGTAAATAAATGGGTGGCGAATGAATAGGATAACAGAGAAAAAATATCTGACAGAGGAAAAAATAATAAGTCTATTAGAAAAGAATAGAGAAATCTTGAGAAAATACAAGGTTAAAAAGATAGGTTTGTTCGGTTCTTATGTTAAAGGAAAACCAAAAAAGAAGAGTGATATTGATCTCCTTGTAGAGTTTGAGATTGCTGCCTTTGATAGTAATTATACAGGCTATTTCGATAATTATGAGAAGTTATCATTTTTCTTGAGAAAAATACTTGGGAGAAGGATAGACCTTTTAACAATAGATATGATTAGTCCATATATAAAACCATATATTTCAAAGGAGATAGAATATCTTGAAACAAGTTAAACCATTCTTGAAACACATTATAGGAGAAACGGAATATCTTATATTGGGTTCTCAAGGTATTGAGTTTAATGAATTTAAGAATGATGAAAACCTCAAAAGAAGTTTTGTAAGAAGTCTGGAAATTATAGGAGAAGCAACTAAAAACCTACATAAAGACTTTAAGAATAAATATCCCCAAGTAGAGTGGAAAAATATTGCAGGTTTACGGGATGTTCTTATTCATCAGTATTTTGGTATTGATTATAGATTAATCTGGGATATTGTAAAAAACAAGATACCAAAATTAAAAGAAGAAATTGAGGATATATTAGATGAATTAGAAGACTGCGTTTAAACAATTTTGAAGTCTATTAATTATAGAAAAAATGGTCTTAAAAAGGAGGGTGAGATGGGAGTTAGCCCATTAAAAAGATCTGATGGTTTTACCCTAATAGAGATTATGGTAGTAATTACTATCCTTGCTATTCTGGCTGTGATAGTAGTCCCAAAGATTGTTGGCAGGACAGATGATGCGAGAAAGACTGCTGCAATGATCCAGATAAAGAATATACAGGCATCGCTTGATATGTTCAAAATGGATAATGCCTTTTATCCCTCTACGGAACAGGGTCTGGATGCCCTGGTAAAAAAACCGACCACAGGAGAGATTCCGCAGAACTGGCGAAAAAACGGCTATCTCCCAAAGGTGCCTTTAGACCCATGGAAGAACCCTTATATATATCTCAGCCCTGGTATTCATGGTGAATATGATCTCATATCGTATGGTGCTGACAGGGAAGAGGGTGGAGAGGGTAAGAATGCGGATATTGAAAGCTGGAATATTGAGTAAAGAGGGTGGATTTACACTTATAGAATTAACTCTTGTCATCTTTATACTCACTATAATGGTGCTTGTAACATTCCCGAGGTATAAAAATATCAGCAGCAGCAACATGAAAAGGACAGTAAGACACCTTACAGGTGCTGTGAAGCATATATATAATGAGTCAGTAGTTACTAAAATGGAATACCGATTAAATTATGATCTCTCCAATGAAAAATACTGGGTGACTGTAAAGACGGAAAACAATGGGATTATAGAGTATGTCATGGCAGACAATCTCCTTCCCAAAAAGATATCTCTGCCAAGAGGCATGGAGCTAAAGGATGTTATCACCCTGAATAATGGCAAGGTGACTGAGGGAGAGGCATGGACAACATTTTTTCCCATGGGCAGATTAGACCCTACCACTATCCACCTTGGCAGCAAAGATAAGATATATACATTAGTGATAAACCCTCTTACTGGAAAGATAAAGGTATATAATGAGTATCTTGAAGTTGATTAATGTAAAGAAAAGAGAAGATGGATTTTCATTACTGGAGATAATGATATCCATAGGAATCCTCTCTATTCTCTTTGTTACATTGCTTGGATTGAGAAACAGAGATATAGATATTAATAGTTATTCAAGATACCTTACATCCGGAACTATCCTTGCAAGACAGAAAATGGCAGAGACAGAACTGAAAGGTTTTCCTGAACTGGGAGAATTATCAGGTGATTTTGGTGAGGAATACCCCAATTTTAGCTGGATAACAATGGTTTCTCCTACTATTTTTGAACCAGCAAGGGAGGTAAATGTAACAGTAAACTGGAAAAGGGGGAAAAAGGAAGAGTCTGTCACATTGACTACATATATGGTGCAGAGATAAAAATGAAAGGAAATAAGGGGTTCACGCTTATAGAGGTAGTAATCTCTATGGCAATACTGGCAATAATTGTGACCATAATATATGAGACGTTTGCCGCAAGTTTTGATACAGTGGAGAGGGTAGAGAAAGACATGGATACATATCATATGATCCGGTTATCGCTTAGTAAACTATCTAATGAGATATCTTCTGCTTATTATTCAAATAAAGACAAGAATACAGGGTTTGTTGGAATAAATAATAGAATAGATGATAGACCATCTGATACCATTAAGTTTACTTCTCTTTCTCATTACAGGTATAAAAAGTATGTTCCTGAGTCAGATATAAGCTTAATAACATATTACATGAATTTTCAACCAGAAGATAAGGGATCATTACTGATGCATCAGGAGCAGGGGAATATATATGCCATTGAAGGCGGTATGGAAGAGTATGAGCTTGCAGAGAATATCTCAGGGTTTGATCTGCAATATTATGATGGTGAGAAGTGGCAGGAAGAATGGGATTCTGAAGAATTGAAGAGACTGCCGAAGGCAGTATCTATCAGGCTCTCTATTAAGGATCAAAATAACAGAGATAAGGTATTTTCAATAATAGCAGAGATACCAAGATAATATCCCCATCACCCTAACCCTCTCCCGCAAGGGGAGAGGGTTAGGGTGATGGGGATATTATCTTTTAACGAAAGGATTTGCAATTGCTGGTCTGGATAAAAAGAAAAAAGAGAGCTATTATTTCAGTAATTCTCTACCTTATATATGGAATAGTCCTATTATTCATATTCCTTTACCTGAGTTTTCCTTATGATAAGTTTGAGAGATGGGCTGTTGCTGCAATAGAAAACAGGACTCCTTTGCAGCTTACTATAAGAGAGGGGAGCTTGTATCTCCCACCCGGAATTATATGGAAAGGGGTAAAAATCACTCATCCTTCATTTGCTGATAACAGGGTATTTGAGATAGAGAGGATGAATGCCAATATTGATCTCTTTTCATTGTTTACAAAGGAGCATAGTATTGAGTTTGCTTTTAATACATCAGGCGGGACTGGTAATGGAATCCTCTCTATAGAGAGGATTGAGGACAGATTAAAATATAGGATTGATGCATCTGGAGAGGGGTTTTCTCTGGAAAAAACCAACCTCTTAGACAAAGGACCTCAGATTGAAGGAAAATTAAAGGTAGATATAGAAAATGAATGGGAAAGAGATTTTATTAAAGGAGATGGAGAGTCTTATATAGAGATATCAGGGCTAAAGATAAAAGGCTTTAAGATAAGAGATATCCCTATTCCAGAGTTTTCGTTCCCAAAGGTTGTGGGAAAGATCACAATTAAAGGCGGGTTTGGGGTCTTAAAAGAGCTGTCAGCACAGGGAATGGAAGCAGATATCTCAGGAAAAGGCAATATAATCTTCAGGGAAATGTTTTATAATAGTATTATAAATCTCTCTTTTACAATAGATATCAAGGAAGGGTTTAAGAATAATCTCATGTTTTTGTTGAATCAATACCTAAAGGATAATCGCAGTATAAATATATCTATCAAGGGGACATTTAAAAGACCTGTAGTATATATCAATGAGATGGAACTTAATAGGTCTTTATCTTTACTGTTTGGTTAAGTTAAAGTGCCTAAAGTTAGTGTGAAATGCCTAAAGTGAGCTAAAGTTAAAGACTTAATTCCTCAACTTTAGGCACTTCACACTAACTTTAGGCACTTCACACTTTTTTTACGGAGACAAGGAATGGCAAAGAGGATTGTTGGGATTGACATAGGAGACTCATCTATAAAGGTTGTTCAGTTAAAAAGAGGGATGATGAACCTTGAATTAAGAGAGTCTTTTGTTAGAGAGATACCCCAAAACACAGCATTATCCCGTGACGATGATATAGCGGATATCTTAAGGGAGCTGTTTCATAGCAAGAAGATAAGAGGAGATATCTTGACAGTCTCTATGCCATGCCGATCCCTCTCTACAAGGATAATAACACTCCCCTTTGCTGATCCCAAAAAGATAGAACAGGTAATAGGATATGAGATAGAAAATCAGATACCATTTTCCATAGATGAGGTGATAATAGATTATCAGATCATAGAATCTAACCCTGAAGGATCAAAGATACTCGTTATAATAGCACCTAAAGAGACCATAAGGTCTAATTTATCCCTTTTATCTAAGGCAGGGATTGACCCGTCAATAATAGATATAGATTCCTTTGCACTATATAGCTTTTCCCAATATTATTTAAAGAATGGACAGGATGACGTAATAATAATAGATATAGGTGCATCCACTACAGCAGTTGCATTTATTGTCAATCGCAGGCTTTATGGAATCCGCAATATAACAATGGGTGGAGATACATTAACTATGTCTATCTCAAAAAGGCTCTCAATCTCATTTGATGAGGCAGAAAGATATAAATATGAGATGGAATTAAGCAGAGATGGAAGTTTTACATATAACAGTGGTGAGGGAGATATAATCATTAAAGGGGAATTAGATGCGCTTGTTACAGAGATAAAGAATACCATACATATATATGAGACTGAGACTGAGAGAAGCATGCCTTATCTGTTTATATGCGGGGGTGGGTCTAAATTAAGAGGGATCAGGGAATATCTCTCCATAGAGCTTAATAAAGAGATTACAGATATATCAAAGAGTGATCCATCATCTAAAACAGGGTTAATAGATAAGAATGGTGATATCAGTCATGACCCTCTCTTTTCTCATGGACTTGGTCTTGTATTACGTGAGGCATTAAAAAAAAGAGGCTCTGAGATAAACCTCAGAAAAGAAGAATTTGTCTATGGCAAGATAGCTAAAGAATCTATCTCTAAACTGGTATCTCTTTTGGGTGCAGGCATACTGGTTATAATTTTGTTATTATCTAATCTATATCTGAAATATTATATCGCAGATATTAGGGTAAAAGGATTGAAAGAAGAGATCAGGGGAATATTTAAAAAACAATTTCCTGATGTAAAAAATATTGTAAATGAAATACATCAGATAAAGGGAAAGATAAAAGAGTTAAAAAGGGATGTATCTGTATTGGGCAATAGTGACTTTACAATTCTTAATATCCTTAAGGAACTGACAGAGAGTATCCCTGATGATACAAAGATAGATATCCATGACCTTACAATTGATAATGATAAGATTAGGATTGAAGCAGAGACAGATTCCTTTGAATCCGCAGATAAGATAAAGAATGAATTTAATAAGATAGGTTTTATAAAAGATGTAAATATTAGTGATGCAAAGGTAAGTGCGGATCAGACAAAAGTAAAGTTCAGGATTAATATTACAATAGTTAAAGGAATATAGCAGACATCATGATAAAAATAGTTGGAAATATTATAAAAACACTCTCCTTTAGAGAACGGATTTTTCTGATAGGCGGAGGAGTATTAATTATCTTTACAGCCCTATACTTCCTCTTTGTATCGCCAATAATGGAGAGGACAGCTACCCTTGACCGCCTGATTATACAAAAGGAGAATAATGTCAAAGAGATAATCTCACTGAACCACGAATATATACAATTAAAAGAAAGGATATCTGGGATCGGGAAGAAGCTATCTTCAATAAAAAAGGGGTTTTCTCTTCTCTCTTATATAGAAGATGCAGCCAAAAGAAATAATATCAGAGAACATATTTCATATATCAGGCCTCAAAATACAACAACCATTGATAACTATAAAATAATATCTGTAGATGTAAAGATAGATAATGTAACGCTCAAAGAGATAGTGAATTTTCTTTCATTTATAGAAAACTCTCCTCATCTATTAAAGGTAAAACGGATTCGGTTTAAGACAAGGTATTCTGATACCAGATATCTAAACTCAACCTTTACAATATCAACTTATGAAAAGATATCTTAACGGAACGGTAACTATTCAGCTAATACAGAGTGAGGGGTGGAAAAGAGTTTATAGCGTCACCTTAGTATTTAGCTCTCACTACTCATAGAGACCTGATCTGAAATGATGCTGTTGTATCTGATTTTTTACTCATCTGGGGGACTCCTATTCGGTTATTATACCCTTTATGGGCTTGCTCTTCTTATGATTTTGTGTTATCTTTTTATATATACTTGAATTATCTGGAAATTTATCTTTTCCTTACCCGATCCTGCAGCAGAATAATTAACCGATCACAGGATTTAAGGGCTTGTTAAAGTTTTCCTGAAATTTTACTTTTTGTAGCCTGTTATGATATATTTTAACTATAAACTTTGTAATTAAGGGTCTGTAAAAAACAAATGTAATAGTTGTTTTTTATAGATATTAAGAAAGGGGTGCATAGGTATGAAAAAGAAAATAATGTATCTTATGTTAATCTTTATATCACATATTATAATAATAAGCTGCTCTACCTCTTCTACTTCAAAACTTCCGTTGATGGAAGAACCATTTAGTCCAAAGACATCTAATGAAAAGATAAAAGAATATTTTTCAGCGCCAGGGAGACCTTACAAAACAATCGGAATAGTTACTGCTGAGACTCCGCTCTTTTCATATATTCCGTATGCAGAGTCCTACAACACCGTCAAAAAGCTGCTAAAAGAGGAAGCAAAGAAATTAGGGGCAGATGGTATTATGGACATAAAGATCGATCAGGAAGAGAGTGCATTTGCAACTGTATTTAAGGGACAGGCAAAGGCGTTAAAATTGATTGTTGAAGAAAAAGGCGAAAACAGCGAAAATGGTGAAAAAAAAGAATTAGATGATGTTGATTACTCAATCAGAGAACTACTGGATACTTATGAGATCGTAAGCTCTTTCAAAGAGGTATTAGAGGCTATTGAAAAAAGGCCCAAAAACGCTAACAATTATATCCTGTTAGGAAATATCTACTCAAAAAAGAATGAGATAGATAAGGCAATAGAATATTATCAAAGATCGATAGAATTAAACTCAGATAATCCCGTTGCATATAGATCGATTGCAAATTCATTTAAAAAAAAAGGTCAGTTTGAGAAAGCAATTATAGCTTATAAAAATATAATTGATAT
>JBHHUU010000107.1:0-9131 GCA_046753905.1 Nitrospirota bacterium | reverse complement strand
GTGACGCTATAAACTCTTTTCCACCCCTCACTCTGTATTAGCTGAATAGTTACTCTTTTCGCATTGGGAATAATGAAAAAGTATTACACATTGACAGAGAATCTGTCAATAAGGACAACGTTTGTTTAGCAAAAATACGTGTTCACCGAATATTTGCTCTGAAAATATGATTCAAGGATTCTGTGATTCAGGGGGGGGGACAAGTGAAAATCCACCACACTTGACCTAAACCTGAGCGCACAAAAATATCAACCAGATATTGAACAGGCTCTAACCTGCCGAGAGTTGTTGTGGATGCTCTAAAGTTCTTGAGTTCGGGATAATTTTTTGTTATCCTTATCAAAATAACTGTAATATATATAATGGAGGGAATAGAAGATATGTTAATAGAAAAGATTGAAAACAAATCTGCCCTTGTAGTAGTAGTAGGCATGGGATATGTTGGACTTCCATTAGCTGTTGGAAATGCAAGAACTGGATACAGGGTAATAGGGATAGAGCATAATCCTGTTAAGCTTGGGAAGATTAATAGAGGCGAGAATTATATTGTTGATGTGGATAATGATGAATTTAAGAACCTTGTGGTGGAAAAAAAGAGGTTATCTGGCACTGAAGACTTTGGTGTGATAAGAGATGCGGATATTGTTATTATATGTGTGCCCACTCCATTATCAAAAAATAAAGAACCTGATATATCTTACATTCAGTTATCTATTGAAGAGATATCTAAATATATTCATAAAGATATGCTGATAATTGTAGAGAGTACTACCTATCCTGGCACTACAGAAGAGGTTATCCTTCCCAGATTAAAGGAGAGCAGACTTGAGGCAGGCAAAGATTTTTATCTGGCATTCTCTCCTGAGAGAGTAGACCCTGGCAACAAAAAATTTAAGGTTGATAATACATCTAAGATAGTTGGCGGAATGACTGAAAGGTGTTTAGATATTGCGAGAAAGTTTTACCAACAGAGCATAAATAGAATTATCCCTGTTTCCTCTCCACGTGTGGCTGAGATGACAAAGGTCTTTGAGAATATCTTCAGGTCTGTAAATATTGCACTGGTGAATGAACTGGTAATGCTCTGTGAGAGGATGAAGATCGATGTATATGAGGTAATAGATGCCGCTGCTTCAAAAGATTTTGGGTTCATGCCATTTTATCCAGGTCCTGGTATAGGAGGGCACTGTATTCCATTAGACCCGTATTATCTTGCATGGAAGTCCAGGGAATATGACATACACACAAAATTCATAGAACTTGCAGGAGAGATCAATGAGAATATGCCTTATTTTGTTGTTAATAAGTTAAGCAAGATATTAAATATAAATAGTAAGTGTTTAAGAGGGGCAGATATATTGTTATTGGGTGTGGCATACAAGAAGGATATTGATGATATGAGGGAGTCGCCTGCCTTGAAGATTATAGAGATACTCGAAAGACATAAGGCAGACATCTCTTACCATGACCCTTATGTGGATGAATTTTATATAGAAGATAGATACTATAAGTCTGTAGAATTGACTGATAAAGCATTAGAAAGTGCAGATTGCGTGATAATTGTCACAGACCATACTCTCTTTGATTATGATTATATTGTTGATAAGGCAATGGTAATCTTTGATACAAGAAATGGCACAAAACATATTACAAATAAGAGGGAAAAGATCATCAGATTATCAGACTGATTGCAGTCTGTAATTATCAAGAGGAGAAATCTATGAAAAAAGGCAAGAAGGTATTAATAATAGGGCTTGACTGTGCAGCGCCAGAGCTGATATTTGAGAGATGGTCAGATGATATGCCAGCCCTCAGGAAACTTATGGAAAATGGTATATATGGAAGATTAAAAAGCACTATTCCACCGATCACATGCCCTGCATGGACATCCATGATGACCAGTAAAGACCCTGGAACACTTGGGGTATACGGCTTTAGAAACAGGGGAAACTATTCATACGACAACCTGAAATTTGTCAATTCAAGGATGGTTGTTGATGATACGCTCTGGGATATCCTCTTAAGAGAAGGAAAACAGTCTATTGTAGTTGGAGTGCCTCAGACCTATCCCCCAAAACCTATCAATGGCAATATGATAACATGTTTTCTCACACCAGGTCCAAATAGTCAATACACATACCCATTGTCATTAAAGGGAGAGATTGAAAATCTAGTGGGAGAGTATAGCTTTGATGTGGCTAGTTTCCGTACTGATGATAAGGATTTTCTAATCAGACAGATATACGAGATGACAGAAAAGAGATTCAAAGTACACAAATGGCTTATGAAAGATAAGGAGTGGGATTTTTTTATATTTGTTGAGATGGGGATAGACAGGATACACCATGGTCTCTGGAAATATTTTGACAAAGGGCACAGGAAATATTCTCCCGGCTCAAAATATGAGAATGCAATAAGAGATTATTATATATATATGGATAGGAAGATCAATGAGCTGCTCTCTATAGTAGATGAAGATACTGTTGTAATGGTAGTGTCAGACCATGGCGCTCAAAAGATGGATGGAGGTATCTGTATAAATGAGTGGCTAATAAGAGAAGGCTACTTAAAGTTAAAAGAAAAGCCAGATGGGATAATCCCATTCTCAAAGGCAAAAGTGGATTGGGGAAATACCTGCGCATGGAGTGAGGGAGGGTATTATGCCAGGGTCTTCTTAAATGTAAAGGGGAGGGAACCCAATGGAGTAATAGAAAAGGGAGATTATGATAAGGTCAGGGATGAATTGAAAGAGAGGATAGAGGGGATAGTAGATGAAAATGGCATTAATATAGATACAAAGGTATACAAGCCAGAAGAGATATATTCAAAGACCAACAGGATATCACCTGATCTTATAGTCCACTTTGGTGATCTATCATGGAGATCAATAGGGAGTATTGGTCATAATAGTATCCATCTCTTTGAAAATGATACTGGTCCTGATGATGCAAACCATGCCCAGCATGGTATATTTATCATAAATAATATGGGTAACAGGAATGACGGGGCAGTATCTGATAAAAACATACTGGATATAGCTCCAACTGTCCTCGATATATTGGATATTTCTATCCCTGAAGATATGCAGGGAAGAGTAATAAGAACATAAGAAAAAAGGAGGATATAAAAGTGGAAAGAGGATTTACGATCTGGTTTACAGGATTATCAGGTGCGGGAAAGACGACTATCTCACATATAGTCGTGGAAATGCTGAAAGAGAGGGGAATACCTAATATTGAGGTATTAGATGGTGATGTTATAAGGACAAACCTTAGCAAGGGATTGGGTTTTAGCAGAGAGGACAGAGAGACAAACATCAGGAGGATTGCATTTGTATGCAGTCTCCTTACAAGAAATGGTGTCCCAAATATAGTTGCAGCGATCTCTCCTTATCGTAACAGCAGAGAATATGCAAGAAGAGAGATCGGTAATTGTCTTGAGGTATTTGTTAAATGTCCGGTAGAGGTATGTGCAGAAAGGGATCCAAAGGGACTATACAAAAAGGCTATGAGTGGTGAGATAAAAAATTTTACAGGGGTATCTGACCCTTATGAAGACCCTTTAACACCTGACTTAGTTATTGAGACTGCAAATGAAACTCCTCAGGATTCTGCTAACAGAGTAATAGAAAAACTGGAAGAGATGGGGTATATCCCTGTATCTGATGATAAGACAGATGTCTATAGTCCAGAGGAGGAGGCAGAGATACATGATAGATTAGAGAGCCTTGGGTATATATAATAGTTATGTAAGTAAACATTCATGAACGAGTTGTTCACCCCCGAGCATGAAAATTAACCTCCCTCTAACAAAGGGGGAAACTTGTACTCCCCCTTTAGCAAAGGGGGGGGCAGGGGGGATTTTCATAGTAATAGAAAAAACAAACAAAAAAGAGTATAATGAAAAAGATAGAGGAGAAAATGATATGCACATGACAATTAATATTCCTGACAGCCTTCCACGAGAGAAAGTTTTGAAAAAAATTAAAGAAATTGAAGAAGTGTTTGCAAAAGAAGCCAAATTCCTTGAGAGGAAACAGGAAAACGCAATTGAAAAAGCACAAAGTGCTGATCCTTGGGATAATCTAAATATAGATAAAATTTCAGTAGATACAGGTATTGAAGACTTTGCGGAAAATCATGATCACTATCTTTATGGTAATCCAAAACGATTATGAAACCTATTTTTGTTGATACTTCAGCTCTGATAGCCATTGGAAATAAACGTGACTTTTTTCATTCTCAAGCGGTTAAAGTAAGAAATGAATTAAAAAATTCCCAGAGGATATTTGTAACCACAAGTGCAATTTTACTTGAATTAGGAAATGCTTTTTGCTCTGCCAAACTACGCCCTTCTGCCATTAAATTGATTGAAGCAATAAATCATTCAAAAAAATGGAAATGCGTTATTGTAAATGGTGTCCTTATAGAACAAGGATTTCAGAAATTTAAACAGATGCAAGATAAGGAGTGGGGATTGGTGGACTGTATAAGTATGGTTGTAACGAAAAATCATGGTATTTCAGAGATTTTCACAACAGATAATCATTTTGAGCAAGCTGGGTTTAATATTTTATTAAAACATTAAAATCAGAGGGGAACCCCCATCATAGCCTAACGATTGCCATTACTGGATTTGTGTTCTGCTGTGCCCCACACAAACCAGGTGATGGCGGTCGTTATATAGCGACAGTAGATGCGAATAAGGTTCTAATTAGATATTATGGGAAATCTGGATGGGATAAATTACTATCATGGATCAAAAGAAGTCCCAAGAGGGACTTGCCAGAGTATTTTAATTGTTATACTAAATGAAAGGTAACTATTCAGCATAAAATTGATTAGTTATAGCAATAACATTTTCCCCCCTTTTCCAAAGGGGGGAAACGTTTTATGCTGAATAGTCACATGAAAAAAACTGGCTGCTGCCTGATTTTTGTAGTTTTGGCTGGTTCAATCTTGCAGATTGCATCAAAAGTTTAGAACTAATAGCTCAGAAAAAACAACCTAAAAAAAGAGGATGAGAACATTATGGGAATTTGGGATTTTATTAAAAATAAGGGGGATGCAAGGTCAAAGGTTGTTGTGATTGGTCTTGACGGTACTCCATATACACTGATAGAGAGGTTTATTAAGGACGGCATAATGCCAAATCTTGGCGGGATCATAAAGAGAGGGAGGTTTATGCAGATGGACTCCTCCATTCCAGAGATATCATCAGTGGCATGGACAACATTTATGACAGGTACAAACCCGGGTGAACATGGCATATATGGCTTTATGGATTTTAAACCTGATACCTATAACCTTGTCTTTCCAAATTCAGGAGATATTAAGGCAAAGACCGTATGGGAGATACTCGGAGAAGATCAAAAGAGAACAGTGGTAATTAATCTCCCATCCACCTATCCGGCAAAGGAGATAAGGGGTATATTGATAGCAGGATTTGTAGCTATAGATATAAAGAAGGCTGTATTCCCTTCATCTATTCTGCCTGAAATAGAGGATATAGGATACAGAATAGATATAGATACAATGAAGGCAAGGGAATCAAAGGAATACCTTGTAGAGGATCTGAATAATACATTAGAAAAGAGGATAGAAACCATATTTCATTTTTACGAAAAAGAGGAGTGGGACCTCTTCATAGGTATAATTACTGAGACAGATAGACTCCACCACTTCCTGTTTGATGCATTAGATGATGAAGACCACAAATATCACAGCATGTTTATAGATTATTACAAAAGGATAGATAAATTTATAGGAAATATATACGACAGGATAGACAAAAATACCAGATTTATTATACTTTCCGACCATGGATTTTGCAGATTAGAGAAGGAAGTATATATTAATCAATGGCTTAAACAAAATGGGTATCTCAGATTCAATAAGGATATCCCTGATTCTTATAATGATATACATAAAGGAACCAGGGCATTTGCGCTTGATCCCGCAAGGATATATATAAATCTCAAAGGAAGATTTCCAGATGGTTGCGTCGAAAATGGAAAGGAATATAATAGGATAAGAGATGAGATTACTGAGGGATTATTAAATCTTGATACAGCTATAAAGAGGGTCTACAGGAAAGAGGAGATATATAGTGGTCCATATCTGTCTCTTGCCCCTGACCTGATATTATCATCGAAATATGGATATGACCTGAAGGGGTCAATAAAAAAGGGGTGTCTTATGGAAAAGGGTCTGCTCACAGGCATGCATACGCAGGATGATGCCCTGTTTTTCATAAATAGAGAAATGGAAAAAGAACCAAATAGGATGAATATTAAAGATGTAATGTCAATAATAGAGGGTGCAGTTGTCAGGGGGCAGGGGACAGGCAGGAGAAATCTCTAAAATCAGACTAAAGTTAGCCCCCTCACCCTAACCCTCTCCCCCTGATGGGGAGAAGAGGGTTAGGGTGAGGGGGGAAAGGATAGTTTTGGATATGGATATATTAAAGGATGCGAAAAGGGTTTTAACAATAGAGCAAGAGGCAATTAAAGGATTAATAGATAAGATAGATGACAATTTTATTAAAGCAGTAGACATCCTCTTAAACTGTAAGGGGAGGGTAATTATTACAGGAATGGGAAAGTCAGGACTTATAGGCAGAAAGATATCTGCTACATTATCAAGCACTGGTACACCCACCTTTTTCCTGCATCCAGCAGAAGGTATGCATGGAGACCTTGGCATAGTCACTAAGGATGATGTGGTTATTGCAATATCTTATAGCGGTAATACAGAGGAACTCATCTCAATGCTGCCGTTTTTCAGGAGATTTGGGATTAAGGTAATTGCCATGACATCTAAAAAGGGTTCACATCTGGCAAAAAACAGTGATATATTTATAGATATCAGTGTAAATAAGGAGGCCTGTCCCCTTGGTATCACTCCTACTGCAAGCACTACAGCTACGCTGGCAATGGGTGATGCCCTTGCTGTAGCCCTGTTAAAAAAGAGAGGTTTTAAAAAGGGGGACTTTGCCCTGTTCCATCCTGGCGGCAGTATAGGTAAAAGTCTTTTATTAAGGGTAGATGATCTGATGCATAAAGGAGAACGACACCCTGTTGTTGTTCAGGAGTGTCTACTCAAAGATGCAATATATGAAATGACCTCAAAGGGATTGGGCATGACCTCCATAGTAAATAAAAAGGGTATCCTTGTTGGTATACTTACAGATGGTGACTTAAGGAGAATTCTTGAGATTAAAAGAGATGTCATAAACCTGCCAATAAAAGAGGTTATGACAAAAAGACCAAAGACAATAAGAAGTGATAGACTGGCTGCAGAGGCATTACAGATAATGGAAAGCTATGCTATCACCTCTCTTGTAGTTATAGATAAAAATAAAATGCCTTGTGCAACCATCCATCTGCATGATATCTTAAAGGCAGGGGTTGCATGATGTAAAATGGTTCTATCGGGACAAACTTGACCTAAATCTGAGCGCACAATGTAACACTTATTGTTTTACAGACCCTTAGTGTTTAGTTCTAACTGCTCATAGAGACCTGATCTGAAATGATGCTGTTCTATTTGAATAAACTTATTATAATCATACGCATTATAAAGTCTTTGGAACCTCTCACCCTGTAACAACTGAATAGTTACGTAAATGTATTCTTTACGGCAGTTGTGAAAGCCATTGATAGGCAGGAGTTATAAGTATCCTGTTTTTTTCATTTGAGATAAGTTGAAAGCTGTCTCCTTCTGTTGTTAACTGAACTGCAGGTATATTAAGTATATTCTGGAATATCTTCAAGGATTTTGATGGCTGTTCATCAAACATCTTAACTTCAATTAAAATAAATGGTTCTCTGTTATTTGCTATCAAAAAATCAACCTCTTGTTTTTCCTTATTTTTAACAAAATGCAGGGAGAAATCCCCATATCCCATGTCATTCCACAATGTGACCGCCTTGTAGAGTTCCAGGGCAACCATGTTTTCAAAGCGAGCCGAAGGCTCCTTTATCTTTGGTACATCCCACAGGTAGATTTTTCTTTCTTTCTGAATGGAGCGGGATATCTTTTCTGTCCATGTAGGGATACTGAAAATAAGAAAAAATCTCTCAAATACGGATAACCAATTTTTAACAGTGTTGTAAGATACTTTCAGGTCATTTGACAGGGACTGAACAGAAAGGGGGCTGCCGATTTTTGAAGGTAGTAATAAGTAAAGGGTTTCCACATCGGTAATGGATTTAATTTCAATGATCTCCCTTATATCCTCGCGAATTAACTGGTGTGAATATGTATTTGACCATCTTCTGTATGTTGTTTTCTTTCCAGATAAAAATGGTTCAGGGAATCCGCTTAAATCTGAAAGCATATCCCATGTATCTTTGAGCTTCTGACTTTTTCCCATACTGATGTCCAGTGGATTCTTGAGAAATGCATCTATGGAGACATTTCTATTACCAAGCTCAGCAATAGTAAAGGGGAATAAATGAAACATATAATAGCGTCCAGCCAGTGAATCGCCACCCTTTTGATATATATCTAACCTGCCGCTTCCTGAAACAAGAAACTTATAGTTTTCATGAAACTGATCGTATATTCCTTTTAGATAGTTTTTCCAATCCTTATACTTATGAATCTCATCAAGGATAATAAGCGGGATTGAGGTGTCATTTCTTTTAAGCCCTTCAAAAAAGGAGGGATTTGAAAAAAAGAGCAGACGGTGTTCTGAAACGTCCCAGTTGAAATAATAATTGTTGATAAAATTGCCTGCTATAATCTTAGAAAGAGTGGTTTTACCTACCTGTCTAGGACCAGCGATAAAAATCATGTTCTTTTCTGAGGCAATCTCATCCCAGATATTAATATAGAACTGTCGATTGTACATTGTGACTATTTTATACTATTCTGAAAAATAGTCAAGACTAAATTTCAATATAGTAAAAAATAGCCATGATGGTAACTATTCAGCTAATACAGAGTGAGGGGTGGAAAAGAGTTTATAGCGTCACCTTAGTGTTTAGTTCTCACTACTTATAGAAACCTGATCTGAAATGATACTCTTCTATCTAAATAAACTTATTATAATCATTACGCATTATAAAGTCTTTGGGTAACTATTCAGCTAATACAGAGTGAGGGGTGGAAAAGAGTTTATAGCGT
>JBHHUU010000106.1:0-9144 GCA_046753905.1 Nitrospirota bacterium | reverse complement strand
CAGACCAATGCAAGAATAGATACCGTGAGAGAAAATCTTACAAGGAAGATGGATTATAATAATCTAAGATTGGACAGATTGTATGAGGTAATAGTTAGGAGAGAGGAACATACTTCTGTTGTAGAGAGAGTAGGGCATGTAGAGATAGAGTTAAAGGAAGTAAAAAAGAAACTTGCCATGGTGTAAACTGAAGATTTTCTTTCTTCTTTCCATTCGGACTAATTATTTTTGAAAATTCACTATTTTTTCTTTATTCCGTTTATAAGCAAGTTTATGATATTTCTTACCTTCTGTGTTTTCATTTCTTTAGTTGCTTTATTGAATGTAAGATATAAAAACAGCACAGGCAGAGCATGAAAAGCAATCGTAGAAAGCATTTTTCTAAAAATAGGGTTCAAGGATTCAAGTTATGAACAGACACTAAATAATAAACTACAAGTTCTAACCGTGTCAACCCTCAAACTATAAATAATGAATAGTTACCTTATCACAAAGGAAAAGACCTGTTAAGGGGTTAATTTAACTCTGTATATTCGAAAAACACCCCTTAATATTCCCTGTTTAGGGTATGCGTATCTCTAATCTCTGTTTTTAAACCAAATCAATAACCTTGACAATATTACAATATTAAGTATACTTAATATTGTAATATTGTCATTTAGTCTTTATATAATCAGGAATATTATTCGGGTTAGATGCTCTGCGTTTCAGGATGAGAAGAGTTTGATTTCCTGCTCTGCCTTATAGAAAATAGAAAGAGGAAGGGTGGTTTTTATTAGTGCGTGCAGAACATGAATATGTATAGTAGAGGAAAAAAAAGATATAAGACGAGAGATATATGCCTGCTTTTTGATATTTCAAAGGCAACCCTTTTCAGGTGGGAAAAAGAAGGATTGATTACAGGTGTTGGCAGGGATTGGAGAAATTGGCGTGTATATACAGATGAGAATATAAAGGAGATTAAACGGATTATCAAAAGAAGGAACAGAGACATATAATGAGGGTAAAACGATGTTTTTTTCAAAGCAACAGCAAATTATAGGTCTGGATATCGGCTCAAGTAATATAAAATGCGTTCAATTAAAAGAGGGCTTGAATGGATATAAATTGCAAAAACTCGGATTAAAAGATTTGGGTCCTGAAATTATTGTAGAAGGCACTATAATGGATGCAGCAAGGGTAATTGATCTAATCAAAGATATCTTGAGTGAATTAAATATAAAGACCAAAGATGTTGCTATCTCTGTATCAGGACATTCTGTAATTGTAAAAAAGATAACTCTGCCTACTATGACAGAAGATGAACTTGAAGAGTCCATAAGATGGGAGGCAGAGCAATATATCCCTTTTGATATAAATGATGTCAATATTGATTTCTATATATTAGACCAGTCAGAAGAGCAGGACGGCAGAGGTCAGATGAATGTATTATTGGTAGCAGTAAAAAAGGATAAGTTAAATGAGTATATCTCTGTTGTCAGTGAGGCAGGCTTAAATCCTGTAATAGTAGATGTTGACGCCTTTACTATAGAGAATATGTTTGGAATAAATTATGAGACCAGTGAGAACGAGATAGTGGCTTTAGTAAATATCGGTGCGAGTGTTATGAACATTAATATCCTTAAAAATGGGATATTTTCTTTTAGCAGGGATATATCTATAGGAGGAAACAGGTATACAGAGTCTATTCAGAAAGATTTACATCTGAGTTATGAAGATGCAGAGAGGGCAAAAAAAGGAGAGGATGTAGAAGGTATAACCAAAGATACACTAGGTCCTATTATAGATGCTGTTAATATAGAGGTTGTCTCTGAAATTGTAAGGTCTTTTGATTATTTCAAGACTACATCAAATCAGGAACATATTGATAAGATATTATTGAGTGGTGGGTCATCAAAATTAGAAGGGTTGGCAGATTTTCTCTCAGATAGACTGGGCACTGATATAGAACTGACTGATCCATTTAAAAAGATTGAAGTAGATCCTGCATCCTTTGATATAGACTATATAAAAGATGTGGCTCCATTTGTAACAGTAGGATTGGGTCTGGCTATAAGGAAAATCGGCGATCGATGATAAAGATAAACCTGATAAAAGTAAAAAAGAAGCCAGAAATACCACTTCAGTTATATTTGGCTGTTTTTACTGTAATAGCAGTAGTTTTCATGCTAAGCTATATCTGGTTTTCATTAAAGGGAGAATTAAAAATGCTTAAAGAGAAAAGCGTCTCCCTTCAAAATGAACTAATTGTGTTGAAGAATAGGGTAAAAGAGGTAAAAAACTTTGAGGAGGATAAGAAGAAATACGAAGATAATATAGAAGTTATAAAGCGTCTCAGAACAAAGCAGAGCATTCCTGTTCGTCTTCTGGATGAGATTAGCAGGAATCTCCCTTCTCAGGTATGGCTGGTTCTTTTAACAGAAAATGAAGGAAAAACCGAGATAGAGGGTAATGCTCTGTCAAATGCCAGTATCGTTGAGTTTATCAACAACCTCAAAAGGTCATCTTTTTTCAAGGAGATTCACCTTGTTGAATCAAGGCAGATAATGGAACAGAGTACGCCTATATACAGGTTTAAACTAAAGTGTAATATTACACTATGATATAGTAGATAATTATGGACTTTTTAAAAGATATACCAGTCTATCAGAGAGTAATGCTCCTGATCTTATTATTGGTTTTTATAATAGGGATATTCATCTACTTTGTGTATATTCCTGTAAATGCTGAGATAAGGGCTGAGAATACCAGAATAGCAGATTTAAATAGTGATATTCTCATACACAGAAAAAAGGCAGCACGATTAGAAGAATTAGAAAGAGAAAATACAAGACTTCAAAAACTTTTATTGATTCAGAAAAGACAACTTCCTCAGGAAGAAGAGGTAGCCAGCTTATTAAAACAGGTCTCAGATATTGGTATCAGCACTGGGCTTGACTTCAGATTATGGAAGCCTGCCGGGAGAAAAGATGGTGATAATGGATTATATGTAGAGATTCCAGTAAATGTTGAGGTATCAGGCGGTTATCATTCTGTAGGCTTTTTCTTTGATAAAATAGGCAAGCTTCCCAGAATTGTAAATATATCAAATATCAGGATGGGAAATATAAAAATAAAAGAAAATCAGGTGCATATACATACTACATTTATAGCTACAACATTCGCATCTTTAAGAGCAGAAAAAGGCATATAGATAATGAGTAAAAAAGTTTCATTATTCCTATTATTAACAGCAATTATATTTATGCCTGCCTGTCAGGGGGGTGAGCAGACTACTAAAAATAAAGGGATACCTCTGAAAAAATCAGATAGAAAGGTTGCCCGGTCTAAAAAAGAGGTGAAAACAGATGGGAATGTCCTTGAGGCAATAGAGGAGGAACAATTAATCAGTGAGACATCTTACGATTATACTCCATTAAAGAGAAGAGACCCCTTCAGGTCAATAATAGTTGTCAAGTCCGGTATAAAAAAGAAGCCGGCTTTTCTCCTTCCATTACAAAAGGTGGAACTTTCTAAATTAAAGGTAACAGGGATAATATGGGGAGGTTTCGGTTATATGGCAATGATAGAGACACCTGATAATAAAGGATTCCCAGTAAAGAAAGGTACTATGATTGGGACAAATAATGGGAAAGTAAAAAATATTACACCTGAAAATATTGTAGTGGAGGAGAGGATATCTGATATATTTGGAGAGGAAAAGAGGAGGGATATAGTTTTGGAACTCTATTCACAAGAGGAGACAATAAGATGAAGAAAAGACTTTTACTGTATTATGTCGGAATATTATTTATTTCTATAAATCTTTTCTTATGTAATATATCATATTCAGAGGTCAATGCTCCTGTATCACTGGAAGAGATTAAAACAGAAGATATAAAAAAGGAAATAAAAGATATAGTAGTGAAAGAGTTTTCAGATAAAACAGTAGTGATGATAAAGGCTGATACCCCTATATTATATACTGCATTTCAATTAATAGATCCTTTGCGTTTGGTAATAGACATGAGCGGCATTAGTCTGGGCAGATTTAAGGAAAAAATGGATATTGACAGCGAGACAATCAGGTCAATTTTAACATCAGAGAGTGATAAACCAACCAGAGTTGCAAGATTAGAGATATTCCTTGCCGATGCAAATAATAATGTTGATTTTAATACAAGGACAAAAGGAGATACATTAATCATTGATATCTTAAAATCTTTTGCATCGCTTCCTGGTTCTGAAGAAATTGAGGTTGCTGAGTCTATCTCTCCTTTCTCTGATAAAAATATAAAAAGGAATAGAATAAGCAGAGCTGAAAATATTACAGGGATTGAGGTAGACAGAAATGATGAGAGCATAACTGTTATTATCAAAGGAGACGGAGAATTACAATATAATGTCTTTACTTTAGATGATAACAGGGTTGTTCTGGATATACCAAATACAATAAACAGGGTAACTCCAGCACTCATACCTGGAAACAGCAGATTATTAAAGAGCGTAAGGATAGGTCAACATCTGGATCCCAAAAAGGTAAGGGTGGTTTTAGACCTGATGAAACCGCTTCCATACTATATTGATAAAACAGGAGAGATGTTAATAGTCAATATAAAAGTTCCTAAAGCTCCACGAAAGATGAGAAAGATGGTAAGTAAAACTGATACAGCTCCGTCAGTTACAGGGAAAAGAGAAGAGGTTACTCCAGTTGTTATAAATGAAATGGAGAAAAAGAAGGCTGCTTCTAAAAAATACATGGGCAGAAAGATATCTCTTGACTTTCAGGACGCTGATATTGTCAATATAATACGTCTTATATCAGAGGTAAGTAATCTTAATATTGTAATCGGAGAAGGTGTACAGGGAAGGATTACATTAAAACTTATTGACATCCCATGGGATCAGGCGCTGGATACTATATTGAAGATGAATAATCTTGGTATGATCAGAGAGGGCAATATCCTGCGTATAGCCACTGTCTCAAATATCGTTAAACAGCAGGAAGAAGAACTGAGAGCACGAGAGACAAAAATAAAGGTAGAAGATATTATCACAAAGGTTATTTATGTAAATTATGCAAAGGCAGAAAATCTGGCAGAGATTGTCAGCACAAATCTGTCAAAGAGAGGCAGTATTACCATTGACAGCAGGACAAACACTATAATTGTAAAGGATACAGGTGATAGTATCAAAGATATTACAGAAGTAGTAAAGATGTTGGATACAAGGACTCCTCAGGTTCTAATTGAGGCAAGGATTGTACAGGTTGTCCCTGAGTTTAACAGGAGCTTAGGCATACAATGGGGTGCTACCTTTGCTGATGTATCGAGGAATAACGCATTTAATATAACGGCGGCAAATACAGGGGCGTTTGGAACGATTACCCCTGACTTTGCTGTTAACCTCCCTGCTGCTGTCCTTTCTCCTACCCCTTCAGTAGGGTTTTCCTTTGGAAAGTTCACAGATAACCCGATTAATCTTGATCTCCGTCTATCAGCAGGTGAATTTCAGGGACTGACAAATATAATATCTACTCCAAAGATAACTGTTCTGGATAATCAGGAGGCAAAGATCGAACAGGGAGAATCCATTCCATTTTCTACTATCTCGCAAAATGGGACACAGACAACCTTTGTAGATGCAAATCTGACACTGGTTGTCAAACCGCATGTTACAACTGATGGAAGTATTATGCTGGAGGTAAAGGCGGCAAAAAATGCACCTGGCACTACCCGTCAGGGCGCTGCAGGACCGAGTATAGAAAAAAGAGAGGCAACAACAACAATAATGCTTAGAAATGGGGAGACTACTGTAATCGGAGGCATATATGAGTCTACAAAGTCTGAAAGTAGCAGTCGGGTACCTTTTCTCTCAGATATCCCATTTCTTGGCTGGCTTTTCAAGAATAAAGAGACAAGAGAGAAGACAACAGAGCTCCTGGTCTTTTTAACGCCAACGATTGTTAAATAACAGGGATTGGTCTTATTAGTCTTATTAGTCTTATTTATTTTTATTAGTCTTATTTATTTTTATAAAGCATCAAATATCGAAATTCTACGTTCCTTGTTTGATATTTGATATTTAAGGGTTATTTAACTGATGCTAAGATTTCTTACGGGTGGTGAGTCTCATGGGAGGCTTCTTATAGGAATATTAGAGGGAATACCTGCTGGTCTTGAGATAGAAAGCGGGGATATTGATAAAGAACTGAGGAGGAGGCAGAAGGGATACGGACGCGGAGAGAGGATGAAGATTGAGAGGGATGCTGTAGAGATTGTATCAGGAGTTAGGAAGGGAAAGACACTGGGTGTGCCGATAGCCCTTATGATAAAGAACAGAGATTGGGATACATGGAAAGAAATAATGGCGATTGAAGGGGGAGAAATAAAAGAAGAGGATATTATAACAAGACCAAGACCAGGACATGCTGATCTTCCGGGGGGAATAAAGTATAGCCACAAGGATATAAGAAATGTCCTTGAACGCGCAAGTGCCAGAGAGACTGCAATGAGGGTGGCAATAGGAGCTATTGCAAAGAGGTTATTAAAAGAGTTTGGAATATTTGTAATAAGTCATGTGGTGGAGATCGGCGGGATAAAGGCATCTGTTAAAGGATTGAGAAAAGAGAAGTTGCTTAAAGCAGTTGAAAATTCAGTATTACGGACATCTGATAAGGACGCAGAAGAGAGAATGGTGAAAAAGATTGATAAGGCTAAAAAAGAGGGAGATACCATAGGAGGTGTCTTTGAAGTAATAGTAACAGATCCCCCTGTTGGATTGGGTAGTTATAGTCAATGGGACAGAAGGGTTAATGCCAGATTGGCATATACATTGATGAGCATTCAGGGAATAAAGGGTGTTGAGATAGGGATGGGATTTGAGGCGTCAAGGATGTATGGATCAGAGGTGCATGATGAGATATTTTATAGAAAGGGCAAAGGGAATGGTTTTTATAGAAAGACCAATAATGCAGGGGGGATAGAAGGCGGGATCACCAATGGACAGGATATTATTCTCAGGGCAGCCATGAAACCTATCGCAACATTATATAAACCGCTCCAGAGTGTAGATATAGTTACAAAAATACCTTATAAGGCAGGGATTGAGAGGTCTGATATATGTGCAGTCCCAGCGGCAAGCATAGTTGGAGAGGCAGTAGTTGCCTTTGAGATAGCCTCTCTTATAATAGAGAAATTCTCTGGAGATAGTATAGGTGAAATGAAAAGGAATTATAATGAATATATGAGGTATGTAAGGGAGTTTTAAGTTTGAAGAATATAGTCCTTATAGGGTTTATGGGAACAGGCAAGACAAAAGTTGGATCAAGATTAGCAAAAAGACTTAAATATGGTTTCATAGATACCGATAAGATTATAGAAGATAAAGAGGGGAAAACTATCTCAGAGATATTTGGCAGATATGGTGAAGAGTATTTCCGGGATATTGAAAAAAAAATGATAAACGATATCTCTAAATATAAAGGGTCTGTTATAGCAACAGGAGGCGGAGTAGTGCTTAATCCTGCAAATATTGCATCTCTTAAAAAGAATGGGATTATTGTCTGTCTTAAAGCTTCTCCGGATATAATCTTATCCAGAACCAAGAATAATAAATCCAGACCTCTTTTAAATTCAGAAGACAGGATTTCAGAGATAACAAGGCTGCTTAAATCCCGTGAGCCATACTATGCAAATGCAGATATTGTAATAGACACATCGGATATAAGCATAGAAAAGGCAGTTGAAAAAATAATAGATTGCAGTATGTCTGATAAGATTAAACATAAGATAGAGACTATCAGGGTGGAATTAGGAAATAGGGGATATGATATTGAGATAGGTGAAAATATACTGCATGGATTAGGAGAGAGAATTAAAGATTTTGACCTGAATAAAAGAATAGCTGTTATTACAAATCCGACAATAAAGAGATTGTATGGCAAAGTAGTCAGTGACTCTCTAAAGAGAGCTGGATATAATGTAAAGACAATTGTAATACCTGATGGCGAGAGATATAAAGACCTTAAATGGGCAGAATATATATATGATCGCCTTATATCTGCAAGGTTTGAAAGGAATTCTTCTTTAGTTGCATTAGGTGGCGGTGTAATAGGTGATATAACAGGATTTGCTGCTTCTACCTTTTTAAGGGGCATCAACTATATTCAGGTGCCGACAACTTTAATTGCCCAGGTGGATTCCAGTGTAGGAGGAAAGACAGGGGTAAACCACTCAAAGGGAAAGAATCTGATAGGGGCATTTTATCAGCCATGTCTTGTTTATATTGATACAGGTCTGTTAAAGACACTGGATAGTCGTGAGTTGATTGCGGGCATGGCTGAGATAATCAAATATGGAGTGATCGCTGATGAAGACCTGTTCAGCTTCTTAGAGGAGAATATAGAGGATATCCTATCGTTGGAAGATAGGGAAGGGCTTATAGATGTAATTACGAGGTCATGTAAAATAAAGGCTGATATAGTCCATGAGGATGAACTTGAACTGACAGGGAAAAGGACGATCTTAAATTATGGACATACTATTGGCCATGCACTTGAGACTATTGGAGGCTATAAGAGGTATAGACATGGAGAGGCAATAGCCATTGGCATGGTCTATGCAGCCAGGCTCTCAGCGAGGCTTGGATTATGTAATGAAGATTGCGTAAAAAGACAGGAATTATTATTTCAGAAGGCAGGCTTACCAACATCTATACCGTCTCGCTTTAGGATAGATGATATATTAAAGACAATGAGACTTGACAAAAAGGTTACAGGAGAGATGATAAACTTTGTACTGTCTACAGAGATAGGCAATGTTATTGTAAGGTCTATTAAAGAGAGAGAGATCAGGGAGTTTTTAAAGGGATAAGGAGGATAATGGTGAAAAGAACAATTCAATATATAGGGTTGCCTATTCTATATCTTTCTTTATTTATATTGGTGAGCTGCGGAGAGATAGGCGGCAGCGGTCAGTGCGGCGGAGCAGCCACAACAGGGGCATGTATAAGGATAGAAAGCATTGCTCCTGATAATACATCAAATGTAGACGCCCAGCAGAATATATGTGCTATAGATCCTGATACAGGTGATATAACATACGAATCTTTTACAGACCATAATGCTAAGATAACTATATCTAATTCTCCATTACCAGGTGCATC
>JBHHUU010000105.1:0-9260 GCA_046753905.1 Nitrospirota bacterium | reverse complement strand
AACAAATTCGAAACACAAATTTTCAAATGTTCAAAACTTCTTGTTTTTGTCATTTTCCGTAAAGCGATTACCATTGAGCAGACTAAAAATGGAGAAAGGCTTGGACTGCCTATCTGTGACCGATTAATGAAAACCTTATCCGAATTAAAGAAGGTTCAGCATATTCATTCACACTTTGTCTTTCATAATACCGATGGAACCAAAATTAATAAAATGCGGATTAATAGAGCATTTAAACTGGCATGTAGGAAAGCAGGCATTGATAATTTCCGATGGCATGATCTCCGCCATGATTTTGCTTCTCAGTTGGTTCAGGGAGGGGTAGACCTATTTCGGGTTCAAAAATTATTAGGGCATAAAGATGGACGAATGACTCAGCGATATGCACACCTTACACCTGAGAATCTCCAATCCACAGTCAGTGTTTTTGACAAATCTGGCTACAGTGAGAGATAACACAAAAGAGATAATGGCAATTACCCAATAAGTTGGGGAAAATCCCCCCTACCCCCCTTTTCCAAAGGGGGGTAGGGGGGATTTTCCCTTTAGCAAAGGGGGATTTGTTCTTCGGATTGATATTTACCTTTCCCCAACTTATTGGGTAATTGCGTATTAGCAACCTAACAGGTTTATTTACAAAAAACTTTTATGGTAGGCACGGGCGGTTTCGAACCGCCGATCTCTGCCGTGTCAAGGCAGCACTCTACCCCTGAGCTACGTGCCTCCAGATTAACAATTTAATCCCTGAAATAACCTCTTTGCCGAATGTGAGAAATCTTGATTGTACTACCTATTGATAAGTAAACAATCATGAACGAATTGTTCACCCCCGAGCATGAAAATTAACCCCCCTCTAACAAAGGGGAAAACTTATACTCCCTCCCTATAACAAAGAGAGAAACTTATACTCCCCCTTTAGCAAAGGGGGCAGGGGGGATTTTCATACTAAAGATTCCTCTCTACACTCTGTTCCGTTCGAAATAACAAAAAGAGTATTCCGCAACAATATGACAAGAAAGTAACTTGAACAATATTATAAACTTTATCCAGGAATTTGTCTATCTAAAATTATAGGTAACTATTTAGCTAATACAGAGCAAGGGGTTCCAAAGACTTTATAATGCGTATGATTATAATAAGTTTATGTAATTACCCAATATATTGGGGATTTAATTTTATCATTCCGATAGTTCCCTCTCCCCTTGTGGGAGGGGACAAAGTATCAAGGAAAAGAGTAATGTTAAAATTACTGGATAGGGAGGGGGGAACCTTATGGGTTAATACTTTACCCTCACCCTAACTCTTTCCCATCAAGGGAGGAGAAATTTAAAATGATTTCTATCTTAAATTCTGGGGTCCTTGATAATTAATGCTTTCGTGGTTACAATAATATTATTATTAATAAAGAAGTAACCATTCAGCTATTACAGGATGAGGGGTGGAAAAGAGTTTATGGCGTCACATTAGCGATTAGGTCTCACTACTCATAGAGACCTGATCTGAAATGATGCTCTTCTATATGAATAAACTTATTATAATCATACGCATTATAAAGTCTTTGAAACTTCTCACCCTGTTAATAGCTGAATAGTAGTTACATAAAGAAACGGTCATGTATACTTATCTCAATAAAAAAGGGTCAATATTTATAATGCTTATGGCAACTATTGTAATTATTGGTATACTATTGACCGCTGCAGGAAAACAATGGAAGATGATTGCAAAACGGGAAAAAGAGATAGAGCTGCTTTTCAGAGGAAATGCTATCAGAAACGCCATTGAGAGGTATTATATGACTTCAAGTGCTGGAGCAAAAAGATTTCCTAAAAGTCTGAATGATCTTATTGTTGACAATCGAGGAATTAATCCAAAGAGATATTTAAGAAAGTTGTACAAAGACCCTATTATAAATGATGAGTGGGAATTAATAAAAGATGGAAGGGGAATAAGAGGAGTAAAAAGTAAAAGTAATAATGAACCTCTAAAAAAAAAGAATTTTCTTCCTATAAATAAGGAGTTTAAAGATAAAACAAAATACTCAGAATGGCTGTTTGAATTTGACCCGCAGAAACTAAGACAACAACCTGACCCAACGAAACAAAACAAAAATAGGCTCAAAAATCAGACCCAGAATAAAGATGCACATTCTAACTCAGATAAGCTGAAAACAAAATGAAACGTAACTATTCAGTTCATTAATCAGTAATTTTGTGTTATTATTATGTCTACGAATAAACTCTAACGGGGTATATAGTTGAAATACTTTCTGCTTACAATATCAAGGCAATATGGTGGATGGTCAATACTGATTTCTTCCTTTATACTTGGAGCATCGGTTGGAAGGAGTTTTGGGCAGGAGACCCTGCTCCTGCTCTTTTCAGCCATTGCTGGATTTTTAACCCATCATACCTTAACTCTCTACACAAGGCTGCCTCAAAATGATAACCGAAAAAAGGTGCTTTTTTTATGGACTGTTGGATATCTCTCTCTATTTTTGATTGTCGGACTATTGCTTGTTATATGGTACAAACTCTATTTCCTCGTATTGATAGGTCTGCTATCCATTATGGCGGCTGCTGCGACCTTGATCTTAATGAGATATAAAAAGGAGCGCACTTATATTGGAGAGTTTCTAAATATATTTGGACTGAGTCTGATTGTCCCGGCAACAGAATATACTGCTACAGGTATTTTCTCTCTTCAGACAATTGGCCTCTGGGTAATCTCTATCTTCTTTTTTGAAGGGAGTGTATTTCATGTCCGTTACTTGGTAAGAAATCGTATAGGAACTACAGGGTCATCTTTTGTGCGGCTTAAGGCAGGACTCCCATCAATATATTATCATATTGCTGTGCTCATTATTACGATTGCTTTGTGTACGATCTTTAATATCCTTCCATCTCTTGCTCCCCTCTCTCTTATACCAGTTACTATTAAATCAATTATGGCAGTAGTCCGCAGACATAATCGACCATTGTCTATCCAACGCATAGGTCATCATGAACTTATTCATACATTAATTTTTATTTTTCTTGCTGTACTGGCATTTCGTATGCCTGTGTTAATAAAGATAACCTAACCGACGGTAGAGCCAATAATGCCATATCCACTCTATATTAAAACTCTATCCCCTTTTGGGCGCTAATACCCTCTTTATATGGATGTTTTATCTCTATCATCTCTGTTACTATATCTGCTATCTCTATCAATTCTGGATGGGCATCTCTTCCTGTTAAGACAATATGAAGTTCTGACGGCTTTTTCTTTAAAAATTTAATTGTCTCTTTAATAGACAGATAACCTAACTTAATAGCATAGTTTATCTCATCTAATATAACTATCTGATGTTTATTATCTATTATCTGTTTTTTACTAAATTTCCATGCCTCTTCCACTTTTCTGATATCTCTATCCCTGTCTCTCGTTTTCCATGTAAACCCCTCTCCCATAGGATATATCTCAATATTGGGTAATAGTCTCTTTGCAGTCTCAATCTCTCCATAATGCCACCCTCCTCTGCTGCTTTTGATAAACTGGATCATTATTACTCTATGGTTATGTCCTATTGCCCTGAATGCTATACCAAGAGAGGCAGTTGTCTTGCCTTTGCCATTTCCTGTATGTACAATTATAAGCCCTTTTTTCTTCACTTCCATCCCTTCTTCTTCTATTCAACCCTTACTATTACCTCATCCCTGATTGCACCGTTCAATATTTTCTTTGCATTATTCATAAATGAATATATCTCCAGATGCCCTGAGCTATTTATAAGTGCAGAAGGCACTCCTCTTTCACCCTCTGCATAGAAGTTATTTAATCCTGTTATGACTATCTCCTTTATTATTATCTTGAAATTCATCTCTTTTTTGTATCCAAATGAGTTATAAAGGTGTTCATTTGTTATATTTGTGATCATGTTTCCGAATTTATCAATATGAATTATCCTTCCATGCAGAGAATTCTTATCTGTCAGTTTTGGCTCATTGAGCTTCAGAATAGTATAATCCTTTATCTCTTCACCAATATGCGATGTCTCTACACCTTTTGATATCCTTGCTGCAATCGGGGCAAAGATATCCCTTCCGTGAAATGTCTCTCCATGAGATTTCATAAAGTAGTGTTCTGAGGTAATCTCTCTCACCTTTACAGGTTGATCCTCTTTATATATATAACTTAATACTCCATTATCAGGGGCAACAAAATAATAATTACTGCTTGTGACAAGGATTGGACGCCGCCTCCCTCCCACACCAGGGTCTACTACCACTACATGAATGGTATGACTGGGAAAATATTTATATATAGATTTGAGGACAAATGAAGCCTCCACTATATCCTGAGATGAGATATCATGTGATATATCTACTATTGTTACATCAGGATTGATATTTAATATCACACCCTTCATGCTTCCCACAAAATAGTCTTTCTCGCCAAAATCTGTAATCAAAGTGATAATAGGTGTTACTGACATATCTTTACTCCTTTTATAAGAGATTTTATATCCCTTACTTTATTCTTTTCCATATAATCTCTTATCCCATCAATAACTTTAATGATTGAATCAGGGGCTATAAAGTTGGCTGTTCCGACTTCAATCGCTGCAGCTCCTGCAAGGATAAACTCAATGGCATCTTCAGGAGACACTATACCGCCTATTCCTATAATTGGTATCTCTACATTATTGGCTACCTCCCAGACCATCCTTACGGCAATGGGCCTTATTGCAGGACCAGAGAGTCCACCTGTTATATTTGCCAGCTTAGGCATCCGCGTCTCTATATCAATAGACATCCCTAAAAATGTATTTACTAATGATACTGCATCTGCCCCTGCATCCTTTGATGTCTTTGCAAACTCAACAATATCTGTAACATTGGGTGATAATTTTACAATTATCGGAATGTCTGCTGCCTTACGCACACCAGAGACAACCCTGTATGTCTCTTTAGTATCCCTGCCAAACTGCATGCCTCCTTTTTTGACATTAGGACATGAAATATTTACCTCTATTGCATCTATTCCGTCTTCCCTGTTTAATCTTTTTGCAATCTCAATGAATTCATCTATATTCTCCCCTGATATATTTACTATAATCCGCGTGTCAAATCTTCTGAGAAATGGCAGTTTTTCAGATAAGAACAGATCAATCCCCACATTCGCAAGTCCAATAGCATTTAACATCCCTGATGGGGTCTCACATATCCTTGGTGGGATATTTCCCTCTCTTGGCTGTAGAGATAGCCCTTTAACTGCTATCCCGCCGATCCTGTTCAGGTCTATAAGTTTCCCATACTCCTCCCCATAACCAAATGTGCCTGACGCAGCTATAACAGGATTTTTAAACCTTATGCCTGCTATATTTACAGAGAGATCTGGTGATGAATAGGATTCAAGGATTCGAGGATGAGTCCTTTGGACGCTATCGCTCAAGGGGTCAAGTGAAACTCCCATATTTTCATTCTTGTCTGCGCCGATTGGTCGGCATGATTGTTTCATACTGACAGACCGATTCGCTCCTCTTATGGAATCTCTGCCTATTCCTGCAATTTCCATACGTAATCTTAATATCTTACATAATATTCTCCATCTAATTGGTCTGATAAGTATGCTGTATCCAAATCCAAAGAGAGGAATATTAAAAATAGAATCAAAACTCTCCTGCCATTTGTTATTAACACCAATCCTTTTTGTCCCAAAAAGGAGATGTATACAAAGTTTCCAGTAATAGAGAAACCACATTTAGTTATGTTACCACTCTAATTAAAAAATTTGTAACTATATCAGCTAATACAGAGTGAGGGGTGGAAAAGAGTTTATAGCGTCACCTTAGTGTTTAGTTCTCACTACTCATAGAGACCTGTTCTGAAATGATGCTGTTGTATCTGAATAAACTTATTATAATCATACGCATTATAAAGTCTTTGGAACCCCCTCACTCTGTATTAGCTGATATAGTTATAAAAATTCAAGGTCAGACTTTCAGGCAGGGGTTAATGGAGGAGGATCATACCCTTATTCCATTCTATAATTAGGCGCCTCTCTTGTAATAATCACATCATGGACATGACTCTCTCTTAAACCAGATGGTGTAATCCTCATAAATCTCCCGTTTTTTCTTAGTTCATCTATTGTTCTACACCCGCAATATCCCATTCCACTCTTTAATCCGCCAACCAGTTGATATATCACTTCTGAGATAGGTCCTTTATATGGTACCCTGCCTTCAATCCCTTCAGGCACAAACTTAGATTTGTCTTCATGTTTCTGGAAGTATCTATCCCCTCCTCCTTTTATCATCGCACCAAGAGACCCCATCCCACGATATATCTTATAACTCCTGCCCTGAAACAACACCTTTTCGCCAGGACTCTCTTCTGTGCCGGCAAATATCCCTCCAATCATAACAGCACTTGCACCCGCTGCAATAGACTTGGTAATATCTCCTGAGAATTTTATCCCACCATCTGCAATAATATTTACCCCAAACTTATCTGCTATCTCTGCACATCTCGATATAGCGGTAAGCTGAGGCACACCAGCCCCTGCGACTATTCTTGTTGTACAGATAGAACCAGGTCCTATCCCTACCTTAACGGCATCTGCACCTGCCTTAATAATATCTTCTGCTGCCTCTCCCGTACCTATATTCCCTCCCACAACATCACAATCAGGATAATTCTTTTTTATATTCTCTATTATTTCTAAAACAGCCATAGAATGTCCATGAGCTGTATCTACTACTAAAAAATCAACCCCTGCTTTCACTAATCCCTCCACTCTGCATAAAGAATCATCTCCCACACCGACTGCTGCCCCTACTCGTAAGCGACCTAACTCATCCTTGCAAGAATTGGGATATTTTATCCTTTTCTCTATATCCTTTATAGTAATAAGACCTTTAAGCTCAAAATTATCATCCACTACAGGCAATTTTTCTATCCTGTGTTCCTGCAATATCTCCTTTGCCCTTTCTAATGTGGTTCCAAGTGGTGTTGTTATTAAATTATTCTTGGTCATTATCTCAGAGACATTTAGATATGCTCTCTTCTCAAACCTAAGGTCCCTGTTAGTAAGGATTCCTACCAACTTTTTATTTTTAGTAACAGGAATACCTGATATACTATATCTCTTCATGAGTCCGATCGCATCTTTTATCTTATTATCAGGTGATATTGTAATAGGATCAACAATCATTCCACTTTCTGATTTCTTAACCTTATCCACTTCAATTATCTGTTCTTCTATTGACATTGCTCTATGGATAATCCCTATCCCTCCCTCTCTTGCCAATGCTATTGCTGCCCTTGATTCGGTTACTGTATCCATGGCTGCACTTAATATAGGGATATTAATAGAAATTTTTCTTGTAATATTAGTCCTTGTATCACAATCTTTTGGAAGAACATTAGATTTTGCAGGTATTAAGACAACATCTTCAAACGTAAAACCATCTTCTATATCTTTGTTTAACATTAACTTACCTCCATATAGTATTCCTACACCTTAACATTTTCTATAATCTTCTTAAATTCCTTTTGGAAATCAAATTGATTTTTATTGGTATTGCCTCCTATATGTATAACAGACCCATTATCAGCAGGAATGATCTTCACCCATATCCTCTTATGAAATACAAATGAAGAGAGGAAAAGCCCCAATGTCAGTAATCCTGATCCCAACCAGACTATATTAACACCTGGGTCACTTGCTATCTGAAGCCCTGTATATTTATGCGGAACATATCCTATAAATTCTATTTTATAGTCATAACCATCAAACTGTTCAGGAAAGAGATCGGGATATTTATAGAATATCCATTGTGAATCCTTTAATTTATTATCTTCATAGATATCAAGGAATATGGCAGGATTATTCTGTTCTGATGATTTGGAATATACCATATTTTTCTCTGAATCAAAATAAAAATCAGCCGCATAATTGGTTAACTTTAATTTCAGGTTCTTGTCTGAAAAGATATATTCCTTTTCCCATTCTAAGATCACATCATCTAAAACTTCATTAGTCTCCTTATCTTTTATTAAAATCCTTGCGCTTTTAATTCTGTTCCAGCTATCACCATAACTTGCCTGATAGAACCATATCCCCTTATATTGAAGGGGATCATTTACCTCTATCCTTTTTTCAAGAACCTCTTTGCCATTATCTATAATAGTTAATTTACTATAAAAGTCTTTTACAGCTCCATTTTTATAATACTCAATCCAGAATTTGTCTACCCTCAGAGAGAAATCACCCTGAGATATCTGATATGTCTCTCCTTCCAATGCAGCGCCAAAATCTCTGAACCCAACAAAGCTCCCAATAAATGCGCCAAACATGATAACAAGGATACTGAGATGAGCCGTATGAGCGCCAAGCCTTCCTATCATACCTTTTGCAGCAAAGATAGAGACATTTCCATCTGATGTTGAAAGAGATATCCTGTACCACTTTTTTTTTAAGGTCTCAATAACATTGACCTGTGTGTCTATCAGATTAGTTTTAACCTGTAGTTTTTCGTTGTTTTTTAAGTTCTGGAAAAAATTTATACTTACATCAGCCTTACTGGACCTTAAAGTTCTCCATGTGGGTGGAAACCTTTTATACAGACAGGCAAATGAATTAAGACATAGAAGCGCCAGCAGACTTGAAAACCATCCAGTATGATAAAGGTCTGTCAGTCCGAAGAGCTTAAACCACCAATATACCCTCTCTCCATATTCTTTGATATATTCATTTGGTGAGAGACTCTGCTCAATTAAAGTCCCTATAATAGAGGCAACTGCTAATGTAATGAATAGATAGACAGTCAGCTTTATAGAGCTGAGAATATTTATAACCTCTCTTATAAAAGAGCTAAAGGGATTGCTCTTATCTTTAATTCCCTCTCCTTCTGTTAAGGTATCCACTATTTATATTTTCCTCCCTTGTATAAGAGCCTGTTCAATATCTGATTTTGATAAAACCAGATATATTTATAACTTTCAGACAACCTCTTAATAAACTATCATTAATATGTATGAGATGTCAAGAAGCCAGCAATTTCCGAATGATTGCACAGGCTGTTAGAGAACATCATTTTTGTCATTTCTAACGGAACGGCGTGTGGTGAGAAATCTTTAATTATCAATAGGTTTGTGCAATTAAGAGCAATTACCCAATATCTTGTGGAAAGGTAAATATCAATCAGAAGAACAAATCCCCCTATATCCCCCTTTGCTAAAGGGGGACTTCCCTATATTCCCCCTTTGGAACCC
>JBHHUU010000104.1:0-9278 GCA_046753905.1 Nitrospirota bacterium | reverse complement strand
AGGAGTAATAATTGCTGGTTTTGGAGAAAAAGATATATTCCCTTCGCTTAAATCGTTTCATATAGAAGCAGTAGTCAATAATAGACTAAAATATAAAGAGGATTCATATCGCCAGATCAATTTTAAAAATAATGTCGTGATTATCCCTTTTGCTCAAGGAGAGATGGTAGTAACATTTATGGAAGGTATTGACCCTAATCTACAGACACAGATAGAAGGATATTTATCCGAAATATTTAACAGATATCCAGAAGATATTGTTGAAAATATAGAAAAGTTTAATAAGAAAGAAAAGTCAATACTTATCAGCAAGCTAAAAGAGGTGAGTAATAAATTATTCCAAGATTATACAAAATATATAGAAAATTATAGAAAAGAAAATTATGTATATCCTGTGATGAGAGTTGTTGCAATGCTTCCAAAAGATGAACTTGCCTCTATGGCAGAATCACTTGTAAGTCTGACTTCGTTCAAACGAAAGGTTTCGATGGAAAAAGAAACTGTAGGAGGACCTATTGATGTTGCAGTAATTTCAAAAGGGGATGGATTTGTCTGGATTAAAAGAAAACATTATTTTAAATCAGAATTAAACCCTCAATTTTTTGCTAATTATTATAGGGAGGATAAATATGACAAAGAATAGAAAAAAACAAGTCTATAAAACAATGCGAGAGTTTGAAGAGAAGTTTTTCCCAAATGCTTTTAAGAAACGATTATTAAAGGAAATTACTGATCCTCGCATACTGGGAATTACTTTAGCCCAAAAATCTCTAAATAAGATAAAACACAAATTATCAAAACAACTAAACCTCACTTAGTTATTGGTTTTCCTCGTTCCCAAGCTCCTGCTTGGGAACGAGGGGTGAAAGCTTCATTAATGGTTGGCTTATGTGAAGAAGATATGGGATTGATAAAAGATAAGGTAAAAAGAATATGGGGTCTATTATCAAGATGATCAAGTATTATCCTTGGAAATGTTTTTTGTTTATTTGTGTTATTATTGCTCTTGGCTATATCTATATTGGCCATAAATATTCTAACTGCAATTATAATTTTAAAATTGTTAGTTTTGTATGTGGGTTTTTGGTTTTGATAGTTTTTTCTGTCATTGTATTTTATATAATATGTTGTCTTAGACAAAAAGGCGATATTTTGGAAGACTTTGAAAAAGAACAACAAAGTAAAAGTATCGGACTGTCTACAAGAATTGCAGTTATTGAGCAGTTTTTATTTTATATTGCTGCAATTGCCGGCAAAGAAGTATTTGGAGATGCTATAATGGGCTGGTTAGTCTTTAAAGGAATTCACCAATGGGCAAGATGGGGTTCTGCTCATAATATGACTTTGTCATACGAAGAAGAAAACCAAGTAGAGCGAGCATGTAAGCTTGGTTTCTCATCGCTTGAACATTATCGTGAGTGTTTAGACAGAAACCGATTCATGGTCTTTTTGATAGGGACTGGTATGTCAATTGCCGCTGGTGGTATTGCTGGTGCAGTGTATAATTATATTTCTGCGAATCATGAAATTTTAAATTGTTTACTGGTGAGGCATTATTATTTGTGGTAATTTTGTTGTAGTTTGCCACTGTGCCTATAACATTCGGAAAAATTATCCTTATGAAAACAGATAAACGAGGTAATTCCCATGGCAAAAACTAAAAAACCTATAGAGCAGTACGACCATAAGGGGAAGGAGAGGATAAACAATCCGCCTGTAGGTCTGGTCACTCCAGAGACAGATAAAGAGAGTGGGAAAAAGAGATATGCCTATGACCCCCACCTTGACCCATCCATCCAGTGGGCAGGCAAGGCAGAACATACCTCCTTTGATATCCCTACGGTCTCCCTCCATGTCCACGAACGGATAGACCCGCGCACCATTATTGAGGTAGTGCGTAAACGCAATGGAAATAAGGAAGAACAGTTATCGCTATTTGAGTATGCAGAAGAAAATCCGCCCCTGCGTGAGGCAATAGAGTTTTATAAACACAGGCATAACTGGTCAAACAGATTCGTTGCAGGAGATTCACTTCTGGTTATGAACTCTCTCTTAGAAAAGGAGGGGATGTCCGGTAAGGTGCAGATGGTCTACATAGATCCGCCTTATGGCATAAAATATGGCTCAAACTTCCAGCCCTTTGTAAGCAAGAGGGATGTAAAGGATGGCAAAGACGAGGACCTGACTGCTGAACCAGAGATGATCAAGGCATTCAGGGATACATGGGAGCTGGGGATACATTCCTATCTGACATACCTGCGGGACAGAATGCTATTGGCAAGGGAACTGCTGACAGAGAGCGGGAGTATATTTGTACAGATCAGCGATGAGAATGTGCATCTGGTAAGGTGCCTGATGGATGAGGTCTTTGGGGTAGGGAATTTTGTAGCTATTATACCATTTCGAAAAAAGACAATGCCATTGGGTGCAAAATATCTTGATTCTATGAACGACTATATTATCTGGTATGGTAAAGAAAAAGAGAGACTCAAATATAACTCTCTTTTCCTTGATTATATTTCAGAAGGGAAGTCACGGTGGACTTGGTATGAAACCATAGATGGTGATAGAAAAACTATGACAACAGAAATGGCTAATAATCATAAGCTTTTACCTATTGATGCTAAGGTTTTTAGACTTGTATCTTTAAGAGCACCGGGATACTCACAAGAGAACGATTTCCCAATAACTTATAAAGGGAAAAAATATTTTCCACCCAAAGGTGGTTCGTGGATCACTGGCAAAGAAGGAATGCAAAGATTAGTCAACAATAACCGACTTCAACCAGAAGGAGATAATATTTCGTATACTTTATTTGCTGATGATTTTCCCTTAAGTAAATTGACAAATTTTTGGATTGATACCACAGGACCTCAAAAGAGACAATATGTTGTTGAGACCGATACTATTCCTATCCAACGCTGCCTCCTCATGACTACAGACCCCGGCGATCTCATCCTTGATCCCACCTGTGGTTCAGGCACGACTGCCTATGCCGCGGAGCGATGGGGGAGGCGGTGGATTACCTGTGATACCTCGAGGGTGGCGATAACCCTCGCCAGACAGAGGCTGATGACTGCGGTTTTTGATTACTACGAGCTTGCCCATCCAGAAGAGGATGTAGGCAGCGGTTTTAAATACAAGACCGTTCCTCATATTACCCTTAAATCCATTGCCAATAATGAGCCGCCTGCACAGGAGACCCTCTATGACAAACCCTATATTGACAGGTCCAGGGCAAGGGTCTCTGGCCCGTTTACTGTAGAGGCAGTCCCTGCCCCGATAGTAAGGTCGATAGATGAGATAGGGGCAGATATCTGTCCTGAGAAGAAGGGCGAACACAGATGTTCGCCCCTACAGGCAGACATATCCGTAGCCCGTTCTGGTGAGACCCTGCGGCAGGCAGAGTGGCGGGATGAGCTGCTAAAGACCGGCATTCGGGGAAAGAGCGGACAGTATATCCTTTTCTCACGCGTAGAACCACTCTCAGGCACGAGATGGCTGCATGCAGAGGCAGAGACCCGACCAAATGACAGAGGTGCTGATTCTTTCAGAGAGTCAGAGGCAATCTATGGCAAACCTCAGCGTGTCGTTATCTCATTCGGACCTGAACACGCCCCGTTAGAACAACGGCAGGTAGAATTGACATGGGAAGAGGCGCGAACACTGGTTCCTCGACCATCTCTGATCCTATTTGCTGCCTTTCAATTTGACCCTGAGGCAGCCAAAGATATTGATGAGACTGACCCGCAAAAAGCCGGGATACAGTTCCTGAAGGTACAAATGAATGCTGATCTCTTGACCGATGACCTGAAGAAGAAGCGAGCCAGCAACGAGAGCTTCTGGCTTATGGGGCAGCCGGATGTAAGAGTTGTAAAGATAAGGGATGGAAAGGATAAGGGCAGCTATCAGGTTGAGATTCAGGGTTTTGATTATTATAATACCAGAACAGGCAATATTGAATCAGGCGGCACAGACAATATAGCTATCTGGATGCTTGATACAGATTATGATGGCAGAAGCCTCTTTCCATCACAGGTCTTTTTCCCCATGTCAGGTGAAAGAGACGGGTGGGCACGGCTGGCTAAAAACCTAAAGGCAGAGATCGATGAAGAGCTAATTGAGGCATATCGTGGTACAGTCTCTCTTCCATTTGAGAGTGGGCAAAACAGGCGCATTGCTGTTAAGATTGTAGATAACCGTGGGATTGAGAGCCTGAAGATAGTGGAGATACAAGAAGGATGTCAACCAGATTTGAACAGACACTAAGTCCATATGTGTGAAATAAAGAGGGATGGTCATGATTGGATCAATATTATTTACATGGATGCAGGGAGCGCATTTTTATCAAGAACTACACCGTGAAGCTGTTGAAACAGTTCCTTCTGGAGAAGGTAAACGTTGGGTTGATGTAGGTTGTGGACCAGGATTGGTTTCTCGTATAGCAGTAGCTCGTGGTTATAAGGTTACTGGTATAGACATGGATCCACGCATGATTAAAGCAGCAAAACACATAGGAAGACACCAAAAATCTCCTGCTATGTTTGAAGTCGGGAATGTATTCTCACTCCCGGAAAATATCGCAGATGTAGTATCAGCAGCTTCGCTATTGGCTGTAATAGATGATAAGCATAGATGCTTACAGTCCTTATGGGGTTGTGTCCGACAGGGAGGATACTTGCTGATTATAGAGCCTACAGAGAAAATGAACCCTGATCATGCCAAGCGTATCATAGGTAGTAATTTATCATCAAAACGGATTCAAGGATTAAAGCTATGGGCAGCGGCACGTAAAAATCGTGCAGTTGACCCGGAAATATTCAAATCGTTACAGAGCAAATCTTTAAAATATGTTGAATTATTAGAGGGTTTAGTTGGGGCTTGGTTACTGGCTAAATATTAGTCCTAACTAATCGCTGAACTGGATTTCAAAAAGGGTAGGGGCGAAAAATTTTTCGCCCCTACCCCATCCGTGTGGAGAAAACAGGCGCATTGCTGTTAAGATTGTGGATGACCGTGGGATTGAGAGCCTGAAGATTTTGGAGATAGACAGATGATAGATGAACAAATCCTATCAAAAATTGTAGAGCGGTTAGTAGTTCGTTTTCAACCACACAAAATCATTCTTTTTGGTTCTCAGGCTCGTGGGACAGCCGATAACCGCAGTGATGTAGATATTTTAGTTGTGTGTCATATTTCAGGGAAAGAGGAAGAGAAATTATGAAGACTAAGATAGACCAGCTCATAATAAACTCCCCATACGAAGAACCAAGACATTACTGGAGTTATGACCGTGAGACCCGTGCATTTACACTCAAGAATGGGAGAAGGCCGGCAGGATATCTTACTGCTTCTCAGGGATCTAAGGCATTTGATGACCCTGGTATCTTTATTGAGATACCTCTGGTAAATCAGATCAGATTACGGGTAAAGGCATGGCGGGAATCAGGATACCCTGGTGTTACCGGCATAACCAGACGACTTATAGAACACTGGCATAATAATGAAGAGAGGGAAGGACATCAGTTCTTCTTCTGTCAGATGGAGACTATAGAGACCCTTATCTGGCTCACAGAAGCCCCTGATGCTGAAAAGGTAGGGATAGATATCTCATCTGATGGCGGACAATTCCAGCGTATATGTTCAAAAATGGCAACTGGTTCTGGTAAAACACTTGTAATGGCGATGCTCATTGCGTGGCAGGTATTGAACAAGGTTACCTATCCGCATGATCCCAGATTCTCCAGATATATCTTTGTTGTCGCGCCAGGGCTTACTGTAAAGAGCCGTCTTCAGGTCTTGATCCCATCTAATACTATAAATTATTATGATGAGTTCAATTGTGTTCCCTCTGGATTATTGGAAAAACTCCGTCAGGGCAAGATCATTATCCGCAACTGGCACTCCCTTAAGTGGGAGACAGAGGAAAAGATAGCCAAAAAGAGAGGTGTTGACAAGAGGGGGGCAAAGAGCACAGAGGCCTATGTCAAAGAGGTTCTGGGTGAAATGGCTCATGCAAAGAGGATCATTGTGATTAATGATGAGGCTCACCATGCATGGCGTCTGCCTGCTGAGTCAAAGGTCAAGGGAGTAAAAAAGGAGGATGTAGAGGAGGCAACGATCTGGGTAAGCGGACTGGATCGTATCCATACCGCACGGAATATCATTGCCTGCTATGATTTTTCTGCCACACCATTTGCACCGTCAGGCAAGAGAAGCTCGGAAGAGACATTGTTCGGCTGGATTGTGAGTGATTTCGGATTGAATGATGCCATAGAGTCAGGATTGGTAAAGACCCCGCGGGTAGTGATCCGTGATGACGGTCTTCCTGATGCAAAGAGCTACAGGTCAAAACTGTATCATATCTATGAATGGGTTAAGGATGATATAAACCGCAAGGCAGAAAGGCATGAGCCATTACCTGATCTAATGATAAACGGCTACTATCTGCTTGGTAAAGATTGGCTTGAGACCACAAAAGCCTGGAAAGAGGCAGGATTCAAAACTCCTCCTGTTATGATATCGGTTGCTAATCGGACAGAGACAGCAGCGCGTATAAAATTTGCATTTGACCATAAAAAGATCAGGATTGATGAACTCTGTATCCCTGAACAGACACTCCATATTGATTCAAGGGTCATGGAGATGGCTGAATCTAAAGAAGAATCAGTTTCCATTGAGTATGAAACAACAGATAGCAGACAGGAAAGAGGAGATACACGTAAGCTATCCAAAAAAGAGCTTGCTGAATTACTCCGTCAGCAGGTTGATACTATTGGGCAGGCTGGAAGACCAGGAGAACAGATACAGAATGTGATCTCTGTGGGTATGCTCTCTGAGGGATGGGATGCAAAGACAGTTACCCATATCATGGGACTGCGTGCCTTTTCAAGTCAACTGCTCTGTGAACAGGTGGTTGGCCGTGGACTTAGAAGAACGTCTTATGAGGTAAATTCTGATACAGGGCTATTTGACCCTGAATATGTCAATATCTTTGGAGTTCCTTTTACCTTTTTGCCTCATGAATCTCAGGATGGACCTCCGCCCCTGCCACCAACACCAAAAACCAGAATAGAACCTGTGATTGAAAAAAGACAATATGAGATTATCTGGCCAGATATCATACGAATTGATCATCTTTACATGCCCATGCTAAGACTCGATATGGATAAAGTAAAGGTTCTGGAACTAAATGCCTCTGATATTGCAACATTAGCAGAACTCGCACCTGTAATCGAAGGTAAGCCTGATGTGACAGGGATATCCACGATAGACATAGAGAATCTGGGCAGAAAGTATAGGATGCAGAAGATAATATTTGAGACAGCAAGAGATGTCTATGATCAGATGAGACCTAACTGGAGAGGAAATAAAGAACATCTCCTTGTCCAGCTAATACAACTGATTGAAAGGTTTATTACCTCTGATAAGATACAGATATCACCGCCCCTCTTTAGTCAGGACGAGATAAGACATCGTATCCTATTAACACTAAATATGAATAGAATTGTTCAGCACATCTGGGAGGCCATCCGTTTTGAGAACACAGAGACTATAGAACCGATATTCAACAGTGATCATCCTATCCGTTCTACTGGTGATATGCGGACATGGTATACGGGCAGGCCGACTGAATACTCAACAAAATCTCATATCAACTTCTGTGTCTTTGATAGCACATGGGAGGCGAGTGAGGCATTTGAACTTGACCGCAATCCCAATGTCTCTGCATGGGTAAAGAATGATCATATAGGATATGAGATCATCTATATCTTTAAAGGCGTGGTTCGTAAATACCGTCCTGATTTTATCATCCGCTTAAGGACAGGAGATTACTTAGTCCTTGAGACAAAAGGGAGAGAGAGTCTGGAAGATATAACAAAAAAGAGATTCCTCGATGAATGGATAAGGGCGGTTAATGAATATGGAGGCTTTGGTAAATGGCATGGAGCTGTATCAAAGGAGCCAGGGGATGTGAGAATGATTATTGAGGAGGTTATTAGTAGCCCTGCTTAATTATAAGGAGCAAAAAATGAGAATAGCAAAGGTAGAGAGAAAGACAAAAGAGACAGAGATATCTGTGGAGTTAAATATTGATGGCAAAGGTGAGCACAGGATAGATACCGGCATACCATTTCTTGACCACATGCTTAGCCTCATGTCAAGACACGGGCTATTTGATCTAACAATAAAGGCAAAGGGAGATATAGAGGTTGACTTTCATCATACAGTTGAAGATGTGGGAATAGTCTTAGGTGAGGCATTCATAAAGGGATTAGGTGATAAAAAGGGTATAAAGAGATATGGCTATGTCTCTCTTCCAATGGATGAGACACTTGTAACGGTTGCTGTGGATATAAGCAACAGACCTTGTTTAGTTTATAATGTTCAGGTTCCATCTGAAAGGATAAAGTTTTCGTCTAAAGATGAGATTAAGGAATTTGATATAGATATTATTGAAGACTTCTTTATGGCATTTGTAAATAACAGTCGTATTACACTGCATATTAATCTGTTATATGGCAGGAACAATCATCATATAATAGAGGCGGTATTTAAGGCTTTTGGAAAGGTGATTCAGGAAGCAGCAGGTCATGACAGCAGGATAATGGGTGTACTCTCTACCAAGGAGATGTTATAAGGTCTATTTGCGTATAAGAAAGACAGAAAAATTGCTTTATCGGCTTGACATTGCTGACTCAATAGTTGATTTTTTGACCCAATCAAGGTATTCTATCGATCCCTTAATTATAGGAAGGGCTATAATCTCTGGAACAGAATAACTATGATTTTCTTTAACGCATTTTTCAATTTGGTCAAAAAAGACAGCCCTGCTTTTAACAATTATAAGGACTTCTTCTTCATTACATATCTTATCTTCCCAATAAAAGATAGACCTTAGATTTGGAGATATATTGGCACATGCGGCTATCTTTTTCTCAATCAATTGTCTGCTTATCTTCTCTCCCTCCTCTATAGATGAGGCTGTGATAAATATAACAATCTCGTCTCCCATGATTTCTCCCCAATGGATATTTCCCTAATTCCAGACTCCTCTGATAATCTCTATATCCTGTAATATTATCCATTCCATGCTGTGATAGGATTAAAGACTACATAGTCCTGATAGAAATTTGTTCTTATCATCCTTCCGAATGAACTATATATCTAAAGTTGACCCTATTGTCAAGACAAAAAATCACCTACAATTTTTCAGTTTCTGTTTTTACTATGAAAATCCCCCCTTACCTAAACCACCCCTCACCCTAACCCTCTCC
>JBHHUU010000103.1:2500-9334 GCA_046753905.1 Nitrospirota bacterium | reverse complement strand
AGGGTGTGCAGGTTTAGAGATTTTTTCTGCACCCTGCACCCTGATAACTGCACCCTCTGTCTGAACTATTACAAAGGTATTTTCGGATTAAAACTGCAAAATGGAGAAGATACGGAATAAAAGCATAATATTCATGGCAATATTTTTCCTTTTCTTATCCTCATATATGGTTCAGTTACGAATAGATTATCTCAGAAAGGATAGACAGGATATTGAATCTCTTCTGTATCTTCCGTCTGGCAGATTTTTGAAACCTATCATGCTTGGGTTCGACCTCTTTGTTGCAGATATGCTCTGGATCAAGACTGTAGGGTATTTTGGCAATCATCTTCTTACAGATAAGGAGTATCCATGGCTTTACTATATGGTTGATATAGTCACTGACCTTGACCCGGACTTTACATTTCCATATTTTTTTGGTGGAATAATCTTATCTTTAGACGCAAACGAGATAGATAAGAGCAACAAGATATTAGAAAAAGGCATGAGGAATCACCCTGATATGTGGCAATTTCCATTTTATATAGGATTTAACTATTTTTATCATTATAATAGACCAATAGATGCAGCAGGATATATTGAAAGGGCTGTCAAGAATCCAGATTCTCCAGGGTATCTTAAAACACTGCCTGCACGTTTATATGAAAAGGGGGGAGAGAAAAATGCCGGGATCCATTTTCTTCAGGAGATATACAAAAACACAGAGGATAAAACTCTCAGAGAGAGGATTGAAAAGAGGGTAAGAGAGATACTGGGAAAGAATTAATATGAATGCAGCTATAAAGATAGAGCATATCTCAAAAGAATTCAGGACAGGTTTTTTTATGAAGAGAGTTAAGGCTCTGAATGATCTTAATCTTCAGGTAGAGAAAGGAACTGTCTTTGGATTTCTTGGACCAAATGGCGCAGGAAAGACAACTACAATAAAGATATTAATGGGGATTGTATACCCTACATCAGGCATGGGCTGGGTGATGGGCAAAGAGATAAATAATATCGATATTAAGAGCAAGATAGGATATCTCCCTGAAAATCCATACTTTTATGATTACCTTAAGGCTATAGAGTTCTTAGACTTTTATGCACAGCTCTCTGGCATGAGAAGGAGAGAGAGAAAAGAGAAGATTGAATCCATCTTTGATTTAGTAGGACTGAGAGGGTGTGAAGATATGCAGCTCCGCAGGTTTTCAAAGGGGATGCTGCAGAGGGTAGGTGTGGCTCAGGCTATCCTGAATGATCCAGAACTCATTATATTAGATGAACCGATGTCAGGGTTAGATCCCCTTGGCAGAAAGGATATCAGGGATATAATACTCAAAATGAAGGATGAGGGCAAGACCATTTTCTTCAGTACCCATATCTTATCTGATGCTGAGATGATTTGTGATGAGATAGGTATTCTGATTAAGGGAAGGCTTATAGATAAAGGTCCATTAGAAAAACTCCTTAAACCAAAGATAAAGACAATAGATATATCTGTTAAGGGGATATATATTGATAAACTGAAAAGATTCAGCAAATATCTCTCAAATATTATTGAACAGGAGAGTGAGATATATTTAACATTAACAGATGAAGATATATTAGATGAAATAATAGCATTTATTCAGAAACAAGGGGGCAGACTGACCTCTCTTATTCCAAGAAAGGAGAGTCTGGAGGATCTCTTTCAGGAGAAAGTAGGCAGCAGGCAAAAAGAGTAGACAGTAGATAGTAGACAGGTAAATATGGAATCCCCTCTCCCCTTTCCCTTTGTGGGAGAGGGTCAGGGTGAGGGGGTATTTTCGGAGCAAATCATGAAGGTATTTGCCATTGCAATAAACACATTTAAAGAGGCAATAAGAAATAAGATACTCTTTACAATAATATTCTTTGCCCTGTTAATGATGGGAGCATCAATCATTCTAAATAATGTAACTATTGGACAGCAGGCAAAGATAATCAAGGATATGGGACTGGCAAGTATAAATATCTTTGGCATATTGATAGCAATATTCGTTGGAATAGGACTTGTCTATAAAGAGATAGATAAAAAAACCATCTATACTATTATTTCTAAACCGATACACCGCTATGAGTTTCTGATAGGCAAGTATTTAGGGCTTGTGATTACACTTATTACAGAACTGATATTCATGACGATGGTCTTTTTTTTGATTATATTAATCTATGAAAATGGCATACAATTTAATCTGCTGTCTGCGATCTTTCTAATCCTTATTGAGTTGATGGTTGTGACTTCAGTGGGGATATTCTTTTCCTCTTTTTCTACCCCTATACTGAGCGGCCTCTTTACCCTCTCATTTTACATTATAGGCCATCTCACATCTGATCTAAAGGCATTGGGCAAGATATCTGAAAACAGATTCACAAAAAATATCACAGAGATATTGTATTATATAATTCCCAATCTAGAAAATTTTAATATCAAGGCAGATGTTGTGTATCAATTGCCTGTAAGCTCGGGATATATTCTATGGGCAGCCATATATGGGATGATATATATAACATTGATACTCTTTTTGTCTGTTTTGATATTTCAATGGAGGGACTTTAAATAGGATAGGTATATGTACAGACCCAAATTTTCAAAACCAATAAGAGTAATAATCTTCCTGTTAATATTTTTTCTAATAATGGTATTTCTAAAGGTTTATATTAACTCACGGAGAGAATTTCTAATAGGAGAAGGAAGATTTTTGAATAAGGATTATGAAAGCGCTATAGTACATTATCAGAGGAGTATCCACTGGTATATACCATTAAGCGGATATGTTAAGATATCTGCGGAACGATTGTGGGAGATAGGAAATATTGCTGAAGAGAAACAGAATTATCAGATAGCAATAAAGGCATACAGGACACTGAGAAGCAGTTTTTATGCTACAAGGAGTTTCTACACTCCTTATAGAGAATGGATAGACAGGACAAACCAGAAGATTGCTTCTCTTATCGCAGAGACGCAATCTGACTCATCCAGAAAAGATGATATGACATTTGAAGAGAGAAAGTCAGAGGCGTTAAACCTTTTATCTAAAAAGATGAGACCTGATCCATTCTGGTCATTCATGGTGGAGATAGGACTTATTGGCTGGATAGCTTGTACAATAATCCTTATATTCAGTTTATTTAAAAACCATGATCGTATAGTAAAAAGAAAAGCATTATTTCTCACTGGATTGACAATCCTTTTTTATGCTTTATGGATAATCGGTTTATTAAAGGCATAAAACTGTTACACTGTTTGAGCTTTTTCAACCTGTGCAGGTGATATGCAACAAGTTTACACTCAATTTCTGCATTCTGAAACCATTTTTTGTCGGCATGTTTGTTTCTTTTTGTTTTACTGATTCTTCAACTCACAGTTTTTTACAATCTCACATAGCCTCGCTTCTTCCAATACCCGAATTTATGAATTGATTGCGTATTATTATGCTGAATAGTTACAAAAAATTAACATAGAGAAATCAAATTTGATTCTACTGCAAAAAACCTTTCTGTGGTAGAATTGAGGTTGTAACCTATTTATTTTATTGAAGGCGATTTTTTAAAAACGCCTATTTTAGGTTTTTTGCAGTAGAATCAAATTTTTATGGAGAATGGAACTATAAAATAAGACCACAAAAATAAAGCAATAGTATGGTGTAGTAGTTATTTTTTTCAACCCCTATGTATAAAAATAAGTGGACAAAAGAGATAAAAGAATATGCCTTAAAGACAGGATTTGATATCGTTGGGATATCACCCCCTGATCCAGTCTTACGGATAGACTTTTATAGACAATGGCTATCAGATGGTTTTGCAGGAGATATGTCTTATCTAAAAAGGGGAATAGAAAAGAGAGGATTTCCTGAAAAGATACTGTCAGGGGTATTATCTGTAATAAGTCTGGGGATAAGCTATTATCAGAGAGATGAGAGTAAGTTGTTCAGAGATGGTAAAATAGGGCGATATATATCCCGTTATGCATGGGGAATAGATTATCATAATGTTTTAACAGAAAAGATGAAAGGGATAGTTGAATTTATTAAGAGTAAGCATGGTAATATAAAGGCTATGATCTTTGTGGATACAGGACCTATTCTGGAGAGAGAGATTGCACAGAGGGCAGGGCTTGGCTGGATAGGAAAAAATACAACCCTTATATCACCATCTCTTGGCTCATGGTTCTTTCTGGGAGAGATATTTTTAAATGTTGAACTTGAATATGATAGCTCTATGTCAGATAGGTGTGGAAGATGCAATAAGTGTGTTGATTCCTGTCCTACAGGGGCGCTTGTGGCACCTTATAAACTTAACTCTGTAGATTGCCTTTCCTATCTTACTATTGAGAATAAAAAGGGTATCCCGCATAATCTAAGAGAGGCAATGGGGACGCGATTATTTGGTTGTGACAGGTGTCAGGATGTATGTCCATGGAATAGTAAGCCAGATATATCAAAAGAAAGGCAATTCCAGCCAGTTAAATCAATAAGAGAAATGGATATATATTCACTCTTCTATTTATTAACTGAAAAAGATTTTAGCCTGAATTTCAACATGTCTCCTATTATGAGGACTAAAAGGTCAGGATTACTGAGAAATGCAGCCGTTGTCTTGGGCAATATAGCAGATACCGAATCAGTATCTCCCATTATAAAGGGATTACGAGATAGTGACCCTATAGTAAGGGGACATTCTGCGTGGGCTGCAGGAAGAATCAGGGATAAAAAGGTTAAAAAAGTCCTCTCCATGGCATTATCAGGCTAAAAAGAACCTGATAGAGAAGAGATACTCCTGTCATTAAAAAAGGTGCAGATTTAAACCTGTCATCAGACTGAATGATCCTTCATCTAACAGATATGATTCTATATTCAAAGATATGCTCTTAGAAGTATCTATAAATATATTGCTGCCAAAAAAGAGACCGAGATTGTCTTCTGAACTGAAATCTAAGTCTCCAGATATGGAGAGCAGATCACTTCCCTTTATCTCAGAGGCTATTACTCCAATATATGGCTGAAGATAGCGATATTCTTTGCTTAATCCAAGTCTCAGGGTATACTCTATCCAGTCGATCTCTTCACTTTCCACTCCAACCTCTGTCTTTACGGTAGAATCTGTCCTAAATTTCACGGAATCTCCACTCAAAAGTATCCTTAGAGGCTGCTTCTTATGAGAGTCAAATAGCTTTATACTAATCCCTCCACCATAAAGGATATCAAAACCTGCATCATATCCATGAAAAGATATAATATCAAGATTGGCAGTTCCTATCTTTCCATAAACAACAAAATAGTCTGTTATCCTCATCCCTATCTGAGATAAAACCCTTGTTGAATCTGTATCTGCCTGAAGCCTTTCACCTGGCCTATCCTCTTCCACTACCTTTCTTTGAGCCTTTTCAAACAGGATGTTTGCCGTAAATCTGTTTTTTGTTTGACAGGGATCAGCACATATATCAGTATCTCCATCTAATTTCTCTATAGCCTCTAAAGTATGAGGTAAAAAAAAGGATGTGAGAAAAAATATTATGATTATTATTATGATATTTTTCAAAAAAGCTAACCTTTTCCTTACTTTAACCCAAACAATCATGAACGAGTTGTTCACCCCCGAGGGTGAAAATCTATCACCCTCCCTATTCCAGTAATTCAATATTACCCTTTTCCTTAATACTTAATCCCCTCCCATCAAGGGAGGGGAAAGTTCCCTCTCCCCTCAGGGGAGAGGGTTAGGGTGAGGGGTGGTTTAGGTAAGGGGGTATTTTCATGGTAAAATATTACATCTGTTTATATGCAGGCCCGCTTCCACCTTCAGGAGGAGTTAATCTTCCTCCCTTTGCACCAATAGCACCACAATGTACACAATTTGTGGAATTGATCTTTATTGTCCTGTTCCCTTTATCATCCTCCTGCCATTCATAGACATTTGCAGGACACATATTGATCCATGCCTCACCTATTATCTCAGGCACATTGGTCTGAATTCGTATATGGACAGGTTGATTATCCCTGCTTATGTTTCCGCTGGCAAAGACACTTGAGAGTTTATCAAAGACTATCTTTCCGTCTGCCTTTGGATATTTTCTCCTTGTTCTAAAAAGAGACTGTTCATTGTCTGCTCTCGATCTAAATCTCCATCCAGGGAAAAGACCTCCTGTCAATGTCATTAGCCATGCCATGGCTCCACCAGGAATAAGTCCATAACTAAATGCCTGTCTTATATTTCTTGTTCTATACAAGTCCTCCCAGATAAAACTTTCTCTTATAGCCTTTTGATAACCTGAAAGTGCGCCCTTTTCACCCGGTTCTCTGCCAGCTTTGAGGCAGGAATATATCTCTTCAGCCGCATATATACCAGAATACATTGCATAATGGATTCCTTTTAATGAAGCGACATTTAAAAAACCAGCAGAATCTCCAATCAATAGACCGCCTGGGGGATTTAAATTCAGTGGAAGTGAATAGTATCCTCCCTCAGGAATAGTCTTTGCACCCCAGCCATCTTCTAATCTATGACCATCTCTTAATATCTCTTTGATAAAATGGTGTCCTTTCATCTCCTGAAGCAGGTCATGCACAGAAAGTGAGGCATCCCGATATTCCAGACCCGCAACCAATCCGATTGAAACAACACTATCTCCCATAGGATAGATAAAACTTCCACCAAACTCTTTAAATTTGCTGTTGCCTTTGAGAGGCCAGCCCATCGTATGTATTATCCTGTTTAAGGGTTTAGGAACATGCCACAATTCTTTTACACCGAGCGCATAAATTTGTGGATTAGGGCGGGTTATATCAAAATAATTCAGGGCAGTCCTGGTAAGATGTGATAGAGAACCCTCACCCAAAA
>JBHHUU010000102.1:0-9368 GCA_046753905.1 Nitrospirota bacterium | reverse complement strand
GTGAGACACTTATTGAAGAGGCAATTAAAGAGACAGCAGAAGAAGGTCTATTAGTGGATGATCTGGTAGTAAAAGAGGGCAGAGATGAAATTGAAGAGATGGTTTCTGATGCTGAAAACGATTTATATTATGGAGATGGAGATGGAATATCCTTATCTGAAGTAAAAAAATCAGGAGAAGAAAAGGTAGAGATTGAAAATGATGAAGATAAGATCAAAGAATACTTTACTGAGGTAGAGGTCTATCTGAAATATGGATTGTCTTCAAAGGCGATAGAACAACTCAAATTAGTTATATCTATAGATTCAGACAATATTAATGCCCATAAACAGATAAAAGATATCTATAAGATTGAAGGAGATATAAATAATGCTGTATCAGAATGTCTGGTCATTGCAGGAATATTTGAAAAAAGAGGCGATAATAATAATAGAAATGCAGTCTTAAATGAAGCGTTAAATCTTGACCCTGAAAATGAGAAGATTAGATCAGAATTGGAAAAAGATACCTCTTCTACTCATGAGAGAACAGAAAAGATAGAAAAAGAAGATGAAGAGGCACCTGCAGAATTGATTGACACAGAAAAGAGAGATGAGGATAATAATATTCATGACATGGTTGTGGATGCAGAGATGTTTCTTGAGCAGGGATTAAAAGAAGAGGCAGAAAAGATATATAAACATATTCTCCATTTATATCCTGAAAACTCAGAGATCAGGTCAAAATTGGAGAGCATATCTGAACATGGGACTAATAGGGGTATAGAAGAATTAGGCAAAGTAGATGAGGCACTAATTGAAGAAATTGATTCGGTAAAAGAAAGGGGGGGAATAGAACCTGAAGAAAAAGAGATTTCAGATGATGAATATTTTGATTTTTCTGAATTCTTAAAGGATGAAATTGAAGAAGAGCCTGAAACAAAAAAGGTTGATCTCTCTGATATTATTGATGAAAATTTTGAAGAGGTCTTTAATGAATTTCAAAAGGGTGTTCAGAAACAATTTGGGGAAGAGGATTATGAGACCCATTATAACCTTGGTATTGCCTATAAAGAGATGGGACTGATAAATGAGGCAATTGGAGAATTTCAACTCTCAATTAAGGGGAGTGTAAGATCTATTGATTCGTGCAGTATGTTAGCTGCCTGCTACAAAGAAAAAGGCATGTATGAAAAGGCAATCAATGAAATTGAAAAGGCTCTTATTGAATCACCTGATGATGGTAAAAATCTCTTATGGCTTAAATATGAACTTGCTCTCATCTATGAATTTATAGGAAACTTTGATCGGTCTCTTGAGGTATTCAGGGAGATATACTCTGTTGACAGAACCCTCAGAGATGTCTCTAAAAAGGTAGAGGAACTATCAATAAGATTAGACCTGCAAATCAAAAAAGAGATGAAGAAGGATGAAAAGTCCGAAGAAGAGACCAGAAAGGATGATAAAGGTGAGAGAATAAAAAGGAGAAAAGACAGGATATCATATGTATAGATAAACTGTAACTATAATAAAAAAGGGGTGGAGAAAAGATGAATTATATAGATTTCTTTGGACTTAATGAATATCCTTTCTCTATGGCAGTTGACAACAGATTCTATTATAATAGTGATCAACACTCAGATGCATTAATAAGGTTAAAATATGCGGTAAAAGCGAGAAAGGGATTAGCAGTTTTGGTAGGAGGTATAGGGACAGGAAAGACAACACTGGCAAGGAGGATGCTGGATGAATTAGAGGAAGAAGAAAATTGTGAATCAGCGCTCTTAGTCATAATCCATACGCAGATTACCTCAGAGTGGTTTTTAAGAAAGATTACAATGCAGTTAGGGATAGATGAACCTGAAAAGGAGAAGACAAGGCTATTAACTCAATTATATAATAGGTTAATAGAGCTATATGATATGGGTAAAAAGGTAATTGTTCTTATAGACGAGGCACAGATGCTGCAAAATAAAGAGGTTATGGAGGACTTCAGGGGGTTATTAAATATAGAGATGGAAAACAACAAATTAATAACCTTCATCTTTTTTGGACTTCCAGAATTAGATACTTATCTTGCCTTGGATGAGCCTTTAAGACAAAGGGTTGCCATAAGATATGGAATTAAATCTTTTACTAAAGATGCTATAACAGAAGATTACATAAAATACCGTCTCGGGATTGCTGGATGCAGCAGGGAACTTTTCACTGCTGATGCCTTGTCAGCTATCCATAAGTATTCAGAAGGTATTCCACGCCTTATAAATATCCTCTGTGATAATGCTCTATTAGAGGGGTTCCTGAGAAAGAAGGAGACCATTGACGATGAATTGATAAAAGAGCTTGCATCAGACTTAAAGATAGCAGGTAAAGAGATATGAATGTCCCGTTATTAGATCTATCTGCCCAATATAGAGATATCAAAGATGAGATTCTTAAAGTCATTGAGGGTATCTGTGAGGAACAAAGATTTATATTAGGAGAGCGGGTAAAGGCATTTGAAGATGAAATAGCAGGATATATCGGTGCAGCACATGCTATTGGGGTTGCTTCAGGGAGTGATGCCTTGCTGCTCTCTCTTATGGCGCTCGGAGTAAAAGAGGGTGATGAGATAATAACCACACCTTATACATTCTTTGCAACTGCCGGCAGTATATCACGGCTTGGAGCAAAACCAGTCTTTGTAGATATAGACCCATCAACATATAATATTAATCCCAAACTAATAGAAGAAAAGATTACAGATAAGACAAAGGTGATTATACCTGTACACCTCTATGGTCAGTCTGCTGAGATGAATGCTATACTAAAGACAGCAGGTGATAGAGAAATTAAGGTGATAGAGGATGCCGCACAGGCTATTGGTGCTGAATATAGAGGGAAAAGGGTTGGCAGATTTGGAGATATGGGATGTTTCAGCTTTTTCCCTTCAAAAAATCTTGGGGGATTTGGAGATGGAGGGATGGTTGTAACAGATAATCTTGATCTGGCAGAGAGAATAAGGAGACTAAGGGTTCATGGAAGCAGAGATAAATATTATTATAGAGAGATCGGGTGTAATAGCAGGCTGGATGCCATACAGGCATCAATTTTATCAGTAAAGATCAGGCACTTAGATAAATGGAGCAGAGAGAGAAACAGAAATGCCGAGAGATATTGTAAATATTTTTCTGACAAAAAAATGAAAGAGAATATATCTCTTCCCTTTGTCACAAAAAATGGCAGACATGTCTATAATCAATATGTAATAAGGGCTAAAAAGAGAGATGAACTAAAGTTATATCTAAAAGAAAAGAGTATAGGAACGGATATATATTATCCCCTTCCTCTGCATCTACAGGAATGCTATAAGGGATTAGGATATAAGATGGGAGATTTCCCTGAGGCAGAATCAGCAGCAGAAAATACCCTTGCCCTGCCCATCTATCCTGAGCTTACTGAAAAACAACAGGAATATGTAGTGGATATGATAGATAAATTTTACAATCTCACTCTATAAACGGCTGTTCTATCACTTCAATCCCTTCTGGTATCTTAAAAAGGAATATCTCATCATTTAATCCTGTGTTATATCTTATCATGGTAAAGTCAAAGAAAGAACTATTCCCGCTCTTTTCAAAGATAGATATCTTATGTATGAAAAAATCTTCATCAGCTATCTCTATTATAACCTTTGATACTATCATCTGCTGATCTTTTGGGTGTAATCTCAATCGATAAACTCCTCTCTTTTTTTCAGCCTTTTTTTCTTCAAACTCTATATCAAACTCTTCTCTTAATCTCTTTATATCCGTAAGGAGATAGAAAGGTATCAATGATTCTACCCTTGCATTAAGCCTGCTCTTTATTGCCTGTCCCTGTTCTGGTTGATATAGCCATAATACATCATCATTTATATATATCTGCTGCTTAACCTCTTTACGATAATCCCATCGCATCCTTTCAGGTTTCTTTATATATAATATACCGTTTGATACTATTTCCTTCTCAAATCCCTCAATAGTTGTCTTTTGTACAAAATCTGCCCTGATATCTTTTATCTCGTCATATCTCTTTTCAAGCCTATTTACCACCTCTTCAAGACTATTTCCGGCATGAACAGGAGATATACCGCAACAAAGACTCAGTCCAATAATAATTATAGTAAATAAATAATGACAGCTAATAACTTTATGATTTCGTATATTCATAATTTCTTAATCTTTTATCCCTTTCCTAAATCTCTCAATAAATATCTCCCTCTGTCTGCCAGCAGCAGGAGGACCGATAATACCATCCTCTTCCATCATCTCTATCATCCTTGCCGCCCTTGGATAACCGACCCTCAGTCTCCTCTGTATAAATGATGCAGATGCCTGTCCAGTTGATGTGACCACATCTATTGCCTTTTCATATAAGGCATCTCTTTCATCAGATATTGAATTGGTCTTTTCAATCTCCTCTATCTTGTTAAATATATCATATTCTGGTTTTGCCTGCGACTTTATAAAATCAACTGTCCTATTTATCTCTGCCTCTGATATATAAGAGCCATGCACCCTCATAATCCTGCCTGTAACCGGAGACATAAAGAGCATATCTCCTTTTCCTAACAACTGTTCTGCACCATTTGCATCAAGAATCGTCCTTGAATCTGTCTTTGAAGAGACCTGAAAGGATATCCTTGCTGGAAAGTTTGCCTTAATAACACCTGTGAGCACATCTACAGAAGGTCTCTGAGTGGCAATAAGAAGGTATATTCCTGATGCCCGTGCCATCTGAGCCAGTCGTGCAATACAATCCTCTATGTCCTTTGGCGCTGTCATCATCAGATCTGCTAATTCATCTATTATAACAATTATATATGGAAGTTTTTCTCTTGTTATGGGATCATTGTCACCCTCTCCTGCTGCTGGTTTTTTCCCACTGTTTTGTGAATCGACAAATTTATTATAGCCCTCAATATTCCTTACACCCACCTCTGATAATATCTGGTATCTATTCTCCATCTCCACAACTATCTTTCTTAATGCCTTTGAAGAATCTTTCGGTCTGGTAACAACAGGCATGATCAGGTGTGGGATATTGACATACAGGGAAAGCTCCAGCATCTTCGGGTCTATCATAAGCATCTTTACTTTAGAAGGCACAGCAGAAAAGAGGATACTGCATATCATTGAATTCAGTGCCACACTCTTTCCAGACCCTGTCGCACCAGCTACAAGGAGGTGTGGCATCTTTGCAATATCTATAATTACAGGTACTCCAAAGATATCCTTTCCCAATGCAACAGAGAGGTCTGACTTTCTCTCCTTAAAATTATCACTTGCAAGTATCTCTTTGAGAAACACCTCTTCTCTTATATTATTGGCTATCTCTATCCCTACTACTGATTTACCCGGGATCGGCGCAACTATCCTGACACTCATAGCCTTCATTGCCAATGCCAGGTCATCTGAAAGATTTACTATCCTGTTTATCTTTATCCCTGATGCAGGCTCAAACTCATACATTGTAATTACAGGTCCGGGATGAACCTGCAAGACCCTCCCCTCAACACCAAAATCAAGGAGCTTCTTTTCCAATATTCTGGAATTTATAATAAGCTCTTCTTCTGTAGTAGATTTTTTAGCAGGATTGGGGCTGTGCAATAAGGATAGCGGCGGCAATTGATATTCACCCTCTTTCATAAACTCAAAGGTATCCTGCACAGGAGTTATACTTAGGTCTCTCTTTGAATCAACGATCTTTGGTTTTTCCTGTCTGGATTTTGCACGTCTTACTATATTAAGAGAACTTCTTGCCCTCTTCTTCCTCTCTCTTGAGATAGAGATATAGCTGCCTATCCTTCTCAAAACTACAATCATACCCCTGCTGATAATTTCACCCAAACCTTTGATTATATCTATCATGGATATAGATGTAGTCATCATTATAGAAAGGGTAAATATAAAGATCATAATAATCTGTGTCCCTATATTACCGAGATATTCTCTTAATAGAGGAGATAATATCTTCCCTGTCATGCCTCCAGCCTTTCCGGACAGGATATAACCCCCTGAAAATATGAATATATTGTCAAAATAGATGTCAGTAAGGATGGATGATGATATCAGCAGAACCAGAATCCCTATTATCCTGGGTATAAGTGTATTATCTTTTAATATAAATAGCCTTTTTATACCCAGAATCAACAACATCAGAGGGAGAATATAGGCGCTTCCGCCTATTAACTGAAAAAAGAGGTCAGATATTATTGCCCCAACCTTTCCTGACAGATTTAATACCTCAGAAGTAGATGAAACAGTGGTTAGAGATGGATCAGCAGGGTGATACGAGATAATACTTACCCCAATCAACAGAGCCGCTGCTATAAGAGATATCCCTATAATCTCATTAGTTCTCTTTGTATCCATGTACACTAAGTAAACAAGGCAAATCCCATTATCACCCCTGCCAACAGAATCCTGTAATAGACAAAGACATTTAAGGGATGATTCTGAAGGTATCTTATGAGAAACCTGATACATAGATAGCCAACTATATATGAGGTAGCTATACCTGATAAGAGGAGCATCATCTCATCTTCTCTGGGTTCCTGAAATAGGTGCCTCAATTCCAATAGACCTGCACCCATGATTACAGGTATTGCCAGCAGGAATGAAAATTTTGCTGCATCTTCCCTTTTATGACCCAGAAAAAGACCTGCAACAATAGTAATTCCTGACCTTGAGACACCAGGTATCAAGGCGAGGGATTGTGCAAACCCGATTATTATGGAATCAAAGACCGTAATGTCTCTTATCCCCTTTTTCTTTTTTGAATATCTATCTCCCAACAACATTACAATACCTATAATTACCAGGGCAATGGCAATCTTTAAAGGATCTCTCAGGCTCTCCTTTATAATATCTTCAAACAAGACACCAATGACACCGGCAGGGATAGTCCCGACTAATACAAACAATAACAACCGCTTATTAAAGTCAATAATCTCTGCCTTCCATTCTCCCCAGAAGTATGTGAATACTGCTAATAGTGTCCCTATATGCAGGGCTACATCAAAGGTTAAACTGTCTATAAGCCCGCCTTTCCATCCAAATATCCATGGCACAAGGATAAGATGGGCTGAGCTGCTCACAGGTATAAATTCTGTTATACCCTGAATAATGCCCAATATTATTGACTTAAGTATCTCTATTCTACCACCTCACCCTAAACACCACTGATGCAGGTTATTTTCTCTATCGTCAGATTAATTAATCAGCATCTTAATTGCAAATAATCCTATACCGCCTAACAATCCCATCCATGTGTTATATTCTTTGTGTTTCTTTACAAGGTTCCAGTCAAAACCCTTTTTATTATTATATCTTCCCGGTCTTTTTATCCCTGGAAAAAATCTTGGCACATCCATTTTATATCTTGCAAATTCATCTCCAAATTTTTTAACAAGATAGTTTTCTTCATCTTCTATTACCCACTGATAAATAAAAAAGAAGAAGAAAGAGAACAGGACTATTATTATCAGATTGTTGCTCATTATTGAAAATCCCAGACCTAAAAAGAAGTTTCCAAGGTATAAAGGATTTCTTGTGAATAGATATGGTCCATTAGTAGCCAACTGGTTATCCTTTCTTATATAACCGGACGACCATATCCTTATCGCTTCACCAATTACTATTATAGGGATACCAAGTATTATGGAAAATGAGGTTGGTTTAGCTATAATGAATAGAATAATAGAGATAGCACCGGTCAACTTGATTCTCTTGTTGGCTGCAAAAAATTTAATCTTTTGAATCATTCTTCTAATTATCCAGTCTTATAGCCTCATCTATTAACATTACAGGGATTTCATCTTTAATAGGATATATAAGTTTACACCCATTACAGATCAGTCCATCCTTTTTCTCATTCAGATATATATCTCCCTTACACTTTGGGCAGGCAAGGATATCCAATAATTCCTTGTCTATAGGCATTTTAAAGACCTCCTTTCAAATTAGGTTTACTGTGCTTTAACATCTTGATTGCCTCTTCTGTTACCTCATCAACTGTGATTAAATTCATGCAAAGGATATTATTATAACATTTTCTTTTAAGACAAGGCAAACAATCTATATCATTTCTTCTTATTACAACATGACTATTACCATATGGACCTGTTCTCACAGGATCGGTTGGTCCAAAAATAGCCACTATTGGTGTGCCAATCGCTGCTGCAATATGCATTGGTCCTGAATCATTGGTAATCATGATATCTGTCCTTTTTAAAAGAGAGATTAGTTGTTTCAGATTAGTCTTTCCTGCTGCGATTACAGGATTTGTACTCATTAAAGATGTTATTTTATCTATGAGAGGTCTGTCTGATCTGCTCCCCACAAGGATAGTAATAACCCCCTTTTTATTAAGAATATCTGCGACCTCTGCAAATCTCTCAGTGAGCCACATCTTTGTATGCCATCTTGCAGAGGGGCTTATAGCAGCAATAATAGAATTATTCCCTATATTATTATCATTGAAAAATTTTTCAATATACTCCTCATCTTCAATAGAAGTAATCATAGTAAAATCTTTTGAGTCTGTGTTATATCCAGATGACTTTCCAATCACCTTTTCAAGCTCAGCAGGTACAAGCATATATCTGTCAACTGCATGGATATCCATATCAGGAACCTTTACCTTAATATTATAAAAGATATGACTGAGTTCTCTCCCATTTTCAAAGCCAATCCTGATAGGTACACCTGCAAGGTATCCTATAAGCCCGCTCCTGAAGAGGCATTGGATGTCTACAACCAGATCAAATCTCTTTTTCCTCAATATACCTATCAGACGGGCTATTTTTTTAAAAGAAAAGGGAAAAGATATTATCTCGTCTATATAAGGATTGCCCTTAAGTATCTCGCTCCACTCATCTTTCACCAGCCATACTATAGAGGCATCGGGAAATATCTGCCTTACAGCCTTTGCTACAGGAAGTGAGTGGACAATATCTCCCAGTGAGCTTGGTTTTATTATTAATATATTTCTAATACTATTTTTTTTTTGAAAACAGGGTTTAAAGATTTGATGATTCACGTGGTCAGGTGAACCCCCTATATGTTCGTTCCTGTTTGTGCCGATTGGTCGGCATGATTGTCTCATATTATTTTGCGGTTTAATTTTAAATCAAATCCCTTATGTATTGCAGTTCATCATCCTTTGTCTTTACCTTACCATCTAACCTTGCCCTGATTATCTTTTCACCTCGGCCGCGGTCCGCGAGGCATTCTCAATCATTGAACTGATTCCGGGTCGGCTCGCCGACCGATATGAGGGTGAGGTTTCCGGCCTTCTAGGGTCCGAAACCGCCGGGCGACCGGCCACTGGGAAATCCGACCGTGGTAAAGTTTGATCCTAGAGCCT
>JBHHUU010000101.1:0-9471 GCA_046753905.1 Nitrospirota bacterium | reverse complement strand
ATTTTTGAGGTCTCCTATTGACAACGCTACCAAAATATAGTCAATTTAAACAGATATTCAGGGCGTACTTAGACTCTATTATAGGCAAGACTTTACATATTACCCCACCCTTCAGGCTTTGGATAGAACTGACCAATACCTGCAACCTTAGATGTGTTATGTGTCCTACCGGGCAGGGCATGATGAAAGGGCATGGGTTTATGAGTTTTGAACTGTTTAAGACAATAATCGAGCAATCTAAGGGCTATCTTTACAATATTAATCTACATCACCGTGGAGAGTCTCTTCTCCATAAGGATATAGAAAAGTTTATTATATACGCAAAGAAAAATGGCATATATACAAATCTCCATACAAATGGAAGCCTTTTAACAGAAGAGAAAAGTAAGATGATACTGAGATCAGGCTTAGACCTGCTTTCATTTTCTATTGATGGATTTGACTCAGATACATATAGAAACATAAGAGGCAAGGGGGATTTTAATAAGACAATCACCAACATTAAGACCTTTTTAGAGCTTAAAATGGCAAATAAGTCCAGTAAACCTTATACAATTATAGAGTTTCTTAATATTAATGGCTTTAAAAAGAGGTGGGAAAGTGAGAAAAAGAGATTTTTAGAGATATTTAATGGACTTCCTCTGGATAAGTTTACCATAAAAGAACCACATAATTTTACAGGTGATATTCAGGTATCAGAGGGTTGTAACAAATCAATCCATAAGTCTAAATGCCTTCTTTTATGGTATTCAATGACTATATTATGGGACGGCAGGGTACTGCCATGTCCGCAAGATTTTCTGGCAAGGTATATTATCGGAGACTTAAAGAAGGAATCGCTCATAGATATATGGAATGGGAAAAAACTCCAATATTTAAGAAAAAAAATGGTGGCAAATGACCTGAAGGACTTTTCTCATTGCATTTCGTGTGATCGTTTATATAGAAAGACATTTTTGGGTATTCCTATAGAGGGTGTGAAGAGATTTTTTCATGAAAATCTATTAAGGGACAACTTACATGAACAACAGCCATAGAGAAAAATGGCAGTTGAAGATGTTTCAACAGTCGTTAAAAAAGAAGATAAAACTAAAACACCTTAATTTATTTTTAGAAGACTTAAATAATAAGATATGTCTGGCAATAACAAGCGGGGATAATACAGGGGCTATAAATTATCATATATATAAACAGGGAGGGGAGTGGATTACAGCAGAACTTGACCCTGAGAACCTGAATACAATGAAAGATGTCATTGACAGACCTATATTACATATTATGCCTGCCCATTCCTGCTTTAAGGATAATATCTTTGATACCATACTTATCCTTGACGCATTAGAACATGTAATAGATGATATTGGTTTTTTAAAAGAGATGAAGCGGATTCTTAAAATTAATGGACTTCTGATTGTTACTGTTCCTACTGGAGATCAACGGTTATTTATTAACAAACTGCGTTCATCCCTTGGCATTAAACCTGAATTTTATGGTCATGTCAGATATGGATATACAAAAGAGGAATTAGAAGATATCCTAAAGGAAACAGGCTTCAATATAAAGAAGAGAGGTTCATATTCAGGGGCATTTACTGAACTATTAGAATTTACTATAAATTATCTTTATTCAAACTATATAAGTTCACAGAAGAATCATCGCGGCAGAAATCAGATAATACCGACTGCTGAGAAGGAATTAGGTCTTGCCTTTAAAATCTATACAGTTATTTATCCCTTATTTTATGCTATCTCATATCTGGACAATATATTTTTTAATGGCGGGGAATATGCTGTGACCGTCTCAGGGATAAAAGAGGGGTAAAATAGATATGAAAGTAATGTTGATTGTTCCTCCTGGAGGATACTTTGCAGAGAGATGGTCAAAGGGGAATATGATGCCGGCTCTTGGCATATCATATATAGCAGCAGTTTTAGAGAGAGAAGGTGTAGATGTGGAATTGATCCCTGCCCATGTGTTAGGTATGTCATTTGAAGATATTGGAAAACATATTGCAAAAAATAGACCTGATATATTAGGTATAACCACTACTACTGAAAATCGTTTCTTGAGTTTTGATCTGGCAAGGATTTCAAAAGAGGCTTATGAGCCTGCATTTGTATTACTTGGTGGTCCTCATATGCATTCTACTGCCTATGATACATTGAATCATATTACAGAAGTAGATGGAGTTATAATGGGAGAAGGCGAGGAGACTGTCTTGGAGCTTGTATCCGCTATTAAAAACAAAGGGAATTTAAACAAAATCAAGGGGTTGGCATACAGAGAAAATGGCAGTATAATAATAAATCCAAGTAGAGCAGTGATAGAGGATATTAATGCACTTCCAATGCCTGCCCGACACCTTGAACCATGGGATGCTTATAATTTTAAGATAGATATACCCGGGAGAGGACCTTTATCCGCAGGAAATATGATGACAAGCAGGGGCTGCCCTTTTGAATGTACATTTTGTGCAACTCCTGTCAATTGGGGCAGGCATGTAAGGGGATTAACCCCTGAAAATGTAATAAAAGAGATTATTCATTTGGTAGATCATTATGACGTAAAGGTAATATGGTTTTATGATGATACATTTAACTATAATAAAAGACGGCTCGAAAAGATATGTGATTTGATTATAGAGCAAGGGATTGCTATAAAATGGTATGCTGAAATTAGAGTTGATCTAATGGATAAAAGACTTTTAGAAAAAATGGTTATGGCAGGCTGTTATTATGTAGGATTCGGAATAGAATCGGGTTCTGAACGGGTCTGCAAAGAGATAATCAAAAAGAAGTCTTCATTTCAACAGGCATACGATGTTATCAACTGGTGTTCGGAGTTTGGAATTATTGCGAATCCCTTTTTTATCTTTAGCCACCCTACAGAGACATGGGAAGAGGCAATGCAGACTATGGAGATTATTGAGAAGGTAAAAGGGCATTGTGATATCAGTACTTCTATACTACACATCTATCCTGGAACTCAGCTTGAGCAGAGAGCAAGAAAAGAAGGTCAGCTTCCCATAGACTTCTCATGGGCAAAGACAATCACTAAAGAGATAATTGTTCTTCCGGCTGCTCAGGGTCATGTCCCTCTTTATATAGATAAATTATCATGGCCGCAGATATGCGAATTGATGTTTCGTTTTTCATTTTCCAGCAAAAAGATATCTCTTCTAAATAAGATACCGGGAGTGTTGAGAAATATCTACTCTTTTAATGATGTTAAGAGATATACTGTTATGTTCCTGGTCTTTCTTAGACTTACCCTCTTAAGATTATTATTGTCACTTATATCTTTCTGCCGCAGACAGGAAGACAAGAGGCGGCAACTATTAGCTATTGATAAAAAGGAGTAAAACTGGGATACCTGTGAATGTATTGGTTACTGGAGGCACAGGCTTTATAGGCAGTCACCTTGTATCAGCATTACTGAAAAGAGGATATAAGGTCTATGCCTTGAGTAGAACCCCCCCTGACAGTAATAATGATACAATAAGGGATGTAGAGTTTGTTAAAGCAGATATCAATAATGTTCAAGCAGTATCTGAGGCATTAAAAGAAGTTAGAGGTATCTTTCATCTGGCAGGAATAATAAATTCAAATGGTATCTCAAATAAACTATTCTGGAAAATTAATTATGAAGGCACTCGTAATCTCCTTGAATTTGCATGCCTCAATCAGGTCAAATTTTTTGTCTATTGCAGTTCAGTAGCTGTATTTGGTAATTTAGCAGAGGTTCCAGCCTCTGAATTGACTCCATGTAATCCTGACAATATATACGGAGAGACAAAACTAGAGGCTGAGAGTCTTGTAAGGCAATATCAAAAAGAAAAGGGATTGCCTGTTGTAATTGTTCGTCCTTCATGGGTTTACGGACCTGGTGATAGGCGAACCATGAAGCTCTTTAAGGCTATCTCAAAAAAGAGATTTTTTATTATCGGCAATGGTAAAACACTCCTTCATCCTGTTTATGTAGATGACCTTGCAGAGGGGATTATTCTATCTGCTGTAAATAATAATGCCATAGGAAAGACCTATATATTAGGTGGTGATGAGACCGTTCCACTAGATACACTTGTGCAGATTATTGCTGATATTCTAAAAGTAAAGATACCTGAATATCATTTGCCTTTTTCAATAATATGGCTCTCTGCTGTAATCTGTGAAATTCTATTCAAGATTCTTCATAAAGAACCCCCTATATTTCGCAGGAGGCTCGATTTTTTTATAAAAGATCAATCCTTTAGCATTGAGAAAGCCAAAAAAGAGTTGAATTTCTCTCCGTCAACTCCAATCAGACAGGGACTGGAAAAGACTATCGGCTGGTATAAAGATAGAGGCATTATATGAATATCCTAGGGCTTACCGATGGTATGACTAGTGGAGCTTCTTTAATAAATGATGGTAAAATAGCCTCGGCTGTCAGTGAAGAGCGACTGCTAAGGAAAAAGATGGCTATTGGATTCCCATGGAGAGCTATTTCTGAGGTTTTACAAGTAAGTGGTGTTGATGTAAAAGATATTGATGGGGTCGCTATCTCAACTTTATCAGATTATTTTTATCCAAATTGCAGGGAATGGAAGGGATGGTTTCAGGAAGATCGAGGATGGCTAAGGGAGATGTTTCTGAAACTTTCGTCCAAGGCCGCAGTCTTTGCCGGTTCCAATCCATATATTAAAAGATATTATTATTACTTCAAAAACAGGCTTACACGGAATAGACAAAAACAAATAATCAGGATATTTAGAGAGCATTATCACTATAAAGGTGATATCCATTTTATAGATCACCACCTCTGTCATGCCAGCGCCGCCTATTTTACATCTGGTATTAATAAAGCAATTGTTATCTCTATGGATGGCGGGGGGGACGGATATTCATCTAGGATTTATACAGGTATTGATGGGCGATTAAAAGAGATGTGGTCTATCCCTGCCTATGATTCACTGGGAAACTTTTATGCCTATATAACTCATATATGCGGCTTTAAGGCACATAAACATGAAGGAAAGATTACAGGACTTGCAGCCTATGGCAGACCTGTATATAAAAAACTGTTAAAAGACATGATTGATTACAATGATGGAACCATTATTAATAAGAGCAAGTCATTTTATTTATCCTCCCTTCGTAAGATAATGTCCGAATTACCTCGGAATTTTAATAAAGAAGACCTGGGGGCCAGTATCCAGTCCATCTTTGAAGATATTGCTTCAGACTATATAGAATACTGGGTGAATAAAACAGGTATAAGAGATGTTGTATTAGTAGGCGGAGTCTTTGCAAATGTCAAACTCAACCAGAGGATAAAAGGGTTAAAGAATGTGGATAGTATATATATCTTTCCCGGCATGGGAGACGATGGACTATCTGTTGGCGCAGCTTATGCCTTCCTGCATAATTATAATCATAAAAGAGATAATTGTCTTACACCATATAGACCCATGAATTTCTTTTATGGAAGAGGTTATACAAATGAAGAGATAGAAAAGGAATTACAAAGGCAGGGCATTAAATATGACTTTATTGAGGATATTGAGACAAGGATCGCCAGGTTACTGGCAGATGGCAGGGTAGTGGCAAGATTTTCAGGGAGGATGGAATTTGGTCCAAGGGCGCTTGGGAATCGTTCCATACTCTATCAGACAACAGACAAAAGTGTAAACGAATGGCTTAATAAAAGACTGAACCGCACAGAGTTTATGCCCTTCGCACCTGTCACATTAGAGGAATTTGCAGATCAATGTTACAAAGATCTTGATGGTGGACGACATGCAGCAAGATTTATGACCATAACCTTTGATTGTACAGAGTGGATGAAAGAGAATTGTCCTGCAGTAGTCCATATTGATGGTACAGCTAGGCCCCAGATCATCAATAAGGAGTTAGAACCATCATATTACAGGATATTGGATGAGTATCGGAAGATAACAGGTATACCAAGTTTAATAAATACAAGTTTTAATATGCACGAAGAGCCTATTGTCTGTAGTCCACAAGATGCTATAAGGGCATTTCAGGAAGGCAGTCTGGATTATCTGGCGATAGGAGATTTTCTGATTAAAGGAGATGAATAAGTGTAAACTCTTTTTGCTTAAATTCCTTTCATATCGGCAGGCAGAAAACCTGAAGACATACTTCTCTATTATCCTCTATTATTCAGGACTGGCATATCTGATAAGTCTATTTGCAGATAAAGGGGCATCGATATTAATCTATCATAGCATTAATGATAAAAATATATTTACAGATAATATCGTATATCCTGAAATATTTGAAAGACAGATATCTTACTTAAGCAAAAGATATAATATTGTTCCATTATCTTTATTGGTAGAATATCTGTATTTAAAAAAAGAGATTCCTAATAATTGGATAATACTTACATTTGATGATGGTTACAGGGACAATTTGTATAATGTCCTGCCGATCTTAAAAAGATATAAAGCAGCAGCCACCTTTTATGTAACTGCTGATGCAGTTAAAAACAGGATGATATTCTTTTATGATAGGATTCAGTCAATAATTGAGGCTGCCAAGGTGAAAAATATTGTTGTCTGTTTAGACAACAAACAAATAAAGTTTAGTTTATCAGATAAAAAGAGAAGAGAAGATGCAGTATTGAGTATTGTTCTTTCTATAAGGGAAAAAGAGAGTAAGACACAGAGGAGGTTTATAGAATATCTCCAAAAGATATGTGAGTCCGAAACAATACCTTATCAAAAAAGTCCCATCTATTTAACAGAAGATGAAGTAGAAAAGCTGCATAAATCAGGTATGGAGATAGGTTCACATACCATCAGTCATAATAACCTGAAGAGACTGTCCCAGAGAGAGTTAGATAAAGAGATATCGGGTTCTAAAGAGACACTTGAAGAAATAATAGGTTCTAAGATAACCGCCTTTTCTTATCCTTTTGGCAAAAAGGACACCTATAATAATTCTATAAAGGAGATGGTTAAACAGGCAGGATATAGGTCTGCTGTAACCACAATATTCGGCAAGGTAAATTTAGACTCCGACCTTTATGCTCTTCCCCGAATTGGGGTAAGAAATACCACCGTCACAAGACTGAAGGTAAATCTGATGGGGATACATATATGAGGGATGGGGATAGAAGATGTCAAGAGAATTTTGCTACAGAATTAATGGGTTTAAACATTACCAGATTAGAACCTCTACCCCAAAAAGAAATCAAAGAACTTGCCAAAGGTGGAAGTATAACTTTTATTGGGAAAATAGTAGGTACAGGATTGAAATATTTTACCCAAATAATAATTGCATGGTTGTTAGGAGCAACATCGTTAGGAATTTATTCACTTGGGATGGCATTTTATCAGCTTTTAGAGGTAGTAGCAGGAATAGGGCTTCAAAATGGAGTAGTACGCTTTGTCTCAGTCTATGTTGGGAAAGGAGATACTGCTAAACTTAAAGGAGTCTTGCTGAACTCTATAACACTGCCTTTTTTTAGCGGAGTAGTAATAGGCTCTTTTTTATTTATAAGCTCGGATTTTATTTCTTATGAATTTTTTAAAAAGCCAGATCTTGCTTATACCTTAAAGGTTTTTGCAGTTGCTTTACCGTTTGGGGCAAGTATGATAGCAGTTACTTTTGCTACTACTGGATTCCATATTACAAATTACCTTGTTTATACTTTACATATCATTCATCCTATTACTAACTTGCTTGCAATCATTCTGTTCTGCGGTGTGATAGGTTTTGATGTTCATGGCGCTGTTGCAGGATGGTTAGTTGCTGTTGCTATAGGATTAATATCATCTGTTTACTTTGTTAGAAAATTATTTCCCCCTATTTTCGCAAAAGATGTCAAACCTATTTTTGAGAGAAAAAAGCTCCTAACTTTTTCTCTCCCTTTGCTTTCTGGAAATTTTTTATGGGTTGGATTATTATGGACGGACATTTTGATGATAGGATTTTTTCGGACAGCAAGTGAAGTAGGTGTATATAGAGTAGCCACTCAAACGGCATTATTAGTCATTATTATTGTAACTTCATTGGATACAATTTTTGCTCCTAAAGTCGCTGATTTTTACATAAAAAGAGAATTCCCAAAAATGAAAGAAATTTTTCAAATTGCAACTCGTTGGAGCTATATATTAACATTACCAATTTTTTTAGTTTTAGGAATAGCATCTAAAAATATTCTTAATATATTCGGAAATGATTTTATCGTGGGCTGGTCATCTTTAATAATTCTTGGAGTTGGACAATTGATAAATGCCGCAACAGGTGGTGTAAGCTCAATATTAATTATGTCTAATCATCAGATAGCAAAAATGGTTGGAGATTTGATTTTGGCAGTTGTAAATGTAACATTAAATCTTATTTTTATCCCCAAATTCGGTATTATGGGCGCAGCATTGGCCACAGGAATCAGTATAGGAGGTACAAATGTAATTCGTTTGATTCAAGTCTATTACTTTTTAGGCATTCAACCATATAATTGTAAGTATCTTAAACCAACAATTGCTGGTATTATTGCCGCTATATTGGGTTTTTCTATACAATACTTATTTTCTGCTAAATATTTCATTTTTTCTTTAATTATTACTTCGTTCACAATACTATCTGTTTATATAATTGCTATTATTTTAATGCATATAGAAGATTCTGATAAGATTATATTAGATGGAATCATCAGATAGAAAAGTTGATTTAAAACATTGCTGGATTACATTTTCACAGATGCCAGAAGCCTTTAATTATGGGAACAGATTAATAGAATATTCCTTAAGGAAATTATTGAAACTTGAAGGCAAAGAACATTGTTGTATAAATATTTATAATTATATAAGTAAAGATGATATAGAAAAGATTAATGAGTGTGATTTTATTATTTTGCCAGGTGGTACGTTACTGCAAAAAAGGGAATGTGCTGGAATGGAACAGCTTCAGTTTGTTAAGCCTTTGATATATTGTTTTGGAGGCTGTTTTAATACTCGTCTATTATTTCCAAGTCCCAAGTATTGCAAAACTATTGTTGAGCCAATAGGTGTAAGAGATCCGTTTACTCATTGGCATTTAAGGCTATATGGAATAAAATCTACTTTTATTGGTTGTCCAACAATGTTTTGTGGAGATGCAATGGCTTGGAATAATTCTAATGATGGTCCAATCATATTTAATTTTGGAAGAAAAAACATAAAAGCTCAATTGGCTATATATGAGGAAATAAAAAGATATGCAAGAGTGAAGGTTGTTATTCAGGATGAAAAACAGCGGTTATATTTCCCAAATGATACAGATTTTATTGAATATTCTGATGTGCAATCAGTTATTGATGAGTATGCCAATGCATCAGTTGTTGTAACAGGGAGGCTCCATGCTGCTATACCGGCAATAGCAAATGGGACACCAGTGGTATTCTATCAATTTATTAGAGATTCTAGATTATCACTGTTAAAATTTTTAGGTATAAAAATTTATAACCCATATAATAAAAAAC
>JBHHUU010000100.1:0-9486 GCA_046753905.1 Nitrospirota bacterium | reverse complement strand
AGTATCAACTAAAGAGATAGGGATAGATGTAGAGATAAGGCGATATGAATGGGGAGTCTTTTATTCTGATATAAAGTCAGGTAATTTCCAGCTATATACATTAACATGGGTTGGAATTACAGAGCCTGATATATTTTTTCATATATTCCATTCATCAAGTATACCGCCTGCAGGTGCAAATCGCGGCAGATATAGCAATCCTGTTATTGACAGGCTTGTAGAAGAGGGGAGAAGGACTATTGATATAGAAAAGAGAAAGGAAAAATACAGTCAGGTGCAGAAGATAATAACAGAGGATCTGCCTTATGTAAGTCTCTGGCATTCTGTCAATGTAGCTGTAATGAAAAAAGAGATTAAGGGATATACATTATATCCGGCGGGTGATTTCATATCTTTTAAAGATGTGCGTATTGAAAAATAAAAGGAGGTAATATGAACCATGATATCTTGATTATTGGTGCAGGTCTTGCCGGGTTGAGGGCAGCAGTTGAGGTGTCATCAGATATGGATGTTGCCATAATTTCAAAAGTGCATCCTCTCAGGAGTCACTCGGTTGCAGCACAGGGTGGAATTAACGCTGCCTTAAAGCCCGATGATTCGTGGGAAGCCCATGCCTTTGATACTGTGAAAGGGAGTGATTATCTTGGGGATCAGGACGCAATAGAGGCAATGTGTCAGGATGCACCGCAGAATATATCAGAACTGGAACAGATGGGAATTATTTTCAGCAGGGACAGAGAAGGGAGGATAGCCCAGCGTCCATTTGGCGGGGCAGATTATCCAAGGACATGCTATGCCGCTGACAGGACAGGACATGCACTGCTGCATGGAATGTATGAGCAGATATTAAAAAGGGGTATCTTTGTATATGAAGAGTGGTATGTTACCTCTCTGATAGTTGAAGATGGTATATGCAAAGGTGTTGCGGCTATTAATATAGGAGACGGAGAGATATATCCTATTAATGCGAAGTCTGTTATCATTGCCGCAGGGGGATATGGCAGGGTATATTCAGTCAGTACTAATGCCATTATAAATACAGGAGACGGGATGAATATAGCATATAAGGCGGGTCTTCCATTGATGGATATGGAATTTGTCCAGTTTCATCCCACTACTCTGAAAGGGAGTGGTATACTCATATCTGAAGGTGCAAGGGGAGAGGGAGGTATCCTTATAAATGCAGATAATGAGCGATTTATGTCTAAATATGCCCCCAATAAGATGGAATTGGCGAGCAGGGATGTAGTATCAAGGGCAGAACGGATAGAGATTGATGAGCAAAGGAGCGTTGATGGCTGTGTATTGTTAGACCTGAGGCATTTAGGAAGGGAAAAGATTGTGGAAAGGCTTCCCCAGATAAGGGAGCTATCTATAAATTTTGCCGGAGTTGACCCTGTTGAGAAGCCTGTGCCAGTATTACCAGGGGCACACTACTCAATGGGGGGAATAAAGATAAATATCTGGGGAGAGACAGAGATAGACGGTCTGTATGCCGCTGGTGAGTCTGCCTGTGTAAGTGTCCATGGGGCTAACAGGCTTGGCGGGAACTCTCTGCTTGAGACTATTGTATTTGGAAGACGTGCAGGGATAAAGGCATCTGAGAGGGCAGGTAAGATAAAACAGCAGGACTTTTCAGATAAGACACTGAGATATGATAAGGATAGGGTAAGAGAGATATTTAACAGAAAAGGAGGAGAAAAAATCTCAGACATCAGAAAGACACTCGGGAAGATTATGACTGAAAATGTAGGCATATTCCGAACAAGAGAAAAAATGAAGATAGCAGGAGATAAATTAAAAGAGATAAGAGAGATGTATAGATATGTCAGTCTGAAGGATAAAAGCAAGATATTTAATACTGAACTTATAGGATTAATGGAGACAGAGTCACTGATTAATATAGCAGATACAATAATAAAGGGTGCTATTAACAGGGAGGAGAGCAGAGGCGCCCATTACAGGATTGATTTTCCTACAAGAGATGATGAGAAATGGCTGAGGCATACACTGACATATTTGACTGAAGATGGTCCGGAGGTGAGATATTCTGATGTCTCTATCTCTAAATTTCCGCCAATGAAGAGAAGTTATTGAGATATCTTGACTTTTAAATATTATATATTGTAATTTATAAAAGATTTTTTTAAGGAAAGGAGAAGCATAATGAGAAAGTCAGATATTGCCAATGAGCTATTTGAAAGGGTAGGTATTTCAAAAAATGAGGCTATAGAAATAGTAGAGCTTATTCTTGATACGATGAAAGGAGTATTGCAGCAGGGTGAGCCTATCAAAATTGCTGGATTTGGAAACTTTGTTGTAAGAGACAAGAAAGAAAGAAGGGGGAGAAATCCAAAGACAGGAATGGAGATAGGGATTACCCCAAGAAGAGTAATAACCTTTAAGACGAGTCAATTATTTAAGGATTTTGTAAATCAATAAGTTTATCCACTTTAAATTCAAAGGGATAAATGAAAGTTGAACCTATGTCTTTAGGGAATGAAAAAAGGCATGAAAAACTATTCTATAAGATCGGAGAAGTGAGCCGTCTGACAGGGATCAGACCTTATGTATTAAGGTATTGGGAGTCAGAGTTTATCTTTTTGCAGCCCAGAAAGAATAAAGGGGGACAACGGGTATATGCAAAGGAAGATATAGCGACAATTATTAGAATAAAAGAGATGTTATATAGAGAGGGGTATACCATTAAAGGGGTGAAAAAGTCTCTTTCACACAAGAGAAAAACTCCTACTCAAGATAAAAAAATCCTCTCACAGGATGAGATTATCAGCAAACTCAGAAAAGAGCTGAAAGATATCCTCAACATAATGCAGCCCTCATAATTCTTAAACCATACACAAACAATAACAATCCCTATTCAAGTGAAGTGGACCCAATTGTTAAAACAAAAACTTATCTACCAGTGATTCTCGGTAAGTCGACAGGCTGTTACGGAACACCCTTTTTGTCGTTTCGTCAAAGAGAGACAGTATCAGGTCTTGACATGATACATATTAATGTTGTCATTATCAAAAAGAAGGTTTTCTATTTTTTCAATATCTTTTTTCATATCTTTCTGCTTTGCCAATTCAATCTCCATACGGCTGACAAGTTTGCTGACAGATGCAGGTGTTACATTGTCATCAAGAAATTTACTTATACTGCTTAAAGGGAAATATAAGGAAGTTGGTTATGAGACCCGGCAAGTTATAGATATAAGAATTTCCCGGTATGTAACAGAACACCGGGCACAAATTCTTGAAAACAAAGAAGGTATTCGATTTGTCGCTTGGTTTCCGAAAGATGTAACTCGTCTGGTACAATACGGATCAAGCATAAAATGCAATTCAGTATATATGTCTCAGTATCAACTGATTCCATTCACCCTGTAATAACTGAATAGTTACAAAAAATCTTTGACTCTGTTATTAAACCCTGCATTTTGGTATTCATTAATAAGTAATTCTGTGGTATTATCTCTCATAAGTGGACTCTTTTGTTAATGGTTGATTTTATTTGTAAAACAAAATCAAGTATAACTTTTTGGAGTTCACTTTTCTACTATTTTTTAATTATTTCAATGGGTTATGTTATCTCATTAGGGTGCTAAAGTTGAGTTGTAAATTTATTAGATAAAAAAGGAAGAAAGAGAGTTTGAAATGTTAACTAATTTTAAGAGCATTTTTCAGGTCTCCTATTGACAACGCTACCAAAATATTTACAAAAATCAGGCAAATTACTTTTACTTACATTATAAGGCACTGAAAAATTAAATAAACAATCATGAACGAGTTGTTCACCCCCGAGGATGAAAATTAACCTCCCTCTAACAAAGGGAGAAACTTGTACTCCTCCTTTAGCAAAGGGTGGCAGGGGGGGATTTTCATAGTAACATGTATTTATTAGAGATAAAGGACTTAAAAGTATATTTTTATACCCTGAAAGGTATTGTAAGGGCAGTAGATGGGGTAACTCTGAATATAGACAGGGGAGAGATTGTCGGAGTAGTCGGGGAGTCCGGATCTGGTAAGAGTGTGACTGCCATGTCCATTATGCGTCTTATCCCTGAACCTCCAGGAAAGATTGCAGGGGGTGGGCTGTATTTTGAGGGAAGAGATGTTATTAAGCTCAAAGAGGGTGAGATGCAGAAGATCAGGGGGAAAAAGATATCCATGATCTTTCAGGAACCGATGACAGCCTTGAATCCTGTCTTTACAGTTGGTGAACAGATAGGAGAGATGCTCAGACTGCATCTCAATATGACAAGAAAGGATGCAACGGATAAGAGTGTGGAACTCCTGAATTTAGTCGGTATATCAGCCCCTGAGAGGAGGATTAAAGAGTATCCGCATCAGTTGAGCGGCGGAATGAGGCAGCGGATAATGATTGCAATGGCTGTATCATGCAATCCATCTCTGGTAATAGCAGATGAGCCGACTACGGCACTTGATGTAACCATACAGGCACAGATAATGGACCTTATATTGAGGCTGAAGGAAGAGTTTGGTATGGCTATCATGTTTATAACTCACAACTTCGGGGTAGTAACAGAGATATGTAAACGGGTAGTGGTTATGTATGCAGGCAAAATAGTAGAAGAATCTGATATAATGACCATCTTTGAAGAGCCGAGACATCCATATACAGAGGGTCTGTTAAAGGCAATCCCTTGCATGGATGATACAGGGGTAAAAGACTCAAAATCCTCCCTACTCCCCCCTTTGTCAAAGGGGGGAAGGAGGGATTTTAAAACAAAGAGGTTATATGAAATAAAAGGCAGGGTGCCTGATCTGTATAATATTCCGGAGGGATGCAGGTTCAATCCGCGATGTCCTTATGTTATGGATATATGTAAGAGAGAAGAACCTCCATTGCTGGATGTAGGAGGGGGACATCATTCAGCCTGCTGGCTGGTAACAAATAATAGTGAACAGATCACTCTTAAAAGTAGATAATCTAAAAAAATACTTCCCGGTCAAAAAAGGTGTATTTGAGTCATTCAGACGATACCGCTCAATGACTAGAGATCACCTTATTGCAGTGGATAATGTAGGATTTACCCTATATCATGGAGAGACATTGGGATTAGTAGGAGAGAGCGGGTGCGGGAAATCTACACTCGGGAGGGTTATTTTAAGGCTCATAGAACCTACTGATGGTAAGGTAAGGTTTGAAGGGATAGATATATTCAGTTTGAATAAGCGTGAGATGAGGGCATTAAGGAAAAATATGCAGATCATATTCCAAGACCCTTATGCATCCTTGGATCCACGGATGAAAATAGGTAATATTGTTGGAGAGCCTATAGAGATACACGGGATAGCAAAAGGGAAAGAAAAGCGTGATATGGTTGAGGCTATACTGGACAGGGTTGGTCTGAGGACTGATGATATTTGTAGATATCCCCATGAATTCAGCGGTGGGCAGAGACAAAGGATAGGGATTGCAAGGGCAATAATCCTCCACCCAAAATTGATAGTTGCTGATGAACCTGTCTCGTCACTTGATGTATCCATACAGGCACAGGTAATTAACCTGTTAGAAGACCTTCAGGAAGAGATGGGGCTATCTTACCTCCTCATATCACATGACCTGAGTATGGTAAGGCATATGACAAACAGGACAGCCGTGATGTATCTTGGAAAATTAGTTGAATTGTCAAATACTGAAGAAATGTTCAGATATCCACTGCACCCTTATACAGAGTCACTGCTCTCTGCAATACCAATACCTGACCCAAAGAGAAAGAGAAAGAGGATTATATTAAAAGGAGAGGTCCCAAGTCCGATTAATCCGCCATCAGGATGTCATTTCCACCCAAGGTGTTTTTTGTATGAGAGGCAGAAAAAGGATATATGTATAAATATAGTCCCAGAATTAAAGGAGGCATCAGGTGGACACCTTGTTGCATGTCACCTGAGGTACGGGGGAGAGGAGAATAACTGAATGGAGGTAGATAAAATTGAGGATATTAATCAATATACAGAGATATAATCCAGAAGAGAAGAGACCGACTTATTTACAGGAATTCAGGGTAGAGGTAAAGAGTGGGATGACCATTCTTGATGTACTGATGAAGATAAAGAATGATATAGATGGCTCACTTACATTTCGGGCATCATGCAGGAGTGCTATATGCGGCTCATGTGCTATGAATATAAACGGGCATGAAAAATTGGCATGCAAGACACAGATAAAGGATGAGTTAAAAAGGCATGGTTCTATTACTGTAAGACCTTTAACAAACCTTGAGATTATTAAAGACCTGACAGTTGATATGGAACCATTCTGGAAAAAGATAAAAGAGATTACTCCCTGGCTTATACCCCTGCCTGATTGTCGGGATATATGGATGGGAGAGAATTCAGACAAGGACTTTAACAATGTAGATGCCTGTATTATGTGCAGTGCCTGTCTGTCTGCCTGCACTGCCTTTGATGTCTCAAGGGGATTTATAGGACCTGCAGGACTTGCCAAAGCTTATAGATTTATAACAGATCCACGGGATAGTGCAAAGGATAAGAGGGTAGAGAATCTACGAAATAAAGATGGGATATTTGATTGTGCCCGCTGTTATTTCTGCTGGGAGGTCTGCCCAAAAGATGTAAGACCTGTTGAGGCAATAATTCGTACAAGGAGATTAGCAATAAAACAGGGGCTTACTGATACACCTGGTGCAAGGCACATAACTGCATTCATTGATAGTGTAAAAAAGGAGGGTCTTCTTAATGAGACTATGATGCCTATCAGGATGATCGGTCTTGATATAAATAAGGTCTTTTCAATGATACCATTAGGCATAAAGATGTTCTTCAAAGGGAAGATGCCTTTGCCATTTAAAAGGCCTATAAAGGGGATTAAAGAGATCAGGAATATCTTTAAAGCAAGGGGGTTTTGAGATGAGATATGCATTTTATCCCGGATGTTCGGCAAAAGGCACATGCCCTGAACTTTATCAGTCTACCATAAAACTGGCAAAAAGATTGGAGATAGAATTAGCAGAACTAACCAGTGCCTCATGTTGCGGGGCAGGGGTCATTGCAGAGGCTGATCCTATCCTTGCTCTGGCAATAAATGCAAGGACATTTGCACAGGCAGAGAGGATGGGAGTAGATATAATAATGACAATATGCGGGACATGCCAGGGTGTGATGTATGAGGCAAACAAGAGGCTAAAAGAGGATGAAAAGCTATTGGAAGAGGTAAACAGGATAATTGAAAAGGATGGAGGAGGAAGATATAATCTTGGAGTTGAGATAAAACATCTTCAATGGATCATGACAGATGGTATAATGTTAGAAAGACTCCGAGAAACTATGAAGACATCATCTCTGCATGGCATAAAAATAGCCCCATTCTATGGCTGTCATATATTAAGACCATCTGTAGAGCTTGGCTTTGACGACCCTGAAAAGCCTGAATCTTTAAAAAAGATAATTGAGGCATTAGAAGGAATATATATAGAATATCCTGGTATGCTTAAATGCTGTGGATTTCCTATTATACTGGAGAATGAGGATATTGCCCTTCAGATGATAGGAAAGAATCTATTAGAGGCAAAAGACAGAGGTGCAGATATCGTAGTTACACCATGCCCATTATGCCATATGAACCTTGATATATACCAGAAGAGGGCAGAGAAGAGAATGGGAATAATGCTTGATCTCCCGATCCTTCATCTCTCTCAAATGCTCTGCATGGTATCAGGATTGGAAGATCAAGCAGGGCTTCAACTTTAAAAAAAGGGGTGAATAAATGAAAATAGTTGTATTAAATGGAAGCCCTAAGGGCAATATAAGCGTTACAATGCAGTATGTTAATTTTATCCAGAAGAATTTTCCCATACATGAACTGAAAATCATTCAAATTTCACAGAATATCAAAAAGATCGAAGAGGATGAAAAGTCATTTCAGGAAATTCTTGAGGAGATCAGGTCATCAGGTGGTGTATTATGGGCATTCCCTGTCTATTATATGCTGGTGCACTCTCATTACAAACGATTCATTGAGATAATATCAGAAAAGGGAGCAGAACATATCTTCAGAGATAAATATACCGCACTATTAACTACATCCATACATTTCTACGATCATACTGCCCACAATTATATGAATGCTATCTCTGACGATCTGGGTATGAGATATACAGGGTCTTTTTCAGCAGAAATGTATGATCTGTTAAAAGACAAAGAAAGGGAAAGACTCCTCCTCTTTGCTGAAAACTTTTTTGAATCTATTGAAAACAATATTATTACATCAAAAAACTATACTCCCTTGATTCATAAAAGTGTAGATTACATTCCCGATCACACAGGGATTAAAATAGATGATAGGGATAAAAAGATTGTTATTGTAACAGATGCTGAAGATAGTCAGATAAATTTAGTCAGGATGATTGAGAGATTTAAGAGGTCATATTTAAATCATATTGAGGTGATCAATTTACATAAGATTGATATTAAGGCAGGGTGTCAGGGATGTCTAAGCTGCGGTTATAATTATCAGTGCATATATCGGGATAGAGATGACTATATTGAGTTTTACAATACAAAAATAAAGACTGCTGATATACTTATCTTTGCAGGACAAATTAAAGACAGATATCTGTCTTCAAGATGGAAGCTATTTTTTGACAGGAGTTTTTTTAATACACATACTCCCTCACTTATTGGAAAACAGATAGGATATATAATCTCTGGTCCTTTAAGCCAGATACCCAACCTCAGACAGATTTTAGATGCCTATACTGAGGGGCAACAGGCTAATCTTGTTGATTTTATAACTGATGAATATGAAGACTCTGCAAAAATAGATGCACTATTACAGAGTCTGGCAAAGCGTGTTGTCAGATTTGCTGATCAGAACTATATTAAATCAAAGACATTTCTTAGTATAGGTGGAATGAAGATATTCAGAGATGATATATGGGGAAGACTTCGTTTTATCTTTCAGGCTGACCACAAATTTTACAAAAGACATGGTATATATGATTTTCCTCAAAAGGATATCAGAACAAGAATTTCTAATGCAATGATGATACTCCTGACAAAACAGCCATCCTTTCGAAAAGAGTTTACTAAAAGAATAAAAACCGAGATGATTAAACCTCTTCAGAAGGTATTATCCTGTAACTATTCAGCTAATACAGAGTGATGGGTAATTACAAGTTTATTAAGATAGAAGAACAGCATCATTTCAGATCAGGTCTCTATGAGTAGTGAGAGCTAAACACTAATGTGACGCTATAAACTCTTTTCCACCCATCATTCTGTATTACCGTAATTACCCAATAAGTTGTGGGAGATTGATATACTTTTGAAACTTCATCATTAGAATCACCATTTCCTTAAATTCACAAAACACTTCCTTTTCGAAATCTACATAAATAGAAATTATGTAATAGTTCAGCTCCTTTGCTCCAGATTATTCAATTGTGCAGAACAGTATTTACGATAGCTTATTTCAGGATATTTTAAAGATTTGAGC
>JBHHUU010000099.1:0-9744 GCA_046753905.1 Nitrospirota bacterium | reverse complement strand
TATCCGCATATCCCGCACATTTTTTAATCCTATATATTTTTTTCTTTATATCTTTTTACAAAATCCTCAACAAATTCAACCAGCCATTCAGTAACATCTATCTTATCCTTTAACATTCTTTCTCTTTTATTCTTCCATTCAGTTTTAAGGTTCCCCTTTTTTATAAGTGATACAATCTTTCCAATCGCCTCTTCTTCCTGTGTTGGATGAAATGTATAACACAAATCATACCTTTTTTCTTCATCATCAGTATAGCCTCGTCCAACAGGAGAAAAGAAGATTGCAGGAGTACCCAGCATTGCAGATTCAGATGCCATAGTAGCGCTCTCTCCAATACATAAAGTAGAATAATAGAGGAGGTGGTGTATCTCCTCAGGGGGGACAGTAATTCTATATTTCTCATATTCAGGTGGAAGAAAGCCTTCAGATGTAATAAGCGGACTGCCATATTTAATAAGTTCAGATATCAATCTCCTTTTTCCATTTTCTGAAAATCCGGATAGACCAATATCATGTCCTGATTCCCAGTCAACAAATCTGATTACGAAAAAAATATCCTGTTGAGATAATCCAACCTTTGATAGGATTAATGGATCAGGGGAAAATCTATTCGGATGAAGATAAGCCAGTTCATGGTAACCATTATATCTGACATGTTTTCGTTTAATGTTTTCTGAATAACATGATGGCACACATATCATACTCGCAAAAGGGAATGATATAAGGTTTGATACCTTTGCATTTTCTGTATCAGTAAAAAGTATCGTTGGAATCCGAAGAATCTTTCCTATATGAACAATAAACGCTCCAGAAATCTGTAACATAATATCAGGGTGAAAACTCTTAATAATCGGATGAAGTTTTCGCTGATGCTCCAACAATTCGAGGAATAATCCTTTGACACCCCTTTTTGCCTTTGTAAGACATGAAAATCTAAAGCCATAATTTTTTAATAAATCAAGTGTAATGTCTTTATCTCTTGCTGTTATGAATATATTATTCCCTCTATTTCCCCATTCTTCTATTGCATTTCTGAAAAAGTGGACATGTGCAGGGTGAGAGATATCTATTAAAATATTCATTTAGCCCTATCTAATATCTCATTAAAAATATTCTAATATCTCATTAAAAATATTAAATTAGTATACTTACTAATAAGAAAAAAAGCAAGAGAAGTCCTCCCCCTCCTCCCAGGTCTAATTCATTTTCCCCAACTTATTGGGGAATTACTGTTAGTTTACATAATTCTGAATGCCTGTTTTTATGCTCCTTTGTGAACAAATCTGCTCGTGGGGTTTACTATGAAAATAACTAACTTAACTTGAAAAAAGATATTATGGATTTAAATTTAGAGTCAGGAAAATGTGACTATATGACAACAGATAAAGGACATGGCTCCGTTAAAAAAGAGTAACTATTCAGCTAATACAGAGCAAGGGGGTTCCAAAGACTTTATAATGCGTATGATTATAATCGGGACAAACCTGACCCAAATCTGAGCGCACAATGTAACACTTATTGTTTTACAGACCCTTAGCTGAATAGTTACAAAAAAAGAATGAATTTGCCGTGGGACCTATTCCCCTGAACTTGACATATATCATCCTGTTGATGTAATTTAATGTCATTATGTAATCCATTCCATTCATTCTTGGTTCAAGTACCTACTACAAGAGGAAAGCAGAAACTACTTATGTCTATAGCAGAATTTTCAATAAAGAATCCAGTATTTGTTAATCTCCTCTTTTTTATAATTATTATAGGGGGGATTTTTTCCTATAGTATTATGCCTCAAGAGGTCTTTCCTGTTATTCCATTGGATAAGATAGTTATCTCCACGACATATTTTGGGGTAAGCCCTGAAGAGATAGAAAAACTCATTACTATTCCTATTGAAAATAGGCTAAAAAACATTGAGGGGATAGAAAAGATTAATTCTGTGTCACAGGAGGGGATATCTGTTATTGAGATGGATCTGGAAAAAGAGGTATCAGATGTCCAAAAGGTGGTGGAAGATATTCGCAATGATATTGATAAGCTGGACATTCCAGAAGATGCAGATGATTCAGAGGTTATCATTATAGATACGCGTCATCCTGTTATTAATCTCTCTATAAGTGGAGATGTATCAGAAGATATTCTCAGAGAGATAGCTGATGAGATGGAAGAGAGGATACTCCAGATTACAGGGGTCAGAAATGTTGTTATTTCTGGATACAGGGATAGAGAGATATGGATAGAGGTTGATGCTGATAGGCTGAATAGTTACCAAATATCTATAGATGAGGTAGTAAGGGCATTACAGAACAGAAATATAAATGTGCCCGGCGGAATAATAAAGGGGAAAAAGACAGAGGCAATAATCAGAACAACAGGTGAATACAAAAACAGGGATGAGATTAAAAACACTATTGTGAGATTTAATGAGAACGGCAGACATATATACATCCATGATCTGGCATACGTGAGACCTACATTCAAGGAAGATATCTCTTATGGAAGAATAAACGGAAAAAGAGCAATCAGTCTGATAGTAAATAAAAAGTCTACTGGGAATACAATAACAATAGCAAATAGAATAAAGGAGATTGCAAAGGAAAAGGAGCTTTTAGAAGGCATAAGGCTAACTATCAGCAATGATAGCTCTATATGGATTAAAAACAGGCTTCAGACAGTCTATAATAGCGGTTCAATAGGTTTGATATTGGTAATCTTTATACTCTTTCTGTTTCTTAATTGGCGTATGGCTTTCTGGACTGCAATGGGGATACCTGCATCATTTCTTGGAACAATATTGGTTATGCACTTCTTTGGAATGACAATAAATATGATCTCTTTATTTGCCATGATTGTTGTGCTTGGTATGGTAGTTGATGATGCAATAATCGTAACAGAGAATGTCTATAGATATCAGCTCAATGGCTATTCTTTCTCTCAGGCAGCCATAGAAGGCTCAAAAGAGGTATTAATGCCTGTTATAGCAGCAGTTACTACGAGCATTGCGGCATTTATTCCCATGCTTCTTATGAAGGGCATTATGGGGAAATTTATCTCAGTCATACCAAAGGTCGTAAGCATAGCACTATTTATTTCACTTATAGAGGCATTATTTGTCCTTCCTTCTCATCTCGCTGACTTTTCTAAATTACCCAGGGGCAAGGCAAAAAGAGATATTGAGGGGGCATGGTTTCATACATTGAGGAAGCGGTATAGAAAGATACTGGTCTCTCTGATTAGATACAGGTATATCACGTCGTTGTGTATAGTTTTAGTTGCAATAGGCACTATATTTTTTGCGTTGAATTATATGAAGTTTGTCCTGTTCGGGATGAAAGACCTTCCAGGTGCAGTAGTTAAGATTGAGACATATAAAGGGACAAGGATTGAGGAGACATCAAGGATACTCAAACAGGTAGAGGAGATAGCATTAAGAATACCTGAGAATGATCTTGATACTGTAACTTCATTAATAGGAAGTCATTTTGATTTTAGTACAGGAAGAAATGAGATCGGTTCTAATCTGGCTCAGGCGTTCTTTGAATTTACTGAGTTCAACACACCTAGCAGGAGAAATGGTTACGAAATAAGGGATGATATCAGGAAAATGGTAAAGAGGATAAAGGGTGCAAAGTCAATAGAGGTTGTTGGAAAGGCAGGAGGACCGCCAGTAGGACCTGCTGTAGAGTTACAGATAAGGGGAAAAGAGTTTAAAAAACTGAAGATAATAACAGGAGAATTAGAAGAATATCTGAAAGGGATCGATGGTATATACAATGTTAAAGATGACTTCAGTCATGGAAAAAATGAGATAAAGATTGCCATTGATGAAAAGAAGGCATCTCTATTTGACCTTGATATGGCAACCATTGCCCGCACTATTAAGACATCCTTTGCCGGGACAAAGGCAACTGAGATAAGGAGAGGGCGTGAGGAAATCGATGTAATAGTAAAGTTTAAGGATGATATAAGAAATAATATAGACTATCTCAAAAAGATTATGATTGTCAATAAAAGAGGGCAGAATATACCATTTTCTACTGTAGCTGATATAAGCCATTCATCAGGGATAAATTCTATTGTAAGGAGAAACAGAAAGCGGTCAATTACCCTTACAGCAGATGTGGATACTGATATTATCACTTCTACAGTGGCAAACAGGATGATTGCAGGGAGGTTTAAAGAGATAGAAAAGAGGTTTCCGGGATATGACATGGTATTTGCCGGTGAGGCAGAAGAGCAGAGGGAGTCAATGCAGTCTCTCATGCAGGCATTCATAATATCTCTGTTGATAATCTATCTAATACTTGGCACACTCTTTAAATCTTTTCTGCAGCCGTTTATAGTCATGGCAGCCATACCATTTGCCTTTATCGGTGTAATAGCAGGTCACTATATAATGAATCAGGATCTAGGTCTCCTTTCTCTTATTGGTTTAACTGCACTTGTAGGGATAGTTGTAAATGACTCACTCGTTTTTGCCGATTTCATAAACAGGTCAAGGAGCAAAGGGGGCAGCAGGTGGCGTTCTATTATTTTATCAGGGAAGGTACGATTCAGACCGATTATCCTCACATCCATAACCACGATATTCGGGCTTGCCCCTCTGGCATTTAAGACCCAAGGACAGGCAGCATTTCTTGCACCTATGGCAATATCAATCGTATGGGGACTTATTTTCTCTACCATATTAATACTTATTATATTCCCATGCTTTTTTGCAATTGCTGATGATCTTATATATTTAACAGAAAGGATATTAAGAAGGGATAGATCATGAAGGTAATAGGGCTTATGTCAGGTACATCTGTAGATGGTATTGATGCAGCACTTGTTGATATCTCAGATAATGGAGATAAGCCTGACATAAAACTTATAGAATTTGAGACTTACCCATATCCGGAAGGGATGAGGGAGAGGATTATTGCATTATCATCTACAGGCAGGATAGACCAAGTTTGTCACCTGAACTTCTATTTAGGAGAACTATTTGCTGAAGCTGCAATAGGAATAGCAAAAAAAGGCGGATATGATCTATCTGATATTGAAATTATAGGCTCACATGGGCAGACCATCTTCCATCAACCTGATTACAGGGAGGAACTGCATTATAAGATAAGGTCAACCCTCCAAATAGGAGAGCCGTCAATAATAGCTGAGCGGACAGGGATTACTACAGTAGCAGACTTTAGACCGAGGGACATTGCAGCAGGGGGAGAGGGTGCCCCCCTTACACCATACTTACATTATCATCTATTTAAGGACAGGTTGTTATCGAGGCTTATAATAAATATAGGCGGTATATCTAATATCACATATATGCCTGCAGGGACTGATATGTCAGAGATCATTGCCTTTGATACAGGTCCTGGAAATATGCTGATAGATGGTCTGGTTGAGGTTCTTTTTAATGAAAAACTCAAGATGGATATAAATGGAGAGATTGCAGAGAGAGGTTCTATTATAGAACCTCTGTTAAGCGAGTTTTTAGAAGACCCATTTGTGAATAAAACTCCACCAAAAACAACAGGGAGAGAGGTATACGGACTTAACCTTATCAAAGACATTCAGAAAAAGGTTAATACACTTAATATTAGCGTTGAAGACCTTATTGCTACGATTACTGCATTTACCTCCCGTTCTATCTCATTAAACTGCAAGAGATTTATTCTGCCGGAAGGAGAGGTCTCAGAGGCAATCATAGGCGGAGGAGGAACAAAGAATAATATGCTTATGAAGATGCTAAAAAGTGATCTTAAACCAATACCTGTCCGTAAGTTTGAAGACTATAGACTCTCAGATAAGGCAATAGAGGCAATGGCATTTGCACTTCTGGCATACGGAACAATACATGGTATACCCAATAATATTCCTTCTGCCACAGGGGCAAAAAATGAGGTGATAATGGGTAAGATAATACCCGGGAAAGGGATAGGGTGGGGGTGATAAGAATTAACTCCACAACTTATTGGGTAATTACCCTGTCTCTTCCTAACTGGTTGTATTTGTTTATAAAACAGCAAAACATACAAGTACAAAATTCCAGATGATACTGCCTGTTTTTGAGTCTCTACTATACAAAAACTATACAGTTACCCCCCCGAGCTGTTAACAGAGCCTGCCCTTAGATTGTATAGTTATTGTACTAGAATTAAGAACAAATAGTGATTATGGCTAAATCAAATTCATCCTTTTTTTCAATAATCCTGCCTGTCTAAGTTCCCGCTTCACTGCCCGATAAACCTTGTCGAATTCAGGGAGTACTGTTATCTGAGAAGAAAGACGAATTCCCCAAAACTTTTTTAATCGTACTTCTTTCCGCAGAAACTCTTCCTTAACGTCAGTAAATGTTTTACCTCGGAATTTCCACTTCTGCTCAATGGCTTCGACCAATCCAGTAAGATTCACATACCGATTGTAAGTCAGATACCATATATCATAAAGATCGCGAGGCTCATTCCGCGCTTTATCCATAAGAGCAACTATTTTTTCACTAGCTATCTCATCAATGGAATAAACTTTGATAGTTGTATCCTCTGGAATATCTTCATATTCTTCATATCCCTTGAGAACTATTCTCCTTTCAATCGGGAAAACGATTTGTTCTCGTACTGTAATATCTACCTTGACTTCTTTACCAGAGACAGGTAATGGACCTTCATATCCCAGGAAGAAGGTATAGCTGTTTTCATGAGTATGACGGTCATAATGGCTAAAATGTAATTTGATACCTGAAGATTGCTGTGTATGTTTAAAGGCAATATCAAGATCCTTTTGAATATTTTCAAAGGGTAATTTCTCTGTTAGTGTGAAGTCAAGATCCTCTGAAAACCGATACTCAGGAATATAGCATTTCTTGATAGCTGTTCCTCCTTTGAATAAGAGAATATCCTTAAGAGGACTATGGGATAATCCTATTAAAAACCAGGAGAGACAATAGTCACGCTCAAGGAGTGCCTCTGGAATACGTCTTCCTCCTTCTCGAGCAAGCCGATTGGATAATAATGAAAGGTTTCGTTGGGGTATCATTAGATTATGTCCTCACTACTGATCGAAGTTCTTCAGGAGATATATTAAGATTTAGTCTCCATCTTCGCAAGAATTTACCTTCAGACGGCAAAAGTGGATCTAACCGCACATAAGTTTCTGTTAAACATGAACTGAGAAGTTTATAATCTTCAGAAGTACCAATATTATAAAGTTCAAGTAAAAATCCAAGTCTACGTATAACTGCACCAATACCAATCTTCACTGCATATCCGACAAGTCGGCTTATAATTAAATGTTGTTGACACATCCAAAGTCCTTTAGCCACTTCTGTCAGACCACCGCAATATTCTGGTTGTCTAAGACCGTCAATGACTGTTCGTTCATGATCACTAACTATCACTTTTTCCTGTTTTGTCACCCAGTGCTCACTTAAGCCAAAGAAAAATTTTTTTTGACTGTTAATAAATCGAAATTCAATACCCAGTGTGTTAATAGGCCTGTGCGGTTTTAAAGTCGATATATAGATAATTAATTGAGGTTGAGTGACCATTCCATGAATTTCCATAGCTGTTCCATGAGAGAGATAGTAGTCCTTTCCTCCCATAATCTCACGAGCTACAAGGAGTGGATTTCCTATGTACTCAGATTCTTTTCCCAACTCAAACGGTACTAAGATAAAAAGCCCTGGTTTCAATCTGGTAGCGATACCTCTGTTCACAAGCTTTCGGACAAAATTACGGGATGAAACTTTGTCTAAATGAAGGATTTTCTGCGCCGCTTTTAATCGAAACATAGGTCTATTTTGCTCATATAATGTTGTAACCAGATGCGCAGCTTTAGGTCCCAAGGTCTTTAGTTTATTGCTATTTTTATAACTCATTTTGTATCCTTATAAGACACATTTTACATTAATAATATCATATTGTCAAGAATTAAATTATAATTAAATTGCATTATGTGTCCTAAATAGTTACGCTTTGCATTAATATTATAATAATAACCGCCAAAGAATTATCTGGTATCATCGGTATTTCCGATAGGAAGATCAAAGAAAACATAAAAAAGTTAAAAGAAATAGGGCTGATCAAACGTGTCGGTTCTGCAAAAGGGGGACACTGGGAAGTTGCTGAATAGATATAATTTCCAGTGAGGCAGAATCCTACCTTAGCAAGGATACAACTATCACAGACTCTCTTTAAACTCTTCAATTCAATATTGCATGAACACACGCATAAGCATAGGCATATACCTAAATGATCAAGTGTGAAGTGTCAAAGTGGAAAGTGCCTCAAGTTATATATCTGTAAGGAGGAAAATAGATGATTAAGTTAAATAAAGGTCTCTATAAGGTAGTAGTCTTAATTATAGTTATAATCAGTCTCGTATATACTGATCTGGATGCAAGAGAGGGAACGATTAAACTCAAGGTTGCCACCTCGTTTGCACCTATAACCAATATCGTCCATAATATTGGAGGATGTAATATTGATCTTTATGGGATTATACCTGAAGGCAGTGATTCCCATACATTTCAACCTATCCCATCAGATATAAGGTATATTGCAGATGCAGACCTGATAATCCTTAATGGACTAAATTTAGAGATATTGATAGAAAAACTTGTTGACAGGGTAAAGAATAGAGATGTAGAGATACTTCGACTGGGGAACAATACCATTACAAAGGATGAGTGGAAGTTTGGCCAATCATTTCCTGAAAAAATGAGAGCCACAAACCCTCACCTATGGAATAACCCTGCATATGTGATGGTATATGCCAGACTGATAAGGGATAAACTTATCGAACTGGATCCCGAGAACAAAAAATATTATAAAAAGAATGCCTCTTTATATTTGGAAAAACTTGACCTTCTGGATAGAAAAATCTCACTGGCCATAAAGACAATACCTGAAAAGAAGAGAAGGCTTCTCACCTATCATGACTCATTTGCCTATTTTGCTGATCGCTATGGCATAGGGATAATAGGTGCTATCCAGCCCGCAGACTTTTCAAATCCATCTGCAAAAGAGGTGAGGAGGATTATTGATCAGATCAAAAGGGATAATATCCCTGCAATATTTGGTTCAGAGGTCTTTCCAAGCAAGATACTCAAACAGATCGGTAGAGAGGGAAAGGTGAAATGGATCAGGACATTAAGGGATGATGACCTCCCTGGTAAGTCAGGCGAACCTATACATATATTGGTATGATGATAGAGAATGTGATGACCATAGTAGATGCATTGGGTGGAGATATTGAGATATTAAAGGATATAGAGACCTCTGATATTGTAGATTGTTGATAAATAGAGGGAAAAGGAGGGATGCTTTGGATAAAGAGATAGAGCATGATGGATCTTCAAGGCAATTAATAGATGCCAGGCCATTAAATAACGGAAGATGTCCATTCTGTAGATACAGGATAGAGATATGGGAAGATGATAAGTCAGTGATTATAAAGACTAAGATAATAAGGTTGGACATGAAAAGAGAGGTTGCATACCTAAAGTGTTCAAAGTGCAGGCAGTGGGTAATGCTTAATCTAAGGGTTATACCTGATAGTAAAAGGTTAAGTTATGACAGCCAAATTGATTCAAAAAAGGGAACAGAAAAAGGGTTAAAAGGGGAAAAGGATACCCAATGAAAGACAAAGATCTTAATTCCTATGGTCTTAATATAAACAAGACCCTGTTACGACCTGACGAGGCAGCAGAGATACTCAATGTAAGCAGATATACTATCTACCGATTGCTAAATA
>JBHHUU010000098.1:0-9807 GCA_046753905.1 Nitrospirota bacterium | reverse complement strand
ATTAGTGATCGTTTTTTTTGGCTGCAGGACTTTAAATGAAATTGTCACAAAACCAGAAAGATCCTCTATAATCACAAAGTCTTTCCGTGGCAAACTAAAACTTTGTATCCTTTGCGGTGAAATATTATGTGTGGAATTTGTGGAATATTTTATTTTAACAAGAACCAGGTTGTAGATAAAGCTCTCCTTGTTGGTATGAGAGATCAGTTAACCCATCGCGGTCCTGATGATGCTGGAATATATCTAAACCAAAATATTGGTCTTGGCCATCGAAGATTGAGTATCATTGATCTTGATGGAGGACATCAACCCATTCATAATGAAGACAAGTCAATATGGGTTATTTTAAATGGAGAGATATACAATTTTAAGGATTTAAGAGATTATCTGATAAGTAAAGGTCATAAATTCTGTACAAATACCGATACTGAGGTAATTGTCCATCTTTATGAGGAAAAAGGTGATGATTTTGTTAATAGTCTTAGAGGGATGTTTGCCTTTGCCCTATGGAGTAATCGCGAGAAAAAACTTATATTGGGTAGAGATAGAGTCGGGAAGAAACCTCTATATTATTACTGCAATGATAAATATATTATCTTTGCATCTGAAATAAAGTCCATACTTGAGGATAAAACTATAAAGAAATATGTAGATACTGCCTCGATAGATCAATATATAAGTTTTGGATATATCCTTGCTCCCAGAAGCATATTTAAGGGGATAAATAAACTCCCTGCCGGACATATCCTTTTCTGTACACCTGAAAATATCTCAATAAAAGAGTATTGGGATATAAACTTCGATTTTCAACAAGAAAAATCTGTTGGTTACTATGAAGAAAAGCTCCATGAACTCTTGAAAGAATCTGTAACTGTAAGGCTGATAAGTGATGTTTCCCTTGGAGCTTTTCTCAGCGGTGGTATAGACTCCAGTACTATTGTTGCGCTTATGAACGAAATCATAGACAAAGGGAATGATATTATTACAACATCGATTGGATTCTATGAAGACGCATATAATGAACTCTCAGATGCAAAAATAGTCTCTTCTGCATACCAAACTATTCATTATGAACATATAGTATCTCCTGATATACTTGATGTCATTAATATACTTTCATACCACTTTGATGAACCTTTTGCTGATTCTTCTGCAATACCTACCTACTATGTGTCAAATATTGCCAGGAAACATGTTACCGTGGCTCTATCAGGAGATGGCGGAGATGAGATCTTTGCGGGTTATTCACGGCACTTTGTTGAAAGGTGGGAAAATGTTATCAGGAGAATAATCTCTCCATTAGGACATACTTTAGCATCTAAGATAGCAGAAATCTATCCAGACTCCATAAAGGGTGCAACTTCTGTCAGAAATATCACCTATCCCTCTGATGAGGCTCTGGCAAGAAAACATACCCATCTTCTATTTTCTGAAGAAGATAAGAAGTTATTATTTACCAACGAGTTACAGAATGCAACGAAAGACAATCTTTATTATGAACCCTTCAGACACTTTTACCATAAAGCAGGTAATGTTGATCCATTAACAAGGGCACTATATGTAGATATTAAGACATATCTAACAGACGATATACTGGTCAAGGTAGATAGAATGAGTATGGCAAATTCACTTGAGGTAAGGGCACCAATACTTGATCATAAATTCCTTGAGTTTGCTGCGACTATTCCTCCTCACCTTAAATTGAAGGGATTGAAAGGAAAGATTATCTTAAAGAATACAATGAAGAATATACTCCCTCCTGCTATATTAAAAAAGAAAAAACAAGGGTTTAGAGTCCCCATTAAATTATGGCTTGGTAATGAGTTAAAAGAAATGGCGGAAAACCTCCTTTTTGATGGAAGATTGAGGGAAAGGGGCTTTTTCAATGAAGATTATGTAAGAAAAATATGGTCAGTCTACCTTAATGGAAACACTATGCTTGCCTATAAGATATGGATACTTTTAATGTTTGAGTTATGGCACAGAAGATTTGTTGGTTAAATAGAAGGGTTAAGGGATATAGGTTTTTTACCCTTGAACCCTTTGCAACAAAGTCCTTTGGTCCTGGTGGCAAATTAATACCTTGCGTCCTTTGCGTTTTTGCGGTGAATTATTCCAATGATTAAATTTAATAGAAGCCCTTCTGAGATTGCCTTCAGAGCCAGACAGTTCCTCTGGAATCTTAAAGACCGTTTCCATTTTTATAAAAGAAATAATGGCTGTGAATCTCTAAATGATATTTCTCACGGCAGATTCTTTTTTGACCCTGAAGATATAAAGTCTATTGTTCTCCAATATAAATATAATAAATGGAAAGATGATACCATCATAAGGGCAGACAAGATATGCGAACATCGGTTTGATCTATTGGGGTATAAAGACCTCTCTTTTGATAATAATGAGGGAGATATAAACTGGCATTTTGACCCTGTGAATAAAAAATGCTCTCCTCTTGTCTGGTGGCAGGATGTCAAATACATGAATACTAATATTGTTGGGGATCCAAAGGTAATATGGGAACTAAACAGACATCAGCACCTTGTACTATTAGGCAAGGCGTATGTGCTGTCTGGCAATAAGAGATATCATCAGGAGTTTTTCACTCAAATAACTTCATGGTTTGATGCAAATCCTCCCAAGAAAGGGATCAGCTGGACAAGTAGTATAGAACTTGCCTACAGGTCAATCGCCTGGATATGGGTTTACCATTTATTCGGAAAGTCAAATCTTCCAGATAATCTATTGTCTATCTTTTATGATCTTTTATTTCTCCATGCAGAACATATTGAACATAATCTCTCAATATACTTCAGCCCTAATACCCATCTTACAGGCGAAGCACTGGGACTATTTTATATAGGTCTTTTCTTTTCCAGAGTCAAGATAGCAGAAAGGTGGATAGAGAGAGGCAAGGATATCCTTATTCAAGAGATTAATAGACATATATTATCGGATGGGGGCTATATGGAACGCTCCCTCTGGTATCATAGATACACCATTGATATCTACATACACTTTTATCTGCTTTCTAAACTAAATAATATATCTCTCCCATCCCAAATAGAACAAAAGATTCTTCAGATGGGAGAATTTTTAATCTATGCCTCATCTCCTGACAGGAGATTGCCATTGATTGGTGATGATGATGGGGGCCGTTTGCTGCCCATTGATAATCTTGAGGGTAATGACCTTAGAGGACTTTTTTCCACCCTATCAGTAATCTTTAATAGAGGAGATTTTAAATACCTTTCAGGTGTATATCAGGAAGAGACCCTCTGGCTCCTTGGACGCGATAGTAAAAAGATATATGACAGGATAGATATATATGAACCCCCTTTGCTGTCTAAAGGATTTAAAGATAGCGGTTACTTTTTTATCCGTAGTAACTGGTCTGAGAAGGCAAACTATCTCTCCTTTGACTGTGGTCCTCATGGCTGGCTCAACTGCGGTCATGCCCATGCAGACCTCCTGAGTATTCAGATAACATCAGGAAAACAGCCAATCATTGTTGACCCTGGCACATATAGATATTCAGGCAAATACAGGGATTATTTCAGGGGAGCTGAAAGCCATTGCACAATAAAGGTAGATGGGTTTTATCCCGCAGTAACAGACAGCCCTTTTCAATGGAGAGTTATACCCCAGCATGAGTTTATTAAGTGCTATACAGATAGTAGATATGATTATATAGCAGGGGCAATGAAAGGAAATCTTGATTGGAGACATATCAGAGAGATCTTTTTTATAAGACCTGATATCTTTTTTATAGTGGATACTATAGAGGGAACTGGCAGGCATGAACTGGAGATAAGGTTTTCGCTATATGGCAAAGAGTGGAAAATAAGAGATAGACAATGTCTATTAATAGATACTGATTGTCATTGTATGATAGAATATGTCGGTAAAACAGACATTGAGCCTAAACTTATAGATTCGTGGGTCTCTTTGTGTTATGGGCATAAGATTCCATCTTATACATTGGTATTTAAAGGAGATTGTGAATTACCATGCAGGGTTAGTTTTTTGATAAACCTCTCATCTCACCGCAAGGGCGCAAAGAACGTAAAGGAATATCTAAAATGATAAAAGAAGAAGATAAAATATCAAAGAAAATCATTGGGGCAGTAATTGAGGTAGATCGCAATCTTGGACCAGGCTTAATAGAATCAGCCTGCGAAGAGTGCCTTTGTCGAGAACTGGCTATTCGTGGTCTTACTTTTGCGTCTTTGCGGTGAAATATTATGTGTGGAATTTGCGGGATATTTTATCTTAACCAGAACCATGTTATGGATAAAAACCTCCTTGTTGATATGAGAGATCAGTTAACCCATCGCGGTCCTGATGATGCGGGAATATACCTAAACCAAAATATTGGTCTTGGTCATCGAAGATTGAGTATCGTTGATTTGTCTCCGGCCGGGCACCAACCAATGAGTAATGAAGATGGCAGTATATGGGTTGTTTATAATGGAGAGATATACAATTATCTGGAGATAAAACGCGAGCTTATGGATAAGGGGCATCTCTTTCGTTCCAATACAGACACAGAGACGATCATTCATGCCTACGAGGAGTTTGGGAAAGAGTGTGTCAAAAAGTTCAGAGGAATGTTCGCCTTTGCCATCTGGGATAACAGAGAAAAACACCTTTTCCTATCTCGTGATCGAATGGGTATCAAACCATTATACTATTATCATAGTAAAGATGTCTTTATCTTTTCCTCAGAGATAAAGGCGATTCTTGCCAGCAATATGATTGAAAGAGAGGTGGAAACATCTGTCCTTGATGCATTTTTAAGTCTGGGATACGTCCCATCTCCTCTCACCATGTTTAAGGGTATTTCAAAGCTTCTTCCCGGTTATTCTATATCCGTTAATAATGATGGTAAATTTCAAATCGCTCGTTACTGGAATCTGAATTTTGAGAGAGCTGCAGATATCTCCTTTGAAGAGGCTCAAGAAGAGCTTGATCTATTACTCAAACAGTCTGTAAAGATGCACCTGATGAGTGAAGTTTCCCTTGGTATATTTTTAAGCGGTGGTCTGGATTCCAGTGCGGTTACAGCACTTATGTCAAAAGTAACAGATCAGACAATCAAGACATTTTCAGTAGGTTATAAAGGGGCTGATGAAGCCAATGAACTGGAATTTGCCAGGAAGGTAGCCAATATATTCAGAACTGAACATCATGAATTTATCCTGCAACCCTATGATTTCCTGGATTCTATTCCCAGATTGGTAGAAGATACTGAGGAACCTTTAGTGGAGACTGCTGCTATTCCCCTCTACTATATCTCAAAAAAGGCAAAAGAATTTGCAACTGTTCTACTTTCAGGGGAAGGTAGTGATGAGATATTTGCTGGCTATGACCTGTATCGAAAGATGTTGAGTATTGAAAAAAATCGTATCTGGCTGAGGCCATTGAGTCTGATACCAGATGCCTGGTTATACAGCGATAAGCATAAAAAATATCTGGACTGGTTTTCAATGCCCCTATCTGAAAGGTATCGCGGGACATCGTGTGATCTAACCAAAAGGATAAAAAAGGATTTTTATTCCCCAGAATTATTTAATCATAGTCAACAACATAACTATATTGATAAAGTATTTACTGATTACTTTAAGGAAGTCAACGGTCAACTTACTTTATCTCAATTACTCTATGTTGACACCAAAACCTGGTTATTGGATGATCTTCTCCTGAAGGCTGATAAGATGACCATGTCAACATCTGTGGAATTAAGGGTTCCATTCTTAGATCATAAGGTAGTTGAATTTGCTACATCACTACCACCCCAATATAAGCTTAACAAACAAGGTGGAAAACTTATTTTGAAAAAACTAATGGAAAGATATTTACCACAAGATATCATCTACCGTTCCAAAATGGGTTTTGCCGTACCTACAAGACGATGGTTTGGGTCTAACCTATTAGATCAGGTGAAACAGATACTGTTAAGTAAGCCATTTCTTGAGAGGGGATTTTTCCAGAAAGAATATATAGAAAATAAACTTAAAAACCATCAAAATGGCAAAGAAGATAATAGCAGACGAATATTTTCTCTCCTTGTATTAGACAGGTGGTTTAAAACCTTTATAGATATATAAGTGGGCAAGTAAAAAACATCATGAAGATATTGCATATACTTGATCTCTCTGTTCCAGATATGTGTGGTTATGCCAGCAGGGCTTATTATATTGTCAAACATCAAAAGATGATAGGATTAGAACCTGTTGTCTTAACTTCACCAAAGCATATCTCAAATCGTGGGCATGAAATTATTGATGGGATAAATTATTATCGTACATTTCCACCGCAATCAAGCCTGATATCTTCATTGCCAATACTGAAAGACTATGAGCTTGTAAGAGTTGTTCGTAAGCGGATTCTGGAGGTGGTGAAAAAAGAAAATATTGATATCCTTCACTCCCACTCACCATCATTACTGGGATTGGCTGCCATTCAAACAAAAAGACAAACAGGATGCAAGGTCGTTTATGAAATCAGGGCATTCTGGGAGGATGCTGCGGTAGCTAGCGGGAAATATACAGAATATAGCCTGAAATATAAAAATGTAAGGGCTTTGGAAAAATATGTCTGCAGACATTCTGATCGAGTAGTAACAATAGCCGAAGGACTAAAAAAAGACCTTGTTCAAAGAGGTATTGCCTCTGATAAGGTGTTTACTATACCAAACGGTGTTGACCATAAATTTTTTGTATCTTCACCACGAGATGATAAACTTTACACTAAGTTGGGTCTTAATAATAAGATTGTTATTGGATATATAGGAACCTTTTTTGACTTTGAAGGCATTGAGGACATGATACATACTATGGATGATCTTGGAGAAGAAAACAGCAATGTTGTTTTTCTGTTGGTTGGAGCAGGCGAAAAAGAGAAACAGCTCAGAGAAACAATTGCAGAGAAAAAAAGATCAAACATAATATATATTGGTAGAGTTCCCCATGAAGAGGTTTTAAATTACTATTCATTAATAGATATAATGGTTTATCCCCGCAAAAGCATACGCGTGACTGAGTTAACCACACCTCTTAAACCACTTGAGGCTATGGTACTCGGCAAACCTGTTATATGTAGTTCTGTAGGCGGTCTTATAGAATTGGTAGGACATGAAAATGGACTATTCTTTTCTCCCGGCAACATGAAAGAACTAAAAGATTGTTGCCAGCGATTAATAAGAGACTCTTCACTAAGAGAAAAGATTGCTGATAAGGCAAGAAACAGAGTCTTGATGGAAAAACAATGGGAAAAGATCGTCCAGAGGTATACAACCGTGTATGATTTTTGTGGAAAATAAGGTCTTTGCAGTAGATTCAAGAGAGATTACATGAAACAATCATACCAATCAATTGGCACAAACGATGATGAAACCCAAATCCCCCCTAACCCCCCTTTGGCAAAGGGGGGAAGGGGGGAAGGGGGGATTTTCAGATGAAAATTCTTAATGTAGTAGGAGCAAGGCCCAACTTTATGAAAATGGCACCGATTATAGAGGCGATGAACCACTATCCTGATGATTTCCAGCAACTCCTAGTTCATACTGGTCAACACTATGACGAAAAAATGAGCAAGGCATTTTTTGAAGACCTGGGGATGCCTAAACCTAATATTGACCTGGAGGTTGGTTCTGGATCACATGCCGAACAGACAGGCAATATAATGATTGAGTTTGAAAAAATCTGCATTATTGAGAAGCCAGACATTGTCATTGTAGTGGGTGATGTCAACTCCACAATGGCATGCACAATAACAGCTAAAAAACTTGGTGTAAAGGTAGCCCATGTAGAGGCAGGACTTCGATCAAGGGATATGACCATGCCAGAGGAGATTAACAGACTCTGCACAGATGTCCTATGCGACTACCTCTTTACCACTGATCACTATGCTAATGAGAATCTGATTGCTGAGGGCATACCCAGAGAAAAAATATTCTTTGTAGGGAATGTAATGATTGATACCCTGCTCAAATTCAAGAAGATAGCTGAGGGACTTAATACACTGAGTGAATTCGGGCTGAAACCATACAGATATGCCACACTTACCCTGCATCGTCCCTCTAATGTAGATAATAAGACTACCATGATAGAGATACTAAACGCCCTGAAAGAAATCTCCATGCAAATTCCGATTCTGTTTCCTATTCACCCAAGGACAAGAAAGATGATTGAAAAGTTTGGATTATCTAACTACTTTTCAGAAGATAAAAAAAATCATGGGATATGGACAACTGAACCTCTTGGGTACCTGAGCCTTTTACAGTTAAACATCTACGCTAGAATGGTGTTAACAGACAGCGGAGGGATACAGGAAGAGACTACTGTACTCGGTGTCCCATGCATCACCCTGAGGAACAATACAGAGAGACCCATTACCTGTGAGTTAGGCACGAATATAGTAGTTAGTAGTAATAGGGGAAAAATTCTATCTGCTGCAAAAAGAATCTTGGAAGGAAAAACACCCAACTGCCACCTCCCTGAGAAATGGGATGGAAGAGCTGCTGAACGGATTGTCAAATCTCTGTTGGATTTGAACCATGCATGACATAGGAGAATTTTCGCCCATTGAACCCTCAATTATAGCCGTAAATACTATTCTGACGGCCTGCAATAGTCTCAATTATAGCCCTTTGTTTATCATTAAATCTGGTTTTCCATTTCTCATCCAGCCTGATCTCTTGAATAATGCCCAAACGCATTTTATTACCAAGGATGTGATGGTCTTCTGCCTTAATTGGTAATGAGAGAGGATAGTCTTCTACACCGATAAAGTTATAGATTTGTTTCAGTGTAGCTTCTGTCTCCTGACACAGGTCTTCATACCTGATACGAATAAGACGATCCGGGCTTATATAACTCTTGAGAATAGCTTCTCTCTGGTTTGTGCTTTTTAGCCAGATATTAGCAGCCTCATGAATGGCTATTTGTGGATAACGCGTCATATATGAACAAATCAGACTCCTCGCATCTCTGATAAGAAAAATCACCTTAAAATTAATATTCCTAACCTTTGGCAGATATTTAAGCATATTAGAACTCTTGGAGGCATCAAAAAAATGTTCACTACCTTTTAATTCTGTAATTATTTCTGCCATTGCCACGCAACGGTTATTTATTTCATTAATATATGCTATCCGTGACCTGTTTAATCGAAAAAACATATCTTTTAGGCAATTTAAGAACCGTGAGTTAAAAGTATAAAGCAGTGCCTTATCCATAAAGCGAGTTAAATCATGGAAGTAATAAGATGTTTTAAAATTATGAAATTCTAATGGGAGATCTCGTTCAGCCATCTGTTTCTGGACATCTAACCAGAAGTGGCAATCCATTAACCTGACACCACAGGAACATTGGTATGTATCCATATCCATCCCTGGAATTGGGCCATTCAACTCACCAACAGAGGCGATTTCTGAATGAGAATCCAATAAAAATGATAACAAGGTAGATCCTGAATATCCAAACGATGTTAAATATATATATGACTTCATCTATCTGACCTCCTGATACAATGCAGATAAGATACGCCGAACACAGCTTCGGCAATTTGACCTTATTTTACTTGACTCCTTGAACCCTATTTTTTATAACATTTCCATAAATAAGATTAATAGATTAACATTAGTAATGTCAAGAGAAAAGGATTTGTGGTGTGCGATAGGATTCAAAAAGTGATAAGTAACGAGTGACAAATAAAGAGCAGCAAGAGATGGGGGAAATTAAAAAAATAAGGGTAACTATTCAGCTAATACAGAGCAAGGGGTTTCAAAGACTTTATAATGCGTAT
>JBHHUU010000097.1:0-9871 GCA_046753905.1 Nitrospirota bacterium | reverse complement strand
GGTATCAGGTGGACATACAGACAAAAGCTCCCTCTCCACCTCTTCTATCAGTTGAATACTCAAAAAGATTACCAGAGTCGCTCCATGCCTTGCAAACTCTGATAGTCTCTCCCCTGACGGAGATGATGTCCTCTTATTTACCCTTGTAATAATTACACTCTGTACAATATCAGGGATAGTAAGCTCGTTTTTCAATACAGATGCAGATGCCAAAAATGAGCTTACTCCGGGTATAATTTCAAAGGCAATCCCTTTTTTATTTAATTCATCTATCTGCTCCTGAATAGCACCATATATGGCAGGATCTCCTGAATGGAGTCGGGCTATATCACTACCATTCTTTGCTCCAATCTCTATAATAGAGATTATTTCTTTCAAATTCATGGAGGCACTATTATAGAGACTTGCACCCTTTTTCGAATATTTCAGGATATCAGGATTTATCAAAGAACCTGCATATATAACTATATCTGCCTCCTCAATTATCCTTTTCCCCTTTATGGTAATAAGCTCTGGATCACCAGGTCCAACACCGATGAAATATACCCTTCCCTGCTTCATCATATCTCTCTGTATCCTCTTGGAGTTATCATAAATCCCTCAAAGACAAATGTCTCTGAGCTGCCTATTATAATAAGACTCTGCATCCCTATATCAAAATTCAACATATCATTCAACTGAGTCAGGATAACCTCCTGATCCATTCTATAGGCATTATTTACTATACCTACAGGAGTATTTCCATCTCTGTATTCAAGTATTATCTTCTGGACATCTGATATCTGCCATACTCGTTTAATACTTTTGGGGTTATAAATGACTATTACAAAATCTCCCTCTGCTGCAGCCCTGATTCTTCTGGTGATGGTATCCCATGGAGTTAAAAGATCGCTAAGGCTTACAGATGCAAAGTCATTAACTATAGGAGACCCAAGCAGGGAGGCAGCAGAACTTAACGCAGGGATACCAGGTATTATCTTTACATCAAAAGATGAGCCTCTACTCCATCCTTCCTCTTTTAAGACCTCTAAAAGCGGACTTGCCATCCCATATATGCCTGGATCACCGCTTGATATTATAGAAAGAGTCCTGCCCTCTTCAGCCAGTCTTACACCTGTTCTCGCCCTCTCTATCTCTCTCTTCATCCCTGATGATATGATCTCTTTATTCTTAATAAGGTCGTTTAATAGCCGGATATATGTTTTATACCCTATTATAATTTCACTCTCCATTATAGCAATTTGGGCTGATGGAGTTATATGTGCAATATCTCCGGGTCCAAAACCAATAAGATATATCATGCCTTTCATTGTTTTACTATGCAAATCCCCCCTGCCCCCCTTTGCTAAAGGGGGAGTACAAGTTGCTCCATTTGCTAAAGGGGAAGTATAAGTTTTCCCCCTTTTCCTATATATGAGATGATATCCTTGCTGCTGCTATAGTAACATTATTTGTCTTTACCTTTGGAATAAGAAGGTCTTCTGCATCAGAGCTTAACAAGGCTGCTGCCTCACAGACACTTCCTGTGCCAATAAGACTTAACACTCTTTCTGAGGGATTTTTTATCCCCTTTACCATGTTTAACTCCTCCCTGTTGAAAAATTTGCAAAAGATATTGTACTTTTTTACAAATAGTTCTATTGCCTCTTCATTATCTTTTATATCTATGGTAGCAATATTTCTTATGCTCAATATTGAAATATCATGCTTTTTAAATGATGCAGATATTACTTTTTCAATATCTGAAACCAACACGGCTCTTTTGCATCCTATCCCTACAACAAGGCTTTTAGGTCTATAAATCACTGATTTTGCAAATATTTCCCTCTCCTTAATGATCTTATCAGTAATTATTATTCCTGAAACTATATCATCTATTTTAATAGCATCAACTGAATTGCAGATTCTAATATTCTCCGGCAGAGAAATACCTCTTCTCCACCAATTTTTTTCACCTGCATCCTGAAAGATACCGACAACTTCTTCATTTACTAAGCTACTGCTTACCCTTTTAATATTCTCTTTATTTTCAATGACCCACCCAAATTCCTTCCCTAAGATATCAATAGATATGGTCTTTTTTAAATCTGAGGCTGTAGTTATTACTGGTTTAGCATTTAGAATAGATGCTGCGTCTCTGGCAAGTTTATTTGCACCTCCTATATGACCTGAGAGAATGCTAATGACATAATCAGTATTCTCATCCACAACAACTATTGCAGGATCAGTATATTTATCTCTTATCTCTTTTGCTATAAGCCTTATTACAGCTCCGATTGACAAAAAAAATACAATGCCATCATACCTGTTAAATATCTCTTTAACAATATCTCTCAATGGAAGAGAGAAAAAAGTGGTATTATTCTCCCTTTCTCTATATGAATCACCTTTAAAGTGTTGAGGGATAAAAAGCATACTATTATCAAGTGCAATATTCAATCTTCTGCCTGATATCACACCCCTTTTTGTAACAGCTATTATAGCAATTCTTCTCTGGTTCATTACATATATTAAAAAAGGAGTTTCATTAGGTTTGAGTCAGAATAACTGACGATTTTTGTATTTGTATAATTTCTTGCTACTATACAATAAAATATACTGAGTGTGCAAGCACCCAAAAACAGAGACAGGTAAGACATTTGTATTTTTTGTATAGAGTCGGGAATGAATAGAATACAGGAAGGCATAAGAGTTCTTATCTGGAAAAAGGCGGCATCTATAATTGCTGGTATTTGGGGTTTAGAATTGAAGTTTATATAGAATAATGATATGATGCATTTGTTTAATATGAAAATAGCTTCCATTTATCAAAAAGGGATGGTAGAAGAAAGGAGAGTTTATTATGAAAAAACTTGTCATTCTTGGATCAGGACCTGCAGGTCTTACAGCAGCAATTTATGCTGCAAGGGCAAATCTATCACCAATAGTAATTGAGGGAATACAGGCAGGAGGACAGCTTACCTTGACAACAATGGTGGAGAATTATCCAGGGTTTAAGGATGGTGTCATGGGTTCTGATTTGATGGTTACGATAAAGGCTCAGGCAGAAAGATTTGGAGCCAGTTTTGTAAGAGGCAGTGCTGCATCAATTAACCTGTCCAGTAGACCCTTTAAGATTACAGTTGAAAATGACATTTATAATGCTGATTGCCTCATTATAGCTACTGGCGCATCTGCAAGACTCTTAAATTTAGAGTCTGAAAAGAGACTTATGGGCAGAGGTGTATCTACATGTGCTACATGCGATGGATATTTCTTTAGAAACAAAGAGGTATTTGTAGTGGGCGGCGGTGATACAGCACTGGAAGATGCCACATTTCTTACTAAGTTTGCAAGCAAAGTTACAATAATTCATAGGAGGGATAAATTAAGGGCATCAAAGATTATGCAGGAAAAGGCATTTAAAAATGAAAAGATGGAATTTATCTGGGATTCTATAGTTGAAGAGATCATTGGGGATGAGATCGTCAGTGGTGCGAAAATAAAAAATCTCAAAACATCTTCTGTGACTGAGCAAAAGTGTGATGGTATATTTATTGCGATTGGCCATACGCCAAACACTCAACTCTTTACAGGACAAATAGATATGGATGAAAAAGGATATATTATTGTAAAAGATAAGACACGGACAGGTGTGAAAGGTGTATTTGCTGCTGGAGATGTTCAAGACCATAGATACAGACAGGCCATAACTGCTGCAGGCTCAGGGTGTATGGCTGCAATAGATGCAGAGAGATTTATTGAGGGAGATGAGTGTTAAGAGGAGTTTCAATCTTAAAAATATCAGATATAAAGTAGAGTATCTTCTCTTTTTATCCTTTTCATTTATTATCCCTTTATTTCCAAGACGAATAATGTTGTCTGCAGCCAGTATTCTTGGCAATATTGGATATCGTCTTCTTTCAAAAAGGAAAAAGATAGCACTTATCAATCTTGATATCGCCTTTGGCAATGCAAAGAATATAGAAGAAAAGAGAGAGATAGTAAAAGAATCTTTTAGAAACTTTGTAAGAGGTGTCGTTGATATACTCTATCTTAAGGATATGACAAGGGATCAGATAGCTAAGATATTAGAGATTGATCCTGAAGATCTTAAGTTATTAAGGAAGATACATAGAGGAAATAAAGGGATATTATTTGCCGCATCTCACTTTGGAAACTGGGAAATTATGGCAATAGCATACGGTTATTGGGGACCATCCTCATTAAATGTAGTAGCAAGGAGATTTGACAACCCTTATATAAACATGGCAATGAATAAATATAGGCAGAAATCAGGGAATAATATCATCTATAAAGATAATGCCTCTAAAAAGATTATCAGGGCACTTAAGAGAAATGAAGGGGTGGCTATTCTTATGGATCAAAACACAGGAAATGGTGGAATCTTTGTGGATTTCTTTGGAAAGCCGGCTGCAACAACAAAAGGGATGGGGTCTATTCATCTATTGACTAAATCACCAATTATCATGGCTACATGCTATCCGTTAGAAGACTACAGATATCGTATAGTATTTGGACCAGAGGTAAAATATAAAGAGAGTTCTGATAAGGAAAAGGATATCCATGAGATTACTCAGAAGTGTACTTATTTTATTGAAGAATATATAAGAAAAAATCCAGACTACTGGCTCTGGGGACATAAGAGATGGAACAAACAACCTTATGGAGAGAAAAAGACATATAATTGTTAGCCTTATAAATCTCACAAATCCTTGAAATTATTGGTTGCGGGGAGAGGATTTGAACCTCTGACCTTCGGGTTATGAGCCCGACGAGCTACCAAACTGCTCCACCCCGCGTCCAGATTTTTATAATATATTATATATATGATAATGTCAAGCCCAAAACCCCAAAAATAGAAAAGGGTAATTACTAAATTGGAGGGGATGGTTTACAATGTCTGTAGTTAAAAAGACAAAAAAGAGGTTTACATATAGAGACTATCTGATATGGTCTGATGATGAAAGGTGGGAACTAATTGATGGAGAGGCATATAATATGTCTCCTGCCCCGACTACCAAACATCAGAGAATTGCTGGTAATTTTTATAGAATTCTTGGCAATAAATTAATAAATAAGCCCTGTACCCCTTTTATTGCCCCTACAGATGTAGTTTTATCTGAGTATGATGTGGTTCAGCCTGATGTCTTTGTAGTCTGCGACAAAAAAATGATTACAAGTGCTAATATACAGGGGGCTCCTGACCTTGTGATTGAAATAATTTCACCCTTTACAGCGACTAAAGATAAGAGGGAAAAGAAGAATATCTACGAAAAATATGGAGTTAAGGAGTATATAATCTGTGATCCTGTTGATAATTATATAGAACGTTTCTCTACTGAGGAGAAAGGTATTTACAGTAAATGTGATATTTTGGGGCATAAAGAGGTTTTGCCATTATTCTCATTAGAGGGGATGGAGATTCCACTCTGTGAGGTATTTGAGGTAGACCCTGCTTTGTAATGTTTCTTAGAGCCTGTTCAATATCTGGTTGATATTTAACAGGCTCTTTAATATTGCCGCCATTCCTCATAACCTGCTTGCTTTATGATTTACCAGTGTATCTTCTGTAGAGATCATTTTTTATCTTTAGGGAATCCAGAACCCTGCCTACTATAAAGTTTACTATACCATCTATTGACTCTGGATTATGGTAAAAGGCAGGCATGGCAGGGATTATATTGACACCTGCCTTTGCCAGTGCAAGCATATTGGAGAGATGTATCTCGTTAAGGGGGGTCTCACGAGGAACAAGGATTAACGGTCTCTTTTCTTTAATGATTACATCTGCGGCTCTTCCTATAAGATTATATGTGAATCCATGAGTTATACCGGCAAGAGTCTTCATGGAACATGGAATAATCACCATTCCATCTGTATAAAATGAACCGCTTGCTATACAGGATGTAAGATTATTTTCGTCAAAGTAGGTGATATGAGGATAATTATAGTATCTTTTTATAAGAGAATTTACCTCTTCCTCTTTTCCTCTCCAGTCTAAATCCATTTCTTCCTTAAGAACAGAGAGTCCATTAGAGGATATAACAAGATATATCCTCGCCTTTTTCTTTATAAGATGAGTTAGAAGATTTATACCATAAATAACCCCGCTTGCCCCTGAGATGCCGATGATATATTTAGGTGAGTCTGTCATTTTGTTATATCTCTGTGTCTTATCCCTGGCACATATCCTGTTTTCCCCAGATATTCTTTCAATTTATTAACTATGGCAACAGATCTATGCCTTCCACCAGTACACCCTATACCTATAGTCAGATAAAATTTCCCCTCCTGTTTATATAATGGGATCAGGAAGTTTAAAAGGTCAAATACCTTTTTCAGGAATATCTCTCCTTCTGGTTTTTTTAGAATGTAGTTTATTACTCTGGGGTCTTCTCCAGAGAGTTTTTTCAACTCAGGATGAAAGTTTGGGTTTTGGAGAAAACGGACATCAAAGATAAGGTCTGCATCATAAGGAATACCATATTTATACCCAAAAGAAAGGAGATAGATATTAAACTCTTCTGTCTCATCCTTTAGAAGACAGTAGTTTGAAATCACCTCTTTCAGTTGATGTACATTATAGTCAGAGGTATTAAATATCTTATCAGCTCTGTCTTTCAAGGCAGCAAGCCTTTCTCTCTCTAACCTGATCCCTTCTTCTACAGGCTTATCATTAGCTAAAGGATGAGGTCTCCTTGTCTCTGAAAAGCGTCTGACCAATACATCTTCATCTGCCTCTAAGAAAAATATCTCTACATGATGCCTCCCTCTCTTTAAGTCATCTAACAGATTTAAGTATTCATCTAAAAAATCTCTCTCTCTTATATCTATTCCTAATGCTACTTTCTTTATCTCTATCCCTGAACATAGTTCAATAAATTTTGGCAGAAGAGGAAGGGGTAGGTTATCTATGCAAAAAAAACCAATATCTTCTATACATTTAATGACATTACTCTTCCCTGATCCTGAAAGACCACTGATAATAATTAAATGGAGCTTTTGCATTTAAATAAATTATGTAACTATTCAGCTATTACTAAATTAATAAATAAGTTCAATTAAGCCTACATTACCATTTTTTCTTTTATATATAACATTGACCCTGTCTGTATAAGAATTTGTGAAGAGGAAAAAGTCCTTTCCTATATTATTTAATTCTGTAACTGCCTCTTCAGGCCGCATCTGTTCAATCTTGAATTGTTTCTTTTTGACTATTTGCGGAGGTATCAATTCCTCTATTGAAGGTGCAGATATATTGTCCTGTTGACGAGGCTTGTGATTAATAAGTTTTTCTTTGTATTTTCTCGCCTGCCTCTCAATCTTATCCATAGCCTTATCTATTGAAATATACATCTCTTCTGTCTCTTCAGCAGCCTGAATAAGGTGTCCATTAATCTTAACGGATATATCAGCAATATGCCTGTACTTTTCCACACTCAATGTCACAACTGCACTAGTCGGTTTTGAGGTATATTTATCTATCTTACTAACTTTATGTTCTGTATAATTTTTTAAGGCGTTTGTTACCTCCATATGACGACCTGTTATAGATATCTGCATAAGTCCTCCTTTAACTAATTAATAAGGTCTTTTCCTCTGATTTGCTGGCGGAATATTTAATTCTGCCCTATATTTAGCTATTGTTCTCCTTGCTATCTTAATATTTTTATTCTTTAATCTGTCGAATATATCGTGATCTTTAAATGGATGTGATGAATCTTCCTCTGCTACTATTTTCCTTATAATCTCTCTTACTGTTGTAGACGAAAGCTCATCGTCTTCTCCTTCAATCATGGGAACACTGCTATTAAAAAAGAATTTTAATTCAAACAATCCCTGAGGTGAATAAACATATTTTTTTGCAGTAACCCTGCTGATTGTTGACTCATGAACAGATATATCATCTGCCACCTGTTTAAGAACTAGTGGTTTAAGATGATTTATTCCATTATTAAAAAAATCTCTCTGAAATTTAACAATACTCTCTGTAACTTTACATATTGTCTTATTCCTCTGTTCCATACTTTTAATTAACCATATAGCTGAACGGAATCTATCTTCAAGATACGCTCTTGTAGAATCAGAGACATTTTCCCGTGATTTAAGCAGCCTTTTATAAAAATTATTGACTTTCAGTCTTGGTGATCCTTCATCATTCAGCAAAACAACATAATCTTTTTCATTCTTTATAATAAAGACATCAGGTATGATATATGAGTTTTCCACATACGAAAAGGGTCTGCCTGGCTTTGGTTCTAATTTCTCTATGATCTTTATAGCCTGAAAGATTTCTTCGTGTCGTACACCTATTTTTTTTGCGATTTTATAATATTTCTTTCTGGCAAAATCTTCCCAGTAATCACTAATTATAATTTCCACTAACGATCCTTTTAAGTCCAATTGTCTGGTCTGAATAAGCAGACATTCTTTAAGGTCTCTTGAAGCAACTCCAGGTGGATCATACCCCTGTACTATTTGCAGGACTTTGTTAACTCTATCTTCACTCTCTTTTGATAACTCTGCTATCTCTTCAATGCTGGCTCTTAGATATCCATTGTCATCTATATTCCCTATTATAAGCTGTCCAATCTCCTTTTCTTTTTCAGATAAAGGAGAAAAACCTAACTGCCATAGCAGATGAGATATTAAAGTAGTAGGTCTGGTAATTAGCTGTTCATAAGATGGAAACTCTTCTGAGAATCCTGATGAATGTCCCATATCTCTGCCATCATTTCTCTCTTCCAGATATTCATCCCATTTATATAATAGCTCACCTTCTTTTCCTTCCTTTAAAGTTAAAGGAGACTCAGGAGAATCATTTTCTTTCTTTTTCATATCAGAAGGAGAATCGCTGATATCATCTGTTGTCTCCAGATTGTTATCTTCTTCTAAAACCGGATTTTCAACTATCTCCTGAGATATCATCTGAGTCAATTCCAGCCTTGACAATTGAAGAATTCTTATTGCCTGCTGAAGTTGCGGAGTCATGATCAACTTTTGAGTGAGCTTTAGATTTAATTTTGTTTCCAGTCTCGTTTCCATAATTACTCTTTTCTTGATCTAATTTTGTCTGTCAAACTTAAATCCTTCTCCAAGGTATATAGACTGCACTTTTTGACTATTTGCAATCTTATCAGGATCTCCAGACTCCAATATCTCGCCTTCATTGATTATATATGCCCTGTCAGCAATCTCTAATGTCTCTCTGACATTATGATCAGTAATCAGGATGCCTATGCCTTTTGCCTTTAGTTGAGAGAGGACCTTTTGAATATCTTTTATGGCAATAGGGTCTATCCCTGCAAAGGGTTCATCCATTAGAAAGAATGAGGGCGAAATAACCAGTGCCCTTGTTATCTCCACTCTTCTCCTCTCCCCTCCAGAGAGTGTATATGCCTTATTTTTTGCTAAATGTGATATATTAAGCTCACTGAGCAGAGATTTAAGTCTCTCATATCTCTCAGCAGTTGATATACTCAATGTCTCTAAAATAGCCAGCAGGTTTTCTTCAACAGTTAATTTTCTGAATATAGATGACTCCTGCGGCAGATAGCTTATTCCGCTCCTTGCCCTCATATACATGGGAAGGTGAGTAATCTTTTTCTCATCCAGATATATATCTCCCCTCTCTGGTTTAACCAATCCTACCATCATATAAAAGATAGTAGTCTTTCCCGCACCATTTGGTCCTAACAGTCCGACTATTTCTCCACTTTTTAGCTCTATGCTTACATCTTTAACTACATTTCTGCCTTTATAACTCTTTTTTATTCCCTTTGTCTGCAATAACATAAATTAAAATTCAGAGGGTGCAGTTGTCGGGGTGCAGGGTGCAGATTTAAAGATTTTTTCCTGCACCCTGCAC
>JBHHUU010000096.1:0-9878 GCA_046753905.1 Nitrospirota bacterium | reverse complement strand
AGAAATAAATAATATGATCCAAACAACCGTACCTACTTTTCCAGATAACATCCAGAAGTATTATTTAGTCCTTCAAACAGTTCCTGTAACAGACCGTTGTTGTTTTTTATATCTAATCTCTTTTTGCTATAGGCCTGTTCAATAGCATCTCTAAGCAATCTTGTTGTCTTGGCTACATAGGAATGGCTCCTCTGTCTACCCTCTATCTTTAAGGCATTTATGCCTATAGATATTATTTGAGGAAGGATATCTATTATATTTAATGACTCCGGACGCTGAAATACATAATCATACTTTTTAGTATACTGATTAAAATACCTCCCCTTGCATGGGGTAGGATATGCTGCTCGTTCGTCCTCTTTATAAAGATTTAAGGTTATTCCATTAGATGTGACTCTTAATCCATCTTCTTCAGAGATAAAGTTAACAAACTTAGGGTGTGAACATGCCCCATAAGTATTAATAGATTCACCTGTCAGAAAAGAGGAGAGAAAGCACTTTCCTTCACAATTTATACACAAAAGGCCTATAGCAAATATTTCAAGCTCTATATCAGTCTCATTCCTCAATTGGGATATCTCTTCTAAGTTAAAGACACGAGGTAATATCACCCGCTTTATGTTAAAGTGTTTTCTAAAGAACTTTATTGCATGATTATTTGTAAGACCAGTCTGAACAGACAGATGGATAGGCAAAGATGAATATCTGTTCTGGGCATACTCCAATACTGCTATATCAGATACTATTAACGCATCCACTCCTGATATATTTGCTGTATCAATCGCCCTGTAACACTCTTCTAATTGCCTGTATTGGGGATAAGAATTAATAGTAAGATATACCTTTTTATCCCTATCATGGGTATAGGTTATTCCCTCCTCTAATTCTTTGCCAGTAATATTTAGACCAGGAAAATTTCTTAGATTTGTATTATTATTTAATCCTATATATACTGCATCAGCACCATTATCTATTGCTGCCTTTAGTGATAACAGGCTGCCGGCTGGAGAACATAGCTCTATCATTCTCTATCCCCCACAATCTCCTTCCCCTTCTTCGGGGAATTATTCTGATCTGACGCACCTGAATCCAATATCATTTAATCCCATCTTTGGGTCTAAAAATAGACGAAATGTTATTCTTGAGTTATGGGCAATTATTTTATCAAATATCTCATCAGGATAATGCCCGATACCTGACCATGAAGTTCCTTTAACAACTTTGAATCTCTTTCCAAAGTTTTTGCTCTTATATCTATTGTCAGGATAGGCATTATACCAATCAGATGTCCACTCCCAGACATTCCCTATCATGTTATATATCCCGAAAGGACTCTTTCCTGATTCATAACTGTCTACTGGCATTGTGCCTCCCTTTAGACCGCCAACATTCACCTTATTTATATCAAATTCATCTCCCCATGGAAATCGTCTGTTGTCTATACCCCTTGCTGCCTTTTCCCATTCTGCCTCAGACGGGAGTCTTTTTTTTTCCCATTTACAATATTCAGATGCATCAAAAAAATTTACATAGACTACAGGGTGGTTATCTTTCCCCTCAGGATATCTATTATCTTTCCAGTAAGAAGGAAGCCTCCAGCCTGTAACATCAATAAATTCTTTATATTCTTTATTACTGACCTCATGTTTATCTATATAAAATCTCTTTAAAAAGACCTTATGGGCAGGGTGTTCATCCTCAAACCATGGTTTAATGATGCCATATTCCACACTTTTCTCTTCCTTATCTGTCTCATCACTTCCCATTATAAATTCACCTTCTGGCACTTCAACCATACCTTCAGGTGGTGCTTTACAGCCTGATATAGCAATAACAATAATCAGAAATATTATGATATATATGTCTAATGATAAAAGATTTGTTTTCATCTCTTTTTGATTATTTTAAAATGTAGAAAATAATATAACATAAACTCTAATATAAATAAACCCCAATTTTACTACGAAAATCCCCCCTGCCCAATAGTGTTCGGCATGGTTTTTGCCTAAGCAGGTATTAAGGAGCAAAGTTGGGTGGAGGAGAATAGATGGATACTTAATATCCCCCACTTATGTAAGAGAATGACCAATCTTCCCCCTCTTATGTAAGAGGGGGTAGGGGGGAGATGGTATAGCAAGCCTTACATAAGGGAGATGGCGTCTTACATTAAGTGGGCAGAAAAAGAATCCCTTACATTAAAGGAAGAAGGGGGGGCTTTGCTTCTAAATATATAGTTAGCAATTATCATACAGAACAGTATTGCCCCTTGCCCCCTTTGCTAAAGTGGGGTTAATTTTCGTGCTCGGATGTGAACAACTCGTTCATGTATGGTTACTTCTAAAGTTTTTACATTCTATATCCGATATAAGTAACAAAAGCATAAAATAAGATGGTCAGAAAAGGAGGGGAAGAGGAAAAGACCAGAAAGATCACCGCAATTACACAGATTAGAGAGATTGTAATCTGTGCAATCAAACATAGTCTGGCAGGGAAGCCAGAAAACTAAACTAAGGAGGGTAAAAAATGGCATTAACAGTCAATACAAATCTTGCGGGCTTGAATGCCCAGAGGAATTTAGGTATCAACAATAGCCAGATGAGTAAGTCTCTTGAAAGACTATCCTCAGGTCTCAGGATCAACAGGGCAGCAGATGATGCAGCAGGTCTTGCAATCGCAACAAAGTTTGGTGCTCAGGTCAGAGGGCTCAATCAGGCAGTAAGAAACGCAAACAATGCAATCTCTCTTTTACAGACCGCTGAAGGTGGGTTAAACACCATAACAAATATTCTTCAAAGGTTGAGGGAACTTTCAGTACAGTCAGCCTCAGAAGATAATACTGCTTCTGATCGTACAAACCTGGCGACAGAGTCAGATGAACTGGTCGCAGAATTGACAAGATTAGCCAATACATCAGAGTATAATACCATGGCTCTTCTGGATGGCACATTCTCCAGTAAAGTCTTCCAGATAGGCGCCAACTTTTCTCAAACCGTATCCATTAGTATTAATGATGCCAGAGGCAAGTCTATGGGAGGCAGGGCTCAGTACGATGCCGATATCGCAGATGGAGTTGCTAATGCGACAGATGCCAATTTTGGCGCTAGTGAGTTCAAGGTTAATTCCAAATCAATAGTAGCCACAGACTCTGCAGACGATCAATTTTCAGTACTCGAGATTTCATCCAGCACTGTTTCTACTGCATCTACCGCAGGATCTCGGATAAATATGATAATCAACAATACCATTGTATCATTTGATGGTCTATCAACGGATCTCACATCTAATGCAGATATTATTACAAGCGCTATAAATGGTGCGGGTATCACCAATGTCTCTGCAATCCTTATGAGCGATAGCTGGGTATTAAGGGCTAAGGCTGGTGTGGACATTGAGTTGGGAGCTTCTGCTGTTGGTGGAGGAACTTTCGCATCAACACTTACCATAATTGGATTGTCTGCTGTATCAGCCATGTTGGGTTCTTTAGCTACTACTGCTTCTGCATCAACTGCTGATATTATTAACTACAACGGTCAATCTAGTGCTATTGCAAAGGCAACCGCTATAAATGAGATAAAGTCTGACAGCAATGTCTCAGGAGATGCGAGAGCTAATATAATTACAGCAAGCACTGCCATAACAGCAGGGACAATTAGTGCAGGCGATGTCTATATCAATGGCATAGATATAGGTGCTGTGACCGTTACAGCTAGTGATAGTACTGGTGCGCTTGTTACTGCCATCAACAATGTCTCATCATCTACAGGTGTTACTGCAAGCACAGATAGTAACAATAAGCTTGTGCTTACTGCCTCAGATGGAAGAAACATCACTGTTTCGACTGAAGCATCAGGTGACTTTACTACGCTTGGTATTGACACTACCAATTATGTTACCAACCGTACTGCTATCTTCAGGTCAAGTGTGAGAATGACTGACGATGAATCCTTTTCGCTCACAGGCACACTTGGAGACCTGTATGATGCAGGAACAACTGCTGCCAACAATAACACCAAGACAACTGACAGTACAAAAAACATTACCTCTGATGTAAGTACTTACAATATAGCTTCAATAGACATAACCACCAAGTCAAATGCAGAGGCAGCGATCCTTACAATTGATGCGGCGCTTGATGATGTTAATGCTACCAGAGCAAATATTGGTGCAGTTCAGAACAGGGTTGAGTTTACAGTTGCCAACTTGGAGATTGCATCTGAGAATATGAGTGCATCTGAGAGCCGAATCAGGGATGCTGACTTTGCATTTGAGGTATCACAGTTCACGAAGAATCAGATACTGGTGCAGGCTGGCACTGCAATGCTTGCTCAGGCAAATACACTGCCTCAAATGGCCTTACAGCTTCTGCAATAAGGTAGGATTGCAGTTTATATTGGAGGAGATAAGAACTTCATCTCCTCCAATATAAACAATATTAGCATGATAAGGGGAGTGGTCAGAAAATGAATATAATTAACCCTAATTCAGTAAAACCAGTAGAAAATCCTATTATCCTTCAGAAAGCAAAGGATGTCAGTCGTGATGTTAGTCATAAGGACATCCAGAAGAGTGCAGATAACTTAGAGAAGGGTAATACTAATCCGGACATAAATAAACTGGAAAAGGCAGTAAATAATGCCAACGAGTTAGCAAATTACTTTAACAAACACTTGAATTTTTCCATAGATGAGGCAACGGAAAGAATAGTTGTTAAGGTAATAGACGATAATACGGGTGAGGTTATAAGACAGATACCTCCTAAAGAAATGCTTAGTCTGTCAGCCCATATCGATAAGCTTCAGGCATTACTCTTTGATGGAAAATACTAAGGATAAGGGTGCAGTTGTCAGGGTGCAGGGTGCAGGATAAAATTGGAATAGATATAGATTGTATTTCTGAAGAGACAGGTAATCAGCAGAAAAAATCTTTAAACCTGCACCCTGCACCCTGACAACTGCACCCTTTGAATTTTTAACTTTAGACACTTTACTTAAGAGGGGGAAACTTAATGGGTATATCTTCTATAACCGGGCTTGTATCCGGGATGGATTATAACAGCCTTGTAACACAGCTTATGGATATTGAAAGAAAACCCATTAACCTGCTGGAATCAAAACAGAACAACTATGAGCTAAAGGTCGCTGATATCCTTAGTCTTACAACAAAGCTGTCATCATTCAAGTCATCTCTTGAGACCCTCAACAGCAGTGAAAAATTTAATATAAAGACCGTTTCTGTTACTAAAACCTCAAATGACACAGAAGTCCTTAGTGCCTCTTCATCCAGCACAGCAGCAGCAGGAAGTTATTCTATCACAGTAAAGCAGCTTGCAACTGCCAGTAAAAAGGCATCCAATGGGTGGGCAGATCAAAACACAACTGCTATTGCAAGTGGAACAGGGAGTTTTAAATTCAAGGTCGGAAGTAATGGGGCAGTAACAACTGTCAGTGTTACCAGTTCAACAACTCTTCAAGGATTAAGAGATGCGATAAATACTGCAGATGGAGGTGTGACAGCCTCTATAATAGATGATGGTACAGGTTCAAATCCATATAGACTTATACTAACAGCAGACACAACAGGCTCATCCAACGCTATCTTTATAACCCAGAATGACACAAGTCTTGACTTTGCGAACAAGAAGGTAGAGGCTGCGTATGCATATACAACCAATAGTTATTCAGGGACAGCCGCATCAAATGCAGGCAATAATTATACAGGCACGACAAATAAGACATTCCTTGTAGAGGTAGTAACAGGAGGGACACCAGCATCTGGAACAGCAAAATACAAATACTCCATTGATGGAGGAATAACATGGCTGGGCTCATCTGGCGCCACTTATAGCGGAAGTAATGGTATTGCGATTGCTGCTGATGATACCCTTCAATATATAGATGGAAGCGGTTCTTCCAATTCAACCAATGAGGGAGTTCAGATCAAGTTTACAGGAGGCACTCTTACAGCAGGAAGTTCCCCTGATAAATTTACGATAGATGTATTCAATCCTGATATGCAGACAGCCAAGGATGCTGTCGTAGATATAGATAACTCTACTATTGTTAAAAGTACCAATACTATCACTGATATTGTTCAGGGTGTAACTATAAACCTCATCAAGGCGGATACATCATCATCTGTAACATTAACAGTATCCTCAGATACTTCCTCAGCAATAACTAATATTAATGATTTTGTGACATCTTATAATAGTGCCTATAAATTTTTAAATGACCAGTTAACCTATGATTCTTCAACAAAAAAGAGAGGCTCCCTGCTTGGAGACCCAACTGTATTAGAAATAAGGAGGAGGATTGCAGACACAATTACGGGTACCATTCCAGGTCTTTCAACAGCAAATTACACAAATCTCTCACAAATAGGGATTACATCTGACAGCACTACAGGACAACTCTCTGTGGATGAGACAAAACTTAGCAGTGCCTTGAGCACAGACCCTGATGCAGTGACAAAACTCTTTGTCGGCATAGCTGCCCCAACCAATCAGGCAATAACATTTGAGAGCAAGACCTCAGACACAGCAGCAGGTACATATAGCATAGAGATATCTACTGCCCCTGAACAGGCAACATTGACAGGTGATAATGACCTTTCATCTACAGGTCTTGGAAGCAATGAGACCCTTACATTTCAATACTCCAGCGATAATACAAGTGACACAAAGACAACAACCTCATTTAGTGTTACCCTTAACAGTGGTGACACAATAAATACTATTGTGAATAGCCTCAACTCTACCTTTGCAACAAAGGATGTCGCTCTTTCTGCCTCTAACAGCAGTGGAAAACTTAAGATTACATCCACAGACTATGGGAAAGATATATGGTTCAAGGTAACTACAGGTGTAGGCAGTTCAACCCAGATATGGAGTTCTTCTGGTTCAAGAGAAGACGATGGAGTTGATATTGTGGGTTCTATTAATGGACACAAAGGGAGCGGAGACGGGAATATTCTTACCTCTGCCTCTGGCTTTGCTGAGAATGGACTTAAGATAAGCACAACATCAAACCAGACAGGTCTCTTTGGAACAATTACGGTCTCTTTAGGGATTGCCGACAGGCTGCCATCTATACTTGACTCTTATGTAGACTCAAGCTCAGGGGTATTAAAGTCAAAAGAATCTTCCATGCAGAATACAATAGATAATATAAAAAAAGATATCGGAAAGATAGAAAAGAGGCTTGTAGATAAAGAAGAGCGTCTGAGACAACAATTTGCAAGGCTTGAAGTTCTGCTTGCAAAATATAAGACCCAGAATCAATATCTTACAAACCAATTAAGCAATATGTCGTCATTGAAATAGATTTCAGGAGGAGTGATAATATGATGAATACCGGTACAGCACGTTATAAAAAGAGTCAGATTACGTCTTCTTCATCAAAGAAAACAGTGCTTCTACTATATGATGGTGCGATTAATTTCCTCAGATCCGCCATAAATGAGGTTAGCGAAAATGGAAATATACCAGAAAAGACAAGATTGATAGAAAGGGCGGTAAATGTGATAGATTATTTACAGTCATGCCTTAACAAAGAAAATGGCGGAGAGATTGCTCAAAACCTTGATAGTCTCTATGAATATATGTTGGTACGGTTAACAGAAGCAAATCTGAGAAATGATGAAGGAAAGATAAATGAGGTTATAAGGCTTCTTGTTACCATAAGAGAGGGATGGGCTGCAATATGCAGTAATAATAAAAAAGTTCAGGAAGCACCTATTGGGAACTATGTTAATTCACCAGATGGACATTCTTATAGGACAAGGGAAATCAGCGTAAAAATATGACATCTTACCCTCTTCTCTATTAATGATCATTATGAAGGAGTGATTGATGCAGACAAAAGATGATGAGATGATTTTATTACACAAAAGACTGCTTGAGATTAGCGAGAAAGAGTGCAATGAGATAGCAGGTAACAACCTTGATCTTGACAGGAGGGAGGAGTACTCTTCCCTTAAAGAAGATATCATAAAAAGACTTGAGATGTTAAATAATAATCTATATTACGGTAGCGGCAGCGAGATTAAAAACATTATCAAAAGAATACTTGCCATTAATGAGAAAAATATAAGCGATATTCTTAATCTGCAGGATAAGATTATGTCTGAGATGTCTACTCTTCAGACAGGCAAAAAGGCCTCTCTGGCATATATCTCAAATCAATATCCTCATTTATGACTTTGTCTCTTTGTTCTTTCTCTCTTGGGGGAGAAAAAGACAGATATAAAGAAAAAAGAGGTTGATAAGAGGACTATTGCTGCACCTGATGGCATATCTAACCAGTAAGAAAGAAGGACTCCTCCTATAGCAGAAGAAACGCCAATAAGTATAGAGTATACAATCATTGCTCTCATACTATAGGCTAACTGATATGCAGATGACGGAGGAATCAACAGCATGGCAAATATCAATAGCGCCCCTACAGATTGGAGAGATATTACTATTGTTAAGGCAATAAGATTTAACAACAGGAAAAAGAGTCTGTTGGAAGGTATGCCTGATGCCTCTGCCATATCCTGATCAAAGGTTATGAAGTGAAACTCTTTATAAAAGAGAAATATAAAGAGTAGTATTACACAACCAGAGGAAAGAATAAGCAACAGGTCATTTGATGTAACAGATAAGATACTTCCAAAGAGATAACCGTACAGCTCTGGATTATATGTCTTCATAAGCCCGATGAATAATATGGCGAGAGCCATTGTAAAGGCATAAAATATGCCTATGGAGGCATCAAGCTTCATCTTCCCCTTTTTCTGAAGATAACCAGTTGTCCATACAGTGCCGAGACTAAAGATAAGTGCTGTGAAAAATGGATTAACATTTATCAGATACGCAAGGGCTACACCTGCGAATGCTGCATGTGCAGTCCCTGCCCCTATGAAAGAGAGACCTTTTAATACAACAAAGACACCTATTACAGAACAGATAACCCCTATCATTATAGATGAGATTAGTGCCCTCTGCATAAACCCATAAGAGAGGAGTTCAAGCATGATGATGATCTCCTATAATTACATAAGAGCCTCTCTCATCAGGCATAACTATTATATCTTTACCATAAACCTTTGAGAGGGTCTTTTTATTGATAACCTCTTCTGTTCTCCCGACAGCATAGAGTTTATTATTTAATATCGCTATTCTATCCACAAACGGACTGACCATATTAATATCATGTGTGACAAATATCAACGTCAGGGAGAGATCACTGTGTAATTTCTTTATCAGGTCTATTATACGATGCTGTGTTGGAGCATCTATACCTGTAGTAGGCTCATCTAAGAGTAAGACCTTTGGCACCTGTGCAAGAGCCCTTGCAATCAATACCCTCTGCTGCTGTCCACCTGAGAGGCTGCCTAATGGAGAATTGATATGTTTCTGCATATCTACATCATCTAACACCTTAAAGACTATATCCCTGTCTTTTCCTGAGGGTCTGTGAAAAAGGCCAAGTGCGCTATACCTCCCCATCATCACTGTTTCAAATACTGTTATAGGAAAATTGGGATCGATCAGCTCCTTCTGAGGAAGATATCCTATCTTAGCACGGTGATGGCACCTGAGCCTTTCACAAGAACAGTCAAATATATTAAGACTCCCTTTAGTTGGAAAAATCAACCCTAATATTGCCTTTAGAAGTGTTGTCTTTCCTGAACCATTAGGACCTAATATCCCGATAAACTCCCCTCTTGCTATATGTAAAGATATATCATCTAAGACAACCCGCTGTCCATACGCAAATGTAGCATTATCAAATCTTATCACATTACTATCCATACTATATTTTCTCTGGACATGGCCACCTCTCACCCTCACCCTTCCCTCTCCCCCTTGGGGGAGAGGGAAGGGTGAGGGTGAG
>JBHHUU010000095.1:0-9941 GCA_046753905.1 Nitrospirota bacterium | reverse complement strand
TCAAAAAAAACTAGAAAAACACCCCTGCTTATTTAGAGACGGTGGATTTTGGGCAGAGGAGAATAATTGACAAAGTATATAATTAAATGGTAAATAATAATCGTACAGCGATAACATAACAGTTTTAAGAATAGTTTTTATACTATGAAAATCCCCCCTGCCCCCTTTGCTAAAGGGGAAGTATAAGTTTTCCTCTTTGTTAGAGGGAGGTTAATTTTCATGCTCGGGGGTGAACAACTCGTTCATGAATGTTTACTTATAATATTCTTGGGAAAATAGGGTTCGAGGGTTGGGTGAAAAACATATATGTTCATTCTTGTTTGTGACGATTTGTCGGTATGTTTGTTTCCTGGTACTGAGTATATGTTTCGGAATTACAGGGATGAATAAGCAGTCTATTTTAATTAATGTATTTTAAAGGTATAAAAAATATTCTCATCATCAAACTCCGACATATCGGGGATGTCCTTCTTGCACTTCCAACCATAAGGGCAGTAAGAGAAAGGTTTCCAGACGCATATATAGCAGTATTTATTAATAAAGGGACTGAGGATATCCTTACACGCAATCCTCTGATAGATGATATCTTTGTTTATGATAGGGAACTAAAGAGTCTTCCCCTTTTAAAAAAGATGAGGGGTGAAACAAACCTTATGCGATCTATTAGAAAAAAGGGTTTTGATATGGTGATAGACCTTACAGGTGGTGATAGACCTGCTATACTTTCATTCCTCTGCGGAGCAAAACATAGAATAGCCCGCGATCCTTGTGGTAAGGGGTTTTGGGGTAAAAAATACCTGTACACCCGTCTCATAAAGCCGTCTGATAATATGATGCATTCAGTAATGAAAGACATGGAAATAGTCAGAGAGCTTGGTATGGATACTGATAATCGTAAAATTGAAATAGAAATCGGGGAGAAAGAGGATTCGTATGTTGAAGGGTTGTTAAAGGAAAAGGGGCTTGAACATGGAGAGCCTTTTGTACATATTCACCCTACATCAAGATGGTTTTTTAAGTGCTGGAGTATGAAAAATATGGCGAGTATTATAGATTATATAGAGGAATCTGGTATAAGGGTTGTAATGACCTCATCCCCTGATGGAAGGGAAATAGAAAAGATAAGGGATATAGAGAGACTGACTATATCGTTTCCTGTAAATATAGCAGGGAGGCTTAGTTTAAAAGGGCTTGCAGCCGTAAGTAAGAGGGCAATGCTATTTTTCGGTGTGGATTCTGCCCCTATGCATATTGCTGCTGCTATGGGTACTCCTGTAATTGCCCTCTTTGGTCCAACAGGGGCATTTAATTGGGGACCATGGAACAATTATTCAAGAACGGGTTTTTATGCTGCTACTCCATACCCTGGAAGAAATGGTATCCAGAAGTCTGGTATGCATACTGTTATTCAGAGAGAGTGGGACTGCATTCCATGTGGAAGAGACGGGTGCAATGGAAGCAAAAAGAGCAGGTGTTTAGAAGATATCACACCTGATGAAGTAATAGAAGTGATAAGGTTAGAATCAGAAATGATATTAACAGAATAGAAACTATTCAGCTATTACAGGGTGAGGGGTGGAAAAGAGTTTATAGCGCCACCTTAGGGTTTAGCTCTCACTATTTATAGAGACCCAACTGAAATAATGCTGTTGTATACGAATAAACTTAATTATAATCATACGCATTATAAAGTCTTTGGAACCTCTCACCCTGTAATAGCTAAATAGTTACACAGAATATGGGGCTGCAGATTAAATGCAGGTTGAATATGTAATCTTCAGGAAACGTTCTGACAGATCATATTATATAGCAGAAAGATTCGGGAAATATCTGAGAGGCGATATTCTTGATATTGGCTGTGACAGGGCGATCTTAAGGAGCATCTTAAATGGTGTCGATTATACAGGGATTGATATTGATGGTATTCCTGATATCAGGATTGATCTTGACAGTATTGACAGGCTTCCATTTGAAGATAACAGGTTTACATGCAGTATCTGTGCTGATGTGCTTGAACACCTTGATAATCTCCACTTCATATTTTCTGAGATAGTGCGTATAACGAGAGGGAATATAATCATCTCACTCCCAAATAACTGGGTAAATATAAGAAAACCCCTGCAAAAGGGTGTTGGTTCTATTGCACACTATGGATTGCCTCCAGAAAGGTCGGGGGACAGGCACAAGTGGTTTTTCAGCCTTTTAGAGGCTGTTGATTTCCTTAAACAACAGGAAAAAAGATATCCTATAAGTATAGAAGAGATAGTGGTAAACGAAAAACCGAGGTCTATTATTACAACGATGTCCAGACGGCTGATATATCTGTCAAAGGAACGATATCTTAACAGATATGCCCATACTGTCTGGGTTGTCTTTAAAAAAGATGTCTCTGACTAACGATAAAAAGAGACGAATACTCCATACTGAATCTTCTGTTGCATGGGGAGGACAGGAAAAGAGGATATTAAGCGAGGCAGTGGGGTTGGCAATGAGAGGGCATAATATTATTATAGCCGCCCAGCCAGAAAGCCGAATAATTGTTGAGGCTGAAAAGATGGGGATATATTGTATACCCCTATCAATGAAGAGACCAGACTATCCTTATGCAGTAATAAATCTTATGAAAATAATAAGAGGGCACAATATTGAGATATTAAATTGTCATAGTTCCACTGATAGCTGGATTGCATCTTTCGCCTCATTTTTTTCAAGGAGAAGGGTTATGTTTTTACGCACAAGACATGTATCTACATCAATCAGCAGGGGACTACTGAGCAGCCTTTTATACAGATATTTCCCTGATAAGATAATTACAACAGGAGAATCGATCAGAAGGGATATGATTGATATAAACCGCTTTAGCGCCTCTGATATTATTTCTATACCGACAGGGATTGATACAGATATATATGCCCCTGAGAGATATGATGGTGAAAAAGAACGGATAAATCTTGGTATTAAACCAGATGAAGTTGTTATAGGGATGATAGCAATGTTCAGAAGCTGGAAGGATCACAGAACCTTTTTTGAGGTCGCGGACATATTAAGACAAAACGAAAAAGATGTGAAATTTCTTATCGTTGGGGGAGGGAGCAAAGAACAGGAATCAAGAATAGAGGGTATTATAACTGAATTAGGGCTTGAAGATAATGTAATTATGACAGGGATAACATCAAGGGTGCCCGAGATGCTTTCCTGCTGTGATATAACTGTGCTGACATCTTTTTCAAATGAGGGGGTTCCTCAGTCAATTGCACAGTCACTATCTATGAGAGTCCCGGTGGTTGCTACAGATGTGGGGTCTGTCAGAGAACTCGTCATAGATGGAAAGACAGGATATCTTGTTCCTCCTAAGGATATATATGCTATTTACAGATCCCTCATAAAGTTACTTCATAATCAAGAGATGAGAAGGGGAATGGGAAAGGCAGGACGACACCTTGTTATAGAAGAGTTTAACATAGGGCTTATGCTTGACAGAATAGAAAGATTATATGATTCATTTTAAACTTTATCATGCCTAACAAATTATTTATCAAGATATTAGACAGTTACTTCAGAAAGGTTGTAAATATAGATAGCAGGAGATATGAACATCTCCGTACAGATATCAACAGGATTCTCCTGATTAATATAACAGGTATAGGAGATACTGTAGTCTCCACCCCTGCCATATCTGCTGTCAGAAATGCCTTCCCTCATGCAACTATTGTGTCGGTTGTAACCAAAGAGGCAAAGGCAGTTCTTCTTAATAATCCTGACATTGATGATTTTATCTATTATCCGGGTAAGATTAATTTCTCCTCATTCTTTTTTATACCAACGATTATAAAAAGGATCAGAGCATTTTCCCCTGACCTTTCAATTGTGCTTCATGGAAATGACCCTGATGCTCCGCTCTTATCATATTTGAGTAAGGCAGATACAAGAATAGGGTGGAAGGGAAGCAGGCTGGAGTTTTTGTTTACTGACCTTGTTAATATCAGACTGTCGGGTCTTCATATAATTGACAGGAGACTGCAAAACCTGCTGCCGTTGGGTATCATGCCCAATGGCAGGCATCCCCATATACACTTAACCGTATCTGAAGAGAGGATGAGTCAAGAGATATTAGGTGATGCAAATATAGTTATAGGGATACATCCTTTTGCAAATACCCTGAGACATAAGCTCTGGCCGGTTGAACGGTATATAGAACTCTCTAACAGGCTTTACAGGATATATAATTGCAGGATCGTTATCTTTGGTGGGAGAGAGGAGAAGGGCATAGTAGAGGAGATATCAAAAAATATAGACGGTGATGTCTTTTGTGCTGCCGGGAAACTGGGAATAAGAGAGACCGCTGCCATTATAAAAAGATGTAGATGTCTGATCTGTATTGATAGCGGGTTAATGCATGTTGCCTCTGCAGTAGATACGCCTGTTGTTGCATTATTCGGACCTGAAGACCCGGATAACACAGGTCCTTTTGGTGATATACATATAGTGTTGAAAAAAGAGCTTGAATGCAGTCCATGTACAGATAAAAGAGGTCAATGTTCCCATCTGTCATGTATGAAGATGATTCAGGTGGATGATGTCTTAAATTCAGTAGAGAAGATAATGGAGGGTGTGGAATATAGCAAAACTACAGACAATCTTTTGCTCTATAAACAGTGATAGCAGGTACTATAATCTCATAGGGACTTACCTTTTATCTATATTTGTCTTTATACTCCCTTTCGATCGCTTTGGACGGATAAGGGCAATATGGATCGGATGTATGATATTGTTCTGGATTGTAGTCTGGTTTTCTTCTAAAAAAAGATTTATCTCTGCTGGTCGTTTGGTTGATGCAAGCCTCCTCTTTCTGTTTTTATGGACGGTATTTACAATAATATATGCCGTTAATATCAGATATAGCATAGGTGAATTAAAGAATGAGATGATTACTCACCTGTTTTTATTCTATTTCACTATAAATATAGTCAATTCTATAAATGATGTAAAAAAGATACTAATGTCGTTGGTTATATGCTCATTCATCTTTTCTGTCTATGGAATTATTGAGTTTTTCTGGTTAAGCAATGGTATATTATTAGCAAGAAATGTCCGTATTGGATCATTTACCTCTGACTATAACTATCTTAGCACATTTTTTGTGATTGCATTCCCTATGATATTAGTAATAGCACTGTCAGTGGATAGACCATTGCTTAGATTATCATGCATTATTGTATCAGGAATGGCATTATTTGTCCTGTTTCTGACCTACTCAAGGGCAGCGTGGATTGCTGTTTTTGTAGAGTTGTGTATATTGGGCTGGCTGAAAAAGAAATGGTTTTTCTTTCTGTTGCTCTCTCTGTTTTCGGTCTCCTTGTTTCTGTTTTTCACCTGTCCTCCCTATAGTAAGGTTATCCAAAATCTGATAGGGCATTATGATGAAGGGAGAATAATGATATGGAAATTTGCCCTATCCAAGATATTAGAATATCCGATAACAGGCATAGGGTATGGAAGAAATAGTTTTATACTGGCATTTCCTGATAATCCGATAAGCCTTAATGTATATCCATACAAGCATGTCCATAACAGCTTTTTAGATACAGCCTTAGAGATAGGACTGCCAGGACTTATATTATTGATATCTACGTTTGCAGCTTTGTTATGGAGTATAATGAAGTCGTATAATCTTCAGAAAAGAAAATTTGAATCCTTTTTTCTGCTTGGTTTAGTGATGATTATTGCAGGATATATCATTCGCGTCCAATTTGATCACCTATATGTGGATGCACCTGCCAAGCTCTTCTGGATACTTATTGGTTCAGGGGTCAGTTTAATTAAGAAGAGAGCATAATGTAAAGTAAACGGTCATAACTCTGATGAGTCACCCCCCAAGACATGAAAATTTTCCGCCTTTATCCCCTCTCCCCTGAGGGGAGAGGGAAGGGTGAGGGGGGATTTTCAGACTAAGCAATTTAACTTATTGAGTAATTTTATGGAAATAATCTATACTTCAGCTACAAAGATAGGTGGTGTCGGGCTTGCCAATGTGGCAAAACATGCTGCGCAGGCGATATACAAGGCAGGATATCTTAAAAAACTCATAGTATATGGGAACAGACAGGATGTCATTCCCTCATCATTTATTAAGGTTATGTGGTTTCAGCCTGCCAAAGTCTTTTCCTCTCTCTCTTCAAGATACTATTATTCAATGAAAAAGATGTGGCTTGACTATAACGCCTCAAAATTTATTAAAAATAAAGGATGCAATATCTTTCACGGATGGTCTAATGAATGTCTGAGGTCTATTGCTGAGGCAAAGAAAAAGGGGGCATTGGTAATTGTAGAAAGGGGATACTGTCATCCCTATTATAGTAAGGAAGTGCTTAATGAAGAATATGACAGGTTGGGGATAAAGATACCAGAGGGGAGAAGACTTTTAAGAAGGTTTGACACAGTTATCAGAGAAGAGACTACTGCTATTGATGAGTTTGAGTTAGCGGATTATGTATTTGTTCCATCTCAATTTGCCAGAGAGACATTTCTAAAGTATAGTTTCCCGGAAGATAAACTTGTTGTGATACCGCGTGGTTTTGATGTCAACTACTACAGGTATTCAGCAGAAGAGAGGAATAGTACCTTCAGGGTTACCTTTGTTGGACTATTAAGTATTCGTAAGGGGGTTCAGTACCTTTTAAAGACATGGAAAGCCCTGAATCTGAAAAATGCAGAACTTATACTTGTCGGCACAGTACATGATGAAATAAAGCCTCTCCTCAACAGATTTTCCAGCATAGATAATATAAAGGTCAAGGGGTTTGTAAAAGATACTGTAAGGCTCTACAATAACTCATCAGTCTTTGTTTTTCCTACTCTGATTGAGGGAAGTGCAAAGGTTACCTATGAGGCTATGGCATGCGGAATCCCTGTCATTACAACCCCCAATGCTGGTTCACTTGTTACAGATGGAGTTGATGGTTTTATAGTGCCTATTAGAGATATAGAGAGACTAAAAGAAAAGATACTATTTCTCTATAATAATCATAATGCAGTAGGAGAGATGGGTTATATGGCAAGAAAAAATATTGAACCTTATACATGGCATAGATATGAAAAGACATTAATCGACAGGTATAGAGAATTATGGAGCAGAAGATAAAGGTTTTAGTGATGCTTACCAACAGAAAACCTCCTTCAAGCAGACTCAGATTTCAAGAGTGCAGAGACGATTTTCTAAGATGTGGTATAGATGCTGACTTTATTCCTATAGTGTCAGGTCCAATAGGTAGAGCAAGTCTCATTTTAAAGACAAGGCAATATAATTGTATTATCATTCAGAAAAAGACCTCTTTCAATAAATTTGAACTTATCTTGATGCGTTTTCTGAATCCTAATATTATCTTTGACTATGATGATGCAGTGATGTTTCATGAAATTGAAAATTGCAGACCACTTTCAGGCAAAAACCTTATAAAATTTCTGAGGACAATTAGGTACTGCAAGGCTGTTGTTACAGGAAATGAATTTCTCTCAGAGTTTGCTATATCAAACTGTCAAAGGGTATTTGTCCTCCCTACCCCGATTGACACGACGAAATATCGTATGAAGGATTATTATTCCAAAGAGGATAATGGTACAGTAATAGGATGGATAGGGGTATCTGGAAATCTTAGATATCTAAAGGGAATCGAACCATCCCTTAGAGAGATATCGAAAAGATATCCTGATACAAAATTGAAGATAATATCTAACAGAACCATATCCATAGATGGCATAAGAGTCATTTTTAAAAAATGGAGGATTGATGAAGAGATAGAAGATCTGAGGGGAATTGATATCGGAATAATGCCCCTTGATCGCTCACTCTGGGCAAGGGGAAAGTGCGGATATAAAATCCTTCAGTATATGGGAGTGGGTGTTCCTGTGATTGCATCTCCTGTAGGTATAAATGGAGAAATTATCAGGCATGGAGAAAATGGATTTCTTGCTTCAACCTTAGAAGAGTGGATAGAGTATATTATTCTTCTTATAAACTCTCCTGAAAAGAGGAAATATATAGGTATCCAGGGGCGGTACACGGTTGAAAAATCATATAGTCTTAAAAAATATTCAGAAAATTATAATAATGTAATCAGATATATTATAGATTCAATCGACAAAGATAACAGCACTCAGCAAAGGAGTCCTATATGAAAACTAATATAGTCCATGAATCTTTATCCATTCGTGGTCTGAAACGACTTCCTTATCCTTCAAATATGATATTAGATATACACTCTTATTGTAATGCCTCATGTAATATCTGTCCATATTCAGGACTATCAAAAAAAATGACTATGGGTATAATGAACGATCTTTTGTTTAAAAAGATTGTCGGTGAATTTTCTGCAATTGCCAGAAATTATCCTATACGGGCTCATATAATATTCTGTAATATGGGAGAGCCTTTTATTGATCCAGATATCTTCAGTAGAATTTCTTATGTGCTTAATGCAGGTCTGAACTTAGTTATCCAGACCAATGCATCATTATTAACGCCTGAGTATACCGACAGACTTATTTCAAGTGGGTTCAGGGGTAAAATTTATATAAGCTGTCATGGTATTACGCCTGCCATTTACAAACAGATCATGGGATTAGATATTACTAAAACGCTTAATAATATAGATTACCTGCTAAAAAAATACCCCACACATCTTATTCAAGTAAGGGCTATTTCTTACAAATGGCCTATTGGGTAATTACGGAAGAGGAAAAAAGATGAAGATAGCCTTTATCAGAAAGAAATACTCTCCTTATGGAGGTGCAGAGCGATATGTCAATGAACTCGCCAGAAGATTATCTATGGAGGGAGATCAGGTCTTTATACTTGCCAATGACTGGATATCTGATACTGAAACAAGGATGTCTTTTAAGAAGATTCCAATGATTAAAGGGATATCATTTCTTGAGACATTAAGTTTTGCATTATCTGCATATATTATATGCAGACGGATGAAATTTGATATCATTCAGAGCAATGAGAAGACCCTTTATCAAGACATATACAGGGCTGGTGATGGATGTCATAAGGAGTGGCTGATTCAGAGGCTAAAGGTATCACCCTTCTTAAAGAGGATATCTGTCTATCTAAATCCATTCCACTGGCTTGTCTTATGGATAGAGTCCAGAATATTCAGGCAGGGGCATTATAAAAAGATCATAGCCAATTCTAAGAGAGGAAGGGAGGAGATAATACGGCATTATAATCTCCCTGAAGAGGATATAAGCATAGTATATAATGGTGTGGATATAGAGCGATTTAATCCGGACAATATGGGAAAATACAGAGATTCTATCAGAAAAGAGTTATCAATAGGGAATGAAGATATTATCCTCTTATTTATAGGCTCAGGTTTTGAGAGAAAGGGTTTAAGATATTTAATAGAGGCATTGTCTGTTATTAAGAGAGGTGATGTGGGGCTTTTAATAATCGGAAAGGGGAATACAGGATATTATCATAGACTGGCAGAAAGATTGGGTATTCAGAAGAGGATATATATACTTGGCAAGCAGCCTGATACAGAGAGGTATTATGCCGCCTCTGATATCTTTATCCTTCCTACACTATATGATCCATTTCCAAATGTATGTCTGGAGGCGCTTGCCAGCGGTCTGCCTGTTATTACAAGTAAGATTAGCGGTGCATCAGAGATAATCAGTAAGGGGATAGATGGGATGATAATAGATAATCCTGATGACCCTGATGAGATTGCACAAAAGATATCAATGATAATAGATATTGAGAAAAGAACAGGATTGAGGATAGCTGCACGAAAAAAGGCGGAACAATTTACATATAAAGAGAACATTCGTCAGAGCTTAGAGATATATAAGGAGATTATAAAAAGATGACTTTCTCTCTATTTTTTTGATATTCTCTTCTAAGAGGATAGAAAAATTGCAGGAGATTAATTTTT
>JBHHUU010000094.1:0-10072 GCA_046753905.1 Nitrospirota bacterium | reverse complement strand
GGGAGAGGGTTAGGGTGAGGGGTGGTTTAGGTAAGGGGGGATTTTCATAGTAAACGCTCATGAGCAGACTTGCTCACCCCCAAGTATGAAAATGTATTTTCATAGTAATAGATTGTATGACAAAACATGGTATTTTACTATTCTAAGAAACTTTAAAGTTTCTTAGCAGTCTATCCAACATTAATTAACCAACATTAATTAATAACCTTTCTATAATTTAAAGTAAGGTGGAAGGAATGGCTAAAAAAAGGGTAATGATTGTTGATGACAGTGTCATGGCATCTAGATCTCTTAAGAGCATGGTAGAAGATATTGAAGGGTTTGAGGTAGTAGGACTTGCCCAGAATGGTGCAGAAGCTATTAAACTATTTCATACAGTTAAGCCTGATATCATCTGTATGGATATTATAATGCCAGTAATGGATGGGTTGTCAGCAACAAGGACTATTCTTCAGATGTCTCCTCAGACAAAGATTATTGTAATATCTTCAGTAGGGGGTGTTGATAACAAGGCAAATGAGGTTCTTCGCCTTGGAGCTAAGATAATAATCTGTAAGCCCTTTGATCCATTAGAGATAAAGGAAAGGCTTCTAAGTCTGTAATCATGGGAATGGAGCATAAAAGATGGGTGTAAAATTTGTTGGTCAATTTCTTGTGGACAGAGGTAAGATTTCCAGAGTTCAGTTATTGATAGCTGCCAGCTACCAGAAGAGGCATAATCTAAAGTTTGGAGAAAGAGCAAAGTTGATGGGTTTTTTAACGAATGAGCAGATAGAAAAGATCCATAATGAGCAGAGATCAATTGACCTTCCTTTTGGAGAGATGGCTGTAAGGCTCGGTTTTCTCACGGAGAATAAATTTAACAGGGTATTAGAAGAACAGAAGAAAAATCATGTCTACTTAGGACAGGTCTTAATTGAACAAAATGCTATTACTGAATCTGAGTTAGAAAAAGAACTGGAGATATTTAAAAAAGAGCAGTCAGTATATGAGGGTCAGGGATACAAGATACCTGAATGGGTCAGATATCCTAATATATTAAATTTTACTATTGATCTGACAGAAAAGATATGTTTGAGAATGGGAGATGTTCAGTTGAAGATAGGAGAGTTTTATAAGCCGGATGATCTGTTGCTTAATAGTGACTCTGCAATAATACTTGTGCCTATCTCAGGAGAGATCAAGGCATGGTATCTCTTTATTGTCCCATACGACCTTGCTACTAAAATGACCTGTAATATATTTCATACTTCAGTATCATCTGATGATAAAGCTCTTATTATAGATGGTATGAAAGAATTAGCCAATATCATTATGGGGAATATATCAGCCAAGTCATCTGAAATTAATTGTTCGTTAGAGATACATCCGCCAGATATTATTAAAGCTGATGAAATTAATAAAAAGGCGGGGATTATCTATTCTTTATATTCTACAGAGGAGAAGATATTTACAGGATTACTCTGGGAATCATACGCATTATAAACTCTTTTGAACCTCTCACCCTGTAATAGCTGAATAGTTACTATCTATATTATATTTTCAGGAAAATATTTGTATAGACTGGATCATAGCGGAGATTGGAATATCTTTTTAGCTCCATTTTTGCCTCTTCTTTTTTTAAAGCCTTCTGATACTTTCTGTCCGAGATCATCGCTGCATAGGCATCTGCAATAGAAATTATTCTGGCTCCAACTGGTATTTTCTTCCCTTTTATCCCTGTAGGATATCCGCTGCCATCATAATTCTCATGATGATATAAGACCAAAGGTATCTCTTTGTCAAAAAGCATAGCATCCTTTATTATCTCCATTGTAATTACTGGATGTCTCTTCATCTCCCTGTATTCTTCACCTGTTAATCTACCAGTCTTATTTATTATCTCTTGTCTAATCCCTATCTTGCCAATATCATGCAGCAGACTGGCACATTCTATTATCTCTATATCGTGCCCATAGAGACCTATTTCTTTTGCAAGCATTATTGAATACTTACGTACTTTTTCAGAATGATGAAAAAGATATGGGTCTATCTTTTCAATATCACTCAAAAAAGACCTTATCGATTCATAAGCCTTCTTTTTTATGGCTGAGGAAAAGGATTGTATTTTTCTCTTAAATTCATCAAATTCTTCAATCTCTCCATATACTTTATTATCAGTAACATCAGTATACATGGATATCTTATTTCTCCCCTTTATCTTGGCTTTGTAAAGAGCAATATCAGCATATTCAACCAATTTTTCAGGAATTGAAGAGCCTGTATCAAGCGGAAATGAGGCAATGCCTATGGTTACTGTCACATTTATTACTATCCCATTCTTTCCTGTAATAACTCTTCCTTCTATGTTTTTCCTGATCCTCTCTGCTATGATAAGTGCATGGTCTGATGAGGTATTGGGCATTATGATTGAAAACTCATCTCCACCATATCTGGCAATAATGTCTATGTCCCTGAGATCTTCCTTTATGTTCTGGGCTGTCTCTTTTAATACAAAATCCCCTATCAGATGACCCCAGTAATCATTTATATTTTTAAAAAAGTCAAGGTCTATCAGAAGGCATGAAAGAGGAAATCCATATCTCTGAGATCTATTCAATTCAAACTTTAATCTGTCAAAGAAATATTTATGATTATAGAGACCTGTCAATCCTTCTGTTACTGAAACCCTTTCAAGCAGTTTGTTTTTTTCTTCAAGGAGTTTCTGTAACTTCTCCCTTTCTCTCTTTATATGATACTTTTCAATATTTCCCTGAACAACGACTGGAAGGGTCTCGTAATAATTCCCTGTTTTTGTAATATAATCATACGCCCCAAGCTTCAGGCACTCAACAGCAATATTCTCATTTCCCATACCAGTTATTATTATTATTGGAATCTCATGTCCTGCTTTAATTAATGAATCAAGGATACTTATACCATCTGTGTCTGGAAGTTTGTAATCTAAGAGTATGAGATCGAACATTACTTTTTTGCAATACATGAGACATTCATTCCCTGATTCAGCTATTACCAGATCAATATTGGTGAAATGTTCTTTGAGAGACCAGGCAACAAGTTCCTGATGATCTAAATTATCTTCAACAAATAATATCTTAAGGTTATCCATAATAATTCCTGCTCAGGATTTCAGATTACAGACATTAAAATTTGACATTGTTAAAGAAGAATGATTTCATATATACTAATATAATTTAACAATAACATACAATTAAAAATTTCACAAGTCATACAAAAAATCCCCCAGCAATCCAGCAATTATAGGTAAGAGTTGCCCAACATTATCATCCCCATCCTAACCCTCCCCCGTCAAATCGGAGGGGACTTAAAGCGCCCTCCCCTTGCGGGAAGGCTGGAGTGGGGGGTAAGGGTTGTTATAGTGTTATAGGTTACATCGCCGAAATTTAGCGGGCTACCCCTTTACTATTGCCCTTTATTACTGCATAGATCACTGGAATGATAATCAAGGTAAGGACCGTAGCGGTTATGAGTCCTCCTATCATTGGGGCTGCCAATCTCTTCATTGCCTGTGACCCTGTCTCTGTTCCCCACATTATAGGCAGGAGACCTATCAGGGTTGTCCCGACTGTCATAAGTATGGGCCTTACCCTCAATATAGCCCCCTGGGCTACTGCATCATAGACATCCTCTTTTGCTATATTGCTGCCCTTCTCTTCTAATCTCCTCTTATATGCCTCATCCAGATATACTAACATCACGATACCTGTCTCCACAGCAAGTCCTGCGAGTGCGATAAAACCGACCATTGCTGCTACGCTAAGATTATATTTCAGGAGGAACATAAACCATACCCCGCCTACCATTGAAAAGGGGATAGAGAACATCACTATCATGGAGTCAGTAAGGTTCCTGAAGTTAAAGTATAATAATAAAAATATTATTATCAGTGTGCCGGGGATAACAAGACTAAGTCGGGCAATTGCCCTCTCCATATACTCATATTGTCCGCTCCAGAAGAGATTATACCCTGCCGGCAGAGTAATCTTTTCATTTATGACCTTTTTTTTTGCATTCTTGACGTAGGTTCCTATGTCTATGTCTTTAATATCCACATATATCCATGCATTTAATCTTGCATTCTCACTTTTGATGGCAGGGGCGCCCTTTTTTATCTCTATTCTGGCGACCTGTGTAATAGGGATCTGTTCTCCCCCTGGGGTTGATATTAGTACCCTTTTAAGGGCAGAGATGTTATCTCTCAGTTCCCTGCCATATCGTATATTCACAGGATACCTCTCAAGACCCTCTACTGTCTCTGTAATATTCATCCCACCTATTGAACTCTTTATTACATCCTGGACATCACCTGTTGTCAGTCCATATCTTGCTGCCTCTTTTCGGTTGATCTCAAAGTCAAGGTAGTTTCCTCCAACTACCCTCTCTGAGTACACACTCAGTGTACCTGGCACTTCTCTGAGGACTGCCTCTATCTTTTCTCCTATCTTTTGGAGGACATTAAGGTCATTTCCTGCTAATTTTATCCCCACAGGTGTCTTGATACCTGTGCTTAGCATATCTATCCTTGTCTTTATAGGCATTGTCCATGCGTTTGTAAGCCCTGGAAATTTGATCGCCCTGTCCATCTCTTTTGTCAATTTCTGTATTGTCATCCCATCCCTCCACTCACTATGAGGTTTAAGGAGTATAACTGTCTCCATCATACTCAATGGTGCAGGGTCTGTGGCTGTCTCTGCCCTGCCTACCTTGCCGAATACCCTCTCCACTTCAGGAAATGATTTTATTATCTTATCAGTCTGCTGGAGGAGTTCTTTTGCCTTTGTTATGGATATACCGGGTAATGTGGTGGGCATGTACAGAAGGTCTCCTTCATTCAATGGGGGCATGAATTCTGATCCAAGTCTATTATATGGAAATATTGTAGCAGCAGTAATGATTATTGTTATTATGATGGTTTTCCACTTATGCCTCAGGGCAAACTTTATCACAGGACTGTAGAGAAAGATAAAAAACCTGCTTACAGGATGCTTATGTTCAGGTATTATCTTGCCTTTTATCAGAAAACCCATGAGTACTGGTATAATGGTAATTGCCAGTATTGACGAAGATGCCATTGCAAATGTCTTTGTATATGCCAGGGGTTTGAATAGTCTCCCCTCCTGTGCCTGTAGTGTAAAGACAGGAAGGAATGAGAGGGTTATTATCAAGAGGGCAAAGAATAGTGAAGGTCCTACCTCTTTTGATGACTCTAAGATTATTTTCCAGTGTTCCTTCTTGCCCTGATCCTTCTCCATATGTTTAAACGTATTCTCCACCATTACTACAGAGGAATCAACCATTACCCCTATGGCAATAGCTATGCCTCCTATTGACATTATATTTGCATTAATCCCCATAAGGTACATGATAATGAATGATGCAGCTATACCAGTAGGAAGGACAAATATAGAGACAAATGCACTCCTTATATGGAGAAGAAATAGAATACATACTAATGCCACTACAATAAGCTCCTCTGTCAGTTTATGCTTCAAGGTATTGATTGCCCTCTCTATCAATCCTGAACGGTCATAGGTAGGCACTATCTCTACTCCCTCCGGCAGCCCTGCTTTCAGCTCCTCTATCTTTTTTTTCACATCATTGATTACCCTGAGGGCATTCTCTCCAAACCTCATTATCACAATTCCGCCTGCGACTTCACCCTCTCCATCAAGCTCAACCAGACCTCTTCTCAATTCAGGTCCGATCTGCACATTTGCAATATTCCTTATCAATACAGGAGTTCCATTATCGTCTACACCTACAGGTATATCTTTTATATCCTCTATTGTTTTTATATATCCCAGCCCCCTTACCATAAATTCTGTCTCTGCCATCTCTAAAAGCCTTCCGCCTACATCATTGTTACTCCTTTTAACAGCCATTATGACCTTTTTAAGAGGGATGTTATATGCCGATAATTTATTAGGGTCTATCTCTATCTGATACTGTTTTACATATCCACCAATACTTGCGATCTCGGCAACACCAGGGACGGTCTGCAGCTCATATTTCAGATACCAGTCCTGAATACTCCTTAATTCAGCAAGATTATGTCTTCCGCTCTTATCTATAAGAGCATATTCATAGACCCATCCAACACCAGTGGCGTCAGGACCAAGTGTAGGGGTAACTCCCACAGGAAGCCTTCCTGCAACAAAGTTCAGATATTCAAGCACCCTGCTCCTTGCCCAGTATAGGTCTGTTCCATCCTCAAAGATAATATATACAAAGGAAAAGCCAAAGAACGAATACCCCCTTACTACCTTGGCATAAGGAACGGATAACATTGCAGTGGTCAATGGGTATGTAATCTGATCCTCTACTACCTGTGGGGCCTGTCCTGGATACTTGGTATATATTATCACCTGTACATCACTGAGATCAGGTATGGCATCAAGCGGGATATTCATCATACAGTATACACCAACCAATAATAGGATAAGTGTAAGTATTATTACCATAAGTCTATTCTTTATAGACGCCTCTATGATTTTTTCTAACATTAATTCACCTATCCTTTCCCTTCATATCACTATGCTCCATCTTATCCATATCAGTCTTTTTATCCTTCTTAGCCTTAAGCATCTTATTTATAGCCTCCCTCAGCCTGCTCTCAGAATCTATCAGGAAGTTTGCAGATGTAACGATCTCTTCACCCTCTTTCAGACCCTTCACTACTTCGTAATATCCCTCTAATTCAATGCCTGTTGTAATATCCCTTGGTTCAAACTTCCCACCACCCTTTGCAATTATTACTACCTCTCTCTCCCCTGAATGTATTACTGCCTCTGATGGGACAGTAACAGCCCTCTTGGATAGATCTGATTCTAATCTTACATTTGCATACATCTCAGGCTTTAATTCCCATCTTGGGTTAGGAAACTCAATCCTTACCTTTACTGTCCTCGTCTTCTTATCCAGATATGGATAGATAAATGTAACTCTGCCCCTGTATCTAATCCCAGGATAATAAGAGAGCTCCATCTCAGCCTTTTGCCCTACCTTAATCCACGGGACCTCGTATTCATATATATCTGCGTATACCCATACTGTTGAGATATCTGCTAATGTATATAGATTCATCCCTGGTGTTACATAGCTCCCCTCCTGAACCTTCTTTTCAATGACAATACCCTCGCTTTGTGAATGGATGTGGAGCGTCTTCATTACCTCACTGGTCTCCTCTAATTCCTTTATCTGGTGTTCTGCCACATCCCAAAGCTCAAGTCTCCTCCTTGCAGATTCAACGAGTGACCTTGAGGTATCTGATATCTCAAGATAGGAACTATCTTGAAGTTCTTTCTGAAACTTTATAGCTAATAGATATTCTTCCTGAGATGAGACCAATTCCGGACTATATATCTCGAGGAGGATATCATCCTTATTCACCTTCTCTCCTGTAAAATTTAAGTATAGCTTTTCAACCCATCCCGATATCTTTGAATGTACATACGTTACCTTTCTCTCGTCAAAGGTTATCCTTCCCACTGTCCTTATTGTCTTCTTTAATCGTCTCTTCTCTACCTTCTCTGTCTTTACTCCTATGTTCTGGATTATCTGGGGATCGATCTTTATTCCGCCTCCCGCATCAGTCTCACCTTCATATACTGGTATAAGGTCCATCCCCATAGGAGACTTGCCTGGTTTATCAGATATATAGTTAGGGTTCATAGGCGCCTGCCAATAGAGTATCTTTTTCTCTTTATGCGAATCCTCTTTTCCCCCTTTTTCTTTTTGTATTTCAGGTGCTGCTGCCTTACCTTTTGATGATAGTATCGACCTCAGATAGACTGGTTTTTTTACAACAATAGCTATAGATAGAATATTCATCACCACAAGAAAGGCTATTATATAAAATGGCCACCTTATATTTTTCTTACCCATATCAATCACCTCATGTTTAAAATTAAGGGTGCAGGGTGCAGGGTGCAGTTGTCAGGATGCAGCTTATAAAAATCTTCTCTGCACCCTGACAACTGCACCCTAGCACACACCTATAAATTAACGCCTTCGGCGGACTAAGAATTCAGAAGCCAGGAGTCAAAAGCCAGAATATTATAAGATCATTTCTTCATTCTTCATTCTGACTCCTGAATTCTTGCTACTGCAATATCTCCCCCGACCACTGCCTCTAATTCTGCAAGAACGATCTCATGGTCAGCTATCATCCTGTAGTATTCAATCTCATACTTAAACAATGTTATCTGATTGTGCAGGAGAGTTAAAAAATCTACCTTATTAACCCTATAACCTGCAAATGCTGACTCTAATGATTGTGTTGCCTGAGGGATAATCCCTGTTTTAAAGAGATCTATTAATTGACTTGTCTTTTCCTCCTTTTCCATTAGATCCTTTATCATAAACAGGATTTTATTCTTCTCAGAAAGATATTTATCCTCCGCCATATTCAGAAGATATACCGTCTCTGAGACCTTCTTCCCCTGTTTCTTCTTATGCCATATAGGTACATTGACTGAGATACCTCCTGATATAAAATCTGTTCTCCCTTTTACAGGGCTATTATCCCTCTGACCATAAGTGATACCCAGACCAAAATCTGGATAGTATTCTTTTTTTGCCAGTTCAAGAGAATACTTGTATCTCTCTATCTCTCTTCCTCTCTCTTTCAGAACAGGAGACCTCTTAAATGAGATAGTTTTTAACCCTTCAAATGTATAATCAATCTCCTTTTTCTCTAATTCTTCTATCTTTCCCATTGGTGCAGCAGGAGACCTGTCCATGAGCATATTCAAATCTGCAATGAGACTTGCCTTTTTCTGTCTCAGTGCTATCAACTTTTCTATCATCCTTGACATCTCAACCTGTGCCTTTATTACATCCTGTTGAAGCCCCTTTCCAACAACATATTTTGCCTCAGCTATCTTTACAAACTTTTCTAATATTGCCTTGTTTTTACTGGTTATATCGATCGCCTTATATATAAAGGCAAGGTTGTAATAATCTTTCTTTACATCTTTTACAATCCTGAGTCTCATCTCTCTATAGCTCTCTAAGTCTATTCCAGCAGCCTCTTCTGCTATTATTCTCCTCAATTCAGTCTTTCCCGGAAATGGAACCTTCTGCGTAAAAGAGAGTGTCTTCTGTGTCATGTCTGTATCCCGAAAAGAGAATGAATCTATAGGAATATTCATAAACATAAGTCCTATCTTTGGATCATCCCATGCCGATGCCTGATCAATCCTCTCTTCAAAGGCATATACTCTACTCCTAAGTGATGCCAGTTCAGGATTCTTTTCTAATACCTCTTTTATAATAAGAGCTAATTTGACCCTCTCTGTCTCTTTCACTTCATCTTCTAATGCCCAGCTAATGGTTATACTGACCTTTAAAAGGGCAAAAGCTATAAAAAAGATGATAAAATAAGCATATCTTTTCATATAATCCTCTCTTTAAAAGGGGAATAATGATGTATATAATGTTACAATGTGAATATTATTTAAAATTTAGATACAGGAAGAACAGGTGTTAATTTCTCAGGGAGTTATTAGAAAGGTATATCTCTACCGATGGTATTTTGTGGATATTCAGAAATGATACAAGTAAGGGGTTGTCCTCATCGCTATTAACAATAATTCCGCTATCTGATTTGATGATATTGTTACTTAAAAGCAGATGAGACTCAGGGATGTTGCTCCCCTCTTTTTCCTGCAAATAGTTTGATAGAGTGCAGTTTATCTTTTCATCTGCTCCCATTTTACAGTAATAATGGATGCAGTGACCTGTCTCACCTTCTATTTCTCCGATACCAAAACTTTCCATACCATAACAGATCGTTGTGATATTTATAAGAAATATAAAGGTTATCAACGCGAAAGATATATTGTTGACATCTATTTTTCGTGCTATCTTAATCATCTCTATAGATTTTAATACCGCATATTCAATTTGTCAAGCAACAAAATCAGCCCCAAAACAGAGATTTGGAAATTGTTAACTTTTGCAACTCCTCTCCCTTTGTTGGAGGGGACAAAGCAGCAAGGAAAAGAGTAATGTTAAAATTACTGGATAGGGAGGGGGGAACCTTATGGGT
>JBHHUU010000093.1:0-10165 GCA_046753905.1 Nitrospirota bacterium | reverse complement strand
CATACGCATTATAAAGTCTTTGGAATCCCTTGCTCTGCATTAGCTGAATAGTTACTAATTTTACAGGAATTTTGGAACAAAAGACAAGGATATGCCTCATATCGGTCTGACTCATATAGAGTATTGGCAAAAAAGTATCCCTTATAAAGCCTGCCACAAAACGCCTTTTTTCTTCACTAAGAATCGCTGGTTTAGTACTTATTCTGTAACAGACCAATGCTGTTCGGCATGGTTTTTGCCTAGCAGGCATTAAGGAGCAAAGTTGGGTGGGGAGAATAGATGGATACTTAATATCCCCCCTCTTATGTAAGAGGGGGCAGGGGAGTTATTCTAATGGAGAGTTATTGCAAGAAATATCAGGGGGAGGTAACCCCCCTTAATCCCCCCTTACATAAGGGAAGATGGTATAGCAAGCCTTACATGGGGGAGATGGCGTTTTACATTAAGCGGGCAGAAAGAAAAGCCCCTTACATTAAAGGAAAAAGGGGAAGTTTGCTTCTAATATCATAACTAACAATTATCATGCCGAACAGTATTGGTAACAGTCCCTATGCTTTGCCGAGAATTGTTGTGAGCCAGTCGCAATTTTGCAAAAATAAAATCTATTTGATATAATTATAAATTTAAATGCTTACATTGTAAACAGAGAAGAGAAAAATCCAATAAAAATATAGAAAGGAGATAATGAGATATGAAGAAAGGTATTCATCCTGAATATAAAGATGCAGCAATTACATGCGCCTGTGGAGAGGTGATAAAGACCCGTTCTACACAGGGTGATCTCAAAATTGAGATATGCTCGGCATGTCATCCACTTTTTACAGGAACACAAAAGATAATAGATACAGAAGGCAGAGTAGAAAAATTCAAAAAGAAATATGGAAGAAAGTAGTTATCTGCAATAGTGAAGTATTTGTATTGACAGGTTGTTATCAAATTATTTGACCCTGTTTCTGGGTTTTGGATAAGAGATCATGATTGCGATAAAAGAAGATTTTTTTAAAAAGTTGGATGTAATAGTTGACAAATATAATGAACTTAGCAGGCTTCTTGCAGATTCTGCTATTCTATCTAATAGTAAAGATGTCCATAAGTATGCAAAAGAACAGTCTGATATATCTGAGATTGTTGATAATTATAATAAGTATAAAAAACTATTACAGTCTATTGAGAATACAGAAGATATATTAGAAGATAAAACCAGTGATTGTGAGATGAAGTCATTAGCAGAAGAAGAGCTGTCTGACTTAAGGAATAGAAAGGATGGTCTGATAGAGAGATTAAAATTGTTACTAATACCAGAAGATCCAAGGGATACAAAAAATACCTTTTTGGAGATAAGGGCTGGCACGGGTGGTGAAGAGGCAGCTCTCTTTGCATCTGATCTATTCAGGATGTATTCTAAATATGCGGAAAAAAAGAGATGGAAGGTTGAAATCATAAATACCAATCATACTGAGCTTGGAGGTATCAGGGAGATAATAGTTATAATAGAGGGTAAAGGGGCATATAGCTACCTGAAATATGAGAGTGGTGTCCACAGGGTTCAGAGGATACCTCTTACAGAGGCGAGCGGACGGATACATACATCTACTGTGACAGTAGCTGTTCTTCCTGAGGCGGAAGAGGTAGATATCCCTGTTGACCAGAAGGATCTGAGGATAGACACCTATTGTTCATCAGGACCTGGTGGACAGGGTGTGAATACTACATATTCAGCCGTAAGGATAACCCATCTCCCTACAGGATTGGTTGTGACCTGTCAGGATGAGAGATCACAGATCAAAAATAAGGCAAGGGCGATGAGAATCTTGAGGTCAAGGCTATCTGAAATGGAAAGGGAGAGGCAGGATGCAGAGATATCTGAGACAAGGAAGTCGCAGGTAGGATCAGGAGAAAGGAGCGAAAAGATAAGGACTTATAACTTTCCGCAGAATAGAGTTACTGACCACAGAATAGGACTTACGCTTCATAAATTAGAACAGATATTAGAAGGGAACATAGATGATATTATTGAGCAGTTGATAGCCTCTGATAATGCAGAAAAGTTAAAGGTAATATCCCCTTCACCCTAATCCTCTCCCACAAGGGGAGAGGAGATTTTCTCTTTGAAAATAAAGGGAAGGTGTGAGCTGCTGTGAGTTTAGATGGCAACTGTAATAGATATAATTAAAAAGAGTGAGAGATATCTATGTGAATGCGGCATAGCCAATTCGAGGTTAGAGGCAGAACTTTTATTATGTCATGCTATTAATGCTGAACGACTTGACCTTTATGTGAATTTTAACAGACATTTGGATGTGCAAGAATCATTACGAATCAATAATCTGCTGGAGCGAAGAGGAAACAGAGAACCCCTGCAATATATTATTGGGACACAGGAATTCTGGGGATTAAGGTTTAAGGTCACAGAGGATGTGTTTATCCCGAGGCCTGAAACAGAGCTATTGGTGGAATCAACTGTAGAGATATATTCCAGACTATCACGAGCAAGGACCCAATTTACCATACTTGATCTATGTACAGGCAGCGGGTGTATAGCAGTTGCACTGGCTATAGAGATCCCTGATGCACAGATATATGCTATAGACAACTCTTATACTTCCCTGAAGATAGCGATTGAGAATGCAAGACTCCATGGCGTAAATAACAGGATACAGTTTATATGCGGCAATATCTTCGAACTATTAATAAGAGATAGAGTTGACCTGATTATCTCCAATCCACCTTATATCTCAACTAATTCAATATCTGGACTACAACCAGAGGTAAAAGATTATGAACCCTTTCGGGCATTAAATGGCGGAGCGGACGGACTTGATTTCATTCGCAGCATTATAATAGAGGCAGAGAGCATATTATCAAAGGGTAACTGTCTTATTTTAGAGATAGATTACTGCCAGGGTGATATAATAAGGAATTTTATAAATAGAGATATATGGGATATGGAGATAAAGAGAGATTATGCCGGTATTGAAAGAATAGCAATACTAACCTTAAAAAGATAGTAACTATTCAGCTAATAATTACAGGGCAAGGGATTCCAAAGACTTTATAATGCGTATGATTATAGTCAGGTTTATTTAAATAGAACAGCATCATTTTAGTTTAGGTCTCTATGAGTAGTCAGAGCTAAACGCTAAGGTGACGCTATAAATTCTTTTCCACCCCTTGCCCTGTAATTATTAGCTGAATAGTTACAAAAGATGAGTAAGTGATAAATGGATAAGATTCTTATAAATGGCGGTAAGAGATTAAAAGGTGAGGTAAGGATTAGCGGAGCCAAAAATGCTGCCCTTCCCATACTTGTATCTTCCCTTTTATCCAGAGAAGAGGATGTCCTGTCAAATATACCCTCGCTTGTAGATGTGAAGACAGTCTGCCGACTCTTATCACAAATTGGGGCAGGGATAAAGACAGAAAATGGAAAGATATCAGTAATATCAAAGGATATAAATAGCTGCGAGGCACCATACGACCTTGTAAAGACAATGAGGGCGTCTGTACTATCTCTGGGACCACTTGTCTCAAGGTTTGGAGAGGCACGTGTATCTCTGCCGGGCGGATGTGCTATTGGTGCGCGACCAGTAAACCTGCATTTAACAGGATTTAAGAAGATGGGTGCATTTGTAAAGATAGAGCATGGATATATCAATCTCAAGGCAGACAGACTAAAAGGGGCAAGGATATATTTAGATATACCATCTGTAACTGCAACAGAAAACCTGATGATGGCTGCTGTTCTGGCAGATGGGGTTACAACGATTGAAAATGCAGCGTGTGAGCCTGAAATAGCAGACCTTGCAGAATTTCTTATCAAAAAGGGGGCAAGGATAAAAGGGACAGGCAGTGAGGAGATAATAATAGAAGGTGTATCAGAACTGCATGGTGCTGAACATAGGATAATCCCTGATAGGATTGAGGCAGGCACATTTATAATAGCGGCTGCCATTACTGGTGGTGATGTCTTGATCATGGACTGTATTCCTGAGCATTTAGAGGCACTAATAATAAAATTGAAAGAGGCAGGTATAGAGATAAAAGAGGAAGATGACAGAATTAAGATAAGGTCATCAAAAAGACATGATGCTGTGGATATAAAAACCATGTATTATCCAGGGTTTCCAACTGATATGCAGGCGCAGATGATGACACTCATGTCAATAGCTGAAGGTGCATCAGTAATAACCGAGACAATATTTGAGAGCAGGTTTAACCATGCAGGAGAATTAAGGAGAATGGGCGCTGATATAAAGATCCATGGCAATAGTGCCATAATAAAAGGTGTCAGCGGTCTGAGCGGTGCGCCTGTAATGGCATCTGACCTCAGGGCAAGCGCATCCCTGATTATTGCAGGGCTGGCAGCAGAAGGGACAACAGAGATATCCCGTATATATCATCTTGATAGAGGATATGAACATATAGAAGAGAAATTATCATTATTGGGTGCGGATATTAAGAGAGTTAGAGAGTTAAGGAGTTGAGGAGATTATGAGAGATAGAGACATTATTACCATAGCCCTTCCCAAGGGTAAGCTGCTTAACGCTTCTATAAAACTTTTCAAAAAAGTTGGAATAGATGTAGACATAAAGAGTGATTCAAGAAAGCTGGTATTTGAGGATAAGGGAAATAGATATAGATATATGATAGTGCGGGCTGTTGATATCCCGACATATATTGAGTATGGGGCATCTGATATCGGGATTGTGGGCAAGGATGTACTCTTAGAACAGGATAAGAATATATATGAACCCCTGGATTTAGGATTTGGTTATTGTAAGCTGGTTATAGCAGAACCAAAGGCAGTCTCTAAAAATAGTCTGATATATTGTTCCAAAGTAAAGGTTGCAACAAAATATCCTAATATAACAGAGTGGTATTTTAGTAACAAGGGTATCCCTTGTGAGATTATAAAACTCTATGGCTCTGTTGAACTTGCTCCAATAGTAGGACTGGCTGAAAAAATCGTGGATCTCATATCCACTGGAAAGACATTAAAGGAGAATAATCTCAGAGAGGTAGAGACAATCACAGAGTCTACAGCAAGGCTTGTCGTAAACAGAGCAAGTCATAAGATTAAATATAAGAGGATTAGAGAGTTGATAGAAGAATTGGGTAATAGGATATAAAACCATAGACCATTTAGTCAAATTACCAAAGAGGGTATTATTATCTTTACGCTGGGAAAGAATGGACTCTTAGCAATGGATGAGTGAAGTTTTATGTCTCTATTCTTCAAAATTAATAAATACATAGGCATTTTTCCTGAGCTTACTTAACCACTCCTGGTATAGTTGTTCTGATTTTTGCCTTTTAAGGATATTTTCAATGTCAGTCCTTACCTTTTCCAATGGGCTATAAGAAGATGTATCCTTGTCTATTACCTTTATAATATGAAATCCCAGTGATGTCTCAACAACATCTACCTCTCCTGTCTTTAGGGAAAATGCTGTTTTTTCTATCTCCGGCAACAATGTCCCCCTTGTAAAATAACCAAGATCACTATCTTTTTTGTCTAAGATACCTTCTGAATATCTCATAGCCATATCTTCAAAATCAGCCCCATTATGAAGTTGTTTAACTATATCCATAGCCTTTTCTCTTGCGTATCTGGATGATATCTTTTCATTATTATCATCTTTCGGGATAAGAATTTGAGATATTCTGACCCTTTCAGGAGACAAAAATAATTGTCTGTTATTTTTGTAGTATTCAATTATCTCATCCTCTTTTAATACAATATGTGACCATACATCTATATTTACAAGTTTCATTATAGTCAACTGATCTTTAATTTCATTTACATATTCCTCATAAGAGACACCCTCATCTTCCAATGCCTTTCTGAAGGCATTATCATCAGAGAAGAAATTCTTTTTCTTTATCTCTTCAATAGCCTTATCTACCTCTCTCTTGTCTGCTGTTATACCTCTCTTTTTTGCTATCTGGAGTTGTAATCGCTCTTCTATTAATCTATTAATCTCTTCCTCTTTAATACCGGGCATTATCTTAGTCCAGTTATCTTTATTCTCTCTTTTCAACAACTCCTTTTTTAATAGCTGCAGGGAATTCTTCAATTCACTCCTCGTGATAATATCATCATTGATAACAGCTGCAATGCCATCTATAACAGATGCCCAGCAATCCCTTATAAACAAAGAAAAGACACATAAGATAAGTAGTAATAATAATCTCTTCATACATTTATCAATAGATACTTCTTTATTATGAAAATCCCCCCTTGCCCCCCTTTGCTAAAGGGGGAGTATAAGTTTCTCCCTTTGTTAGAGGGGGGTTAATTTTCATGCTCGGGGGTGAACAACTCGTTCATAAATGTTTATTCGTAACTATTCAGCTAATACAGAGTGAGGGGTGGAAAAGAGTTTATAGCGTCACCTTAGCGATTAGCTCTCACTACTCATAGAGACCTAATCTGAAATGATGCTGTTCTATCTTAATAAACTTATTATAATCATACGCATTATAAAGTCTTTGGAACCTCTTGCTCTGTATTAGATGAATAGTTACCTTTATTCTATGCTATATCTATCTCTTTAGTCAGATATACATCCTGTATTGAATGAAGCAGCTCCACTCCTTCATTCATTGGCTTCTGAAATGCCTTTCTGCCTGAGATAAGTCCCATTCCTCCTGCTCTTTTGTTTATTATTGCAGTCTTAACAGCCTGCTGCAAATCATTTTTACCTGAAGGACCACCTGAGTTAATCAATCCAACTCTTCCCATATAGCAATTTGCGACCTGATATCGGGTTAAATCTATTGGATGCTCTGATGTCAATTGTTCATAGACAAGGTTATGAGTTTTTCCGAATTTCAATGCAGTATATCCTCCATTATTTACAGGTTGTTTCTGCTTAATAATGTCTGCCTCTATAGTAACTCCTAAGTGATTTGCCTGACCTGTCAGGTCTGCCGACGCATGATAATCAATACCATCCTTTTTAAAATTCTCATTTCGCAAGTAACACCATAGCACAGTAAACATACCTAACTCGTGCGATCTGTCAAATAGTCTTGTTATCTCTTCTATCTGCCTCCTTGATTCATGAGAGCCAAAATAGATTGTAGCCCCCACTCCGACTGCCCCCATATCAAATATCTGTTCCGCGACACCAAATAATCTCTGATCGTATTCATTGGGAAAAGTAAGGAGCTCATTATGGTTTATCTTTACAATAAAAGGGATCTTGTGGGAGTATCTGCGTGAAATTGCACCAAGTGCTCCAAGTGTAGAGACAACGGCATTGCATCCCCCTTCAATAGCAAGTTTCACAATATTCTCTGGATCAAAATAGATCGGATTTGGTGCAAAAGAGGCACCTGCTGAATGCTCTATACCCTGATCAACTGGGAGGATTGAAAGATAACCTGTGCCGGCAAGTCTACCATGATTAAAAAACGAATATAAATTTCTCAATACACTATTAGTTCTGTCTGAAATGGCAAATACTCTGTCTACAAAATCAGGACCGGGCAATTGAAGATTTTCTTTTGGAATAGTAGTACATTTGTGTTCCATTAAATCCTTTCCTTCATCACCTGCAATCTTAATAATCTCGTCTACCATTATACCCTCCTTTCGTTATAAAAAAACATATATACAATCAGGTCAATCTTGATCTTGCAATAGATAGCTTATTATTGTCAAGCATTATTTTGGGATTAATCTGGATAGTGATTCTTTTATCTGAATATATCATAATTATAGATATTATGATGGTGACCAATATGGCGGAATTCAGCATAATTATCATCAATGAATGTATGGGGAAGGTCCACGTAGAAAGATAAAAACGGCTTGCAGAACATTTTTTAGAAGTCGTTCCCCAATATCTCTATTGCACGACTGCAGATCTCTTTAGCATAATCAGTCCATATTCCCTGCCCCCAATAGCGGTAGCAACTGGTTTGTGAGATAAGTAGGTAAAAGAGAGCATTTCGGTATCGGTGTTCGTTGGTACTAATACCTTGATTCAGGACATTTTCGGCAAACATTGCACTTACCTTATTTATTGGACCAAGTACATTCTCATATCCCTTTACCCATGAGATATTATTTGTCCAGCTTCCTCCCTCTATATTGAATGAATGGTCTTCCTTGCTGAGTTCTTCAATACATGCATTCAGTTTTTCCTGACCGCCTCCATTTTTGAACCTCTCCCATATTCGCTTCTGGAGGATTGGCTGAATAGTCGGGAAGTCCTCTTCCTTTATCCCCATTGCCGTAATATGTTCAAGATATTCTGTTACATTCATAGAAGGTGTTTCTGAACCGCTATAGTCACGTACTGCCTGATGAAACATATCAGGGAACTCATTCATCATAACACCACCATTTTCTCCATCGCCGATCTGGGTCACAAGAGGCGGAATATTTTTTCCACCTAATTCCACGCGGGATAGTCCCTTTGCTTCATAATATGGCTGCATCTGGGCTACAAGTTTGGTGTCACTGCCCTGTGTCTTGATAATAGCAATGATGCTGGCAGTCTCACCTTCTGAATTTCTGGCAACAAGGAGATGAGGAATATGTGGGCGGGATATCCCATATCCTGTCTCTCTATCTTCAACAGAATGTTCCTGCACCATTACCCACCAATATCCACACTCTTTCAGGGTCTTTACAAACTCATAGCAGACATCAGGATGATTGGGGATAGCCATCTCAGCAGGCGAAAAACCCTTGACCCTGCTAAGGGCATCCAGTCCAAAGATAGCAGCAAAATGATGCTGCCATGCCATGACATGCAGACGATAGTCCTGTACAGGGGTAGATGGTGCTACTGCATGACTCCATGTACAACCTAACCATTCCACACAACGTTTATATTCAGGTTCACAGGTTATAGTTCTGAGGCTGTCAATTACATCATTTAGACCCATCTGTATGAGTCCATGCAGCAGGCACCCAGAATAATCAAGCATCACTCTTGGCTGCCTCCCTTCACTGACAAGCTGAGGAATAAACTCTCCTATTCTCTTATAGCACCACTGGAAGACAGGTGCGTTATGATTATCACCGATATGCTGATTATCCATCATATACTTGAGGTTGCTTATTATTTCAGCACTATGAATATTATCCCCGCCTGCCGGTATAAGAGGCTGCTGCATGTGGAGTGCTATTGCAAAAGCGCTTCTGACACGGCTAAAATCAATGTCGTTATCAGGAATAAAGACTGGACCAGTCTTTTTCACTATACCAGATATCTTCTCTTCCATGCCGCAGATATTTGGCAATCCATTAATATATTCATGTAATTCATTATTGTGCATCGTTTTATACCCTCCAAATAATAAATTAAATATGTAACTATTCAGCATATACAAGTTAATTCCCCTCAAGAGGGGAATTAAAACAAAAAAATGAAATAGTACTGAATAGTTGATTAAATAGTAGTAAATTAATATATTAAAATCAAGGGTAAATTTTATTACTGAACTCTTGAAGTTCAAGTGAGTTTGGCATATACTGTCTTTATAAAAATGGTGTTTTAGAAGGTTAAACGGTCTCTCTATGTTCTTACGGAGATTTTTCACATCTTCTATCCCTTCAACCTGTTTTAGTGTGGTTTTGTTGATGAATTAACACCACTAATTATAAGAGCTTTCTATGCATAAGTCAACGATTTTGTTGAATATTTATAGCTGTACCTGAACAGGCTTTATAAGTCCGCAATATATCTCTTTTAATCATAAGACATTATTATTTGCTGACATAACCATAAAATGGGCAAGCCTTTTATTATTGAATAGCCTATTTTAGTTATAGCAAGTCTTTTGTTTGAATAACCTTTGTGCCTTCTGCCTTTGCCCCTTTGTGCCTTGTCTTTAACCCGCAACACTCTTTCAACTCTCCAACTCCTCAACTCCAGAACTCATTTCCCCATCTTCCTCCAACCTCTCCAATCTCTCCCTCAGGTACTGGTTTACCCTTTGAATCAACCACTTCAAATATCCCTACATCAGGGGAGATATGCAACCTGCCTTCAGAACACTCAAATGCCTGAAAACACCACTCTGTACAGCCGTAGGTATCCACCACCTGACAGTTTAACATCTTTCCTATAAGCTCCCGTTGATAATCGTATAGAGGCTCGGCATTGCTTATGGCTGCCTTAAACTTCAGGTCATGGAAGCCGA
>JBHHUU010000092.1:0-10274 GCA_046753905.1 Nitrospirota bacterium | reverse complement strand
TGCTAAAGGGGGACTTCCCTATATTCCCCCCTTTGGAAAAGGGGGGTTAGGGGGGGAGTATTATTAAAAAGTGTTCAATTTTTGACATGGTGTGTAAAATAGTACATAGTTAGTGTAATTTTTTACATAAGTAGGATGGCAGAAAACGAGGGCTATCTTATACAGATTCTAATGTTTTCAATAGATTAGCCTTTTTCTCTGTTTCTGGTATAAAAATTGCATCTATTTCAGAATAGAGGTTTAAGAATGTCCTATAAGGATATCCTTGAAAATATCTACAAGAGACTCTTTGAGAGATATGGGTCGCAAGATTGGTGGCCGGCAGATTCTCCTTTCGAGGTAATAATTGGGGCGATTCTAACTCAGAATACCTCGTGGAAGAATGTTGAGAAGGCTATACAAAATCTAAAAGAGAAAAATGTCCTTGCTCCTTATCCACTTTATAGGCTTTCAGAGATGGAACTGGCATCCTTAATAAAGCCATCGGGATATTATAATATTAAGGCAGGGAGGTTAAAGAACTTTTTAGATTTCTTCTTTAATGAGTTTGAAGGGGATATTAATAGGATGTTTAGTAAAGAGATGGAATCTTTAAGAAAAAAGCTCCTTATGATAAAAGGGATAGGAGAAGAAACTGCTGATTCTATACTCTTATATGCAGGTGAATATCCTGCCTTTGTGATAGATAACTACACAAGGAAGATACTTATAAGACATAATGTAGTAGGAGAGGGAGTTAGTTATCAATCCATGAGGCTGCTCTTTATGAATAATCTATGTCATGATGTCCAGATGTTTAATGAATATCATGCGCTTATTGTTAAAGTAGGAAAAGACCTGTGCAGGAAGATACCTCTTTGCGACAGATGTGTTCTTAGAGGTGTTTAAGAGACAAAAATTCTTGACAACAAAATATTATATATGCTAACATTACACTGAATTTTATCATTTTTGGGAGGAAAAGATGAAAGATTTGAAAGATACTTATACAGTGATGGTTCTTTCTAACCTTCATTCTAAAAATTATAGTTTTAATATGAGCAAAAAGTCAGGAAAGATATTGTTATGTGCGGCTTCATTTTTTATTATCTTTTCTTTTCTGTTCATCGTTAAATTTATCAATATGGCTGATGAGTTATCAGAATTAAGGGTAGTGTATCAGGAGAGCAAAAAACAAGAAGTCAGGATACAAAAATTTGCCCTGACTATTGATGAGCTTAAAAAAAAGATGGTAAAACTAAAGGAGTTAGATATAAAGTTACGAATGATGACTGATCTTGCTGTTGATCCAGATGATGCCAGATTATTCGGAATGGGAGGAGAAGAGACAGCTGCAGAAGAGGAAAATGGGTTTCAGTATATAGATGAATTAGAGGTTATAAAAAATGAACTCATGACCTTGCAAAGCCAGGCTGAAGACCAGGAGATAAGTCTGAGAGAGGTCACAGATAATATGAAAAATAAGCAGTATATGTGGGCAGCCACTCCATCTTTATTACCAGTTGTAGGCTGGATATCTTCTGGATTTGGTAAACGAATATCTCCTTTTACAGGAAAACTGACCATGCATAAAGGAATTGATATTGTTGCAAGAAAGGGTACGCCGATAATAACACCTGCAGACGGCAAGGTAATTTACACAGGATTTGATAACGGTTTTGGAAATTTTATAAAGATTGATCATGGATATGGAAAGATAACACTATATGGGCATCTTTCCTCATTTAAAGTAAAAAGAAGTGCGAGGGTAAAAAGGGGAGATATCATTGGTTATGTTGGAAATACAGGTTTAAGCACTGGTCCGCACCTGCACTACGAGATTTTGGACAATCATGTACATGTCAATCCCAGACGATATATTTTAGATATGTGAAAATAAGAGGAACAAGAAGAAAAACATTTTCTTCTTGGAGTTATTAACAGCATTTCAAGGTATAAAGAAAGGACTTGAAATGGGATAAGTAAGAGGAGGAAAAGAAGGAAGATGCCTAGAGGTAAAGTAAAATGGTTTAACGAAAAGAAAGGGTATGGCTTTATCCAGCAAGATGATGGAAATGATGTATTCGTACATTTTTCTGCGGTTCAATCTGATGGATTCAAGACTTTATCAGAAGGACAAGAGGTAGAATTTGAGATTGTTCAGGGAGATAAGGGTCTTCAGGCTACAAATGTAACCAAGTCATAAGTTTGGTTAGTGATTTGAACCCCGACAAAAATGGTTTTTTGTCGGGGTTTTTTATTTCTTTTATTAAAATCCTACATCAACTACAAGGCTATATCTGCCGCTATTATCACCACTTGGATCATCAAATGTACCTTCCCAGCCAATCTGTGTCTTTATATTATCTCTTGCAAAGTATGTAATAAACAGACCTCCCTCTGCCCAGTCATCTCTTCCATCATTCATCGTATACCTGTCATATATAAGAGAAGGGCTTAACCATGGACGACCATCTTTCTCTAAAAAATAATGAACCTCTACAGAAAAGATATAGTCATTGATCAAACCATCAACAATACCATCATTGTTATCATCAATATCTCTGGCAATAGCATATAGAGCATCTATGTTTATACTATCCACGTTGGCATTCAGGTCAATACCACGCCTGCTGAATAGTTTATTATCTGTGGATTCTCCTTTATCAGAATCAAATATCTTTCCCGCATTGTAAAATGCACCTAATGTTATATCAGGCAGGAGATCATAAGCAAGCCTGAGAGAATAGTCCTGTGCATCATTTCCCTCAAGGCGGCTGCTATTAGCGTTGTCTGCACTAACTCCTACAATATAGAATAGTTCATCAACAGGTCTCCCTGACAGGCTGACAAACTGACTCTCACCAGGGATGAATCCCTTTGTTAATGGTACCCAGTCCTTTCTTGATGCATTATGATGGTGGAGCGTATTATAACCATCGGGATAAAATGGTGATCCTAATCCAAAATAGAGATTGGCATACCTGTTATGGTGATAGCTGACTACTCCGGATACAACCTGAACCTGAAAGCCTGGTACACCCTGCGGATCATTTACTCCGTCACCAGGTTCTTCTGCCGGTGCAAATTCATCCTCAGATGCCATCTCTGCAAAAAAGGAAAATTTGTCACCTGCCTTTCCAGCGAAAAATACCTCAGCCTCATGAAATGCCCTCAGATTAAGCTTTGCAGAGGTTTTTCTATCTATAATCCGCATATTTAATCTTGCTGACACAGGGATATTTTTATTCAGAGTCAGATAGTCAGATATCTGCAGGTTCTCTTCATTCAATCTGTATCCGCTCTCTTTGAAGGAACGGCCAAAGCTGTTTAATTGGGGCCAGTTGGTATGGCATGAAGAACAGCTTATACCCTGCTGTCGTGCAAATGCCGGAACTGCAGATGCCTCCTGGTTAAAAAAGATGACTGATACCATCATAATACTCAAAAGTAATCCTATAAATCGTAAACCAATACTTTTTCTTATCATTTCGCCTCCTTTTTTTAGTTTGTATTATTTATCTGTGTGGATGTCTTGAAAAATAATACCTCTATTTCAGATATTTCAGAATAACCACCTCCTTTAAATTTAAGGTTCAAATTTAATTTAAACTTTTCAACTTTATAGAATATTGAGACAAGAAAGTCAAGATTTTCACAGTGCCAAAAAACAGAGATTACAAAATACATACCATAACCCAGACTTCAGGGCACACCTATCCCTGTTTTTTGAAATATAGAATGCCTTTTCAAAACTTTGTCAATAATCTATAATATTATATATTGAATAAGTCAGGGATATAAAGAGTCATACATATCTTAAAGATAATATGCGTAAGGAGAAACGATTATGGAAAAGAACATGGATAAAGGTATATTAATAGCAATTGAGGGTATTGACGGAGCAGGAAAGAGTACGCAGGTAAATCTATTGGACAAATTCATGAGGGAGGAGGAGAGATATGATGTCCTTATTACAAAAGAGCCTACTAATGGTTATTGGGGGCAAAAGATAAGGGAGATTGAAAAAAAGGGGAGAAAGGGAATAACTCCAGAAGATGAATTGAGCTTTTTCATTAAAGATAGGAAAGAACATGTTGAAAATGTTATTATACCTGCATTAAAAGAGAATAAAATTGTCATTACTGACAGATATTATTTTTCCACTATGGCATATCAGGGCGCATTAGGATTAGATTTCAGGGAGATACAAAAGAAAAATGAAGAGTTCGCACCTATCCCAGATATATTAATTATTATAGATATATCTCCAGAAGAAGGAATTAGAAGAATAAAAGAAAAGAGAGGAGAAAGACCAAACAAATATGAAGAGAAGATGTATTTAACAAAGGTTAGAGATATATTTAAACTGTTTGCCAGAACAATCCAATCTGTTCACCAGGGCAAAAGACCTATAATACATATTATTGATGGTTCTCAATCCAATGAAGATATATTCACAGATATTAAGAATCAGCTTCTGGAATGTTTATCTTAGAGACTGTTTAATATCTATTACTATCTTGAACAGTCTCTAAGGTAACGCTATAAACTTTTTTCCACCCCTTGCCCTCTAATTAGCTGAATAGTTACATTCTTTCCATAAATCGTTTCAACTCTCTATTTTCAGGGTCTATCTCTAATGACCTCTTCCAATATCTTATTGCCATTTCCATATCTCCTGTTTTGTAATATATATTGCCCAGATTCTGATAAGCATCAGGATTTTTTGCATCGATCTTAATAACCTTTTCGTATTCTCTTATTGCATCTTTATATCTATCTTTCTTTGTATATATATATCCTAGTATAAGATGCGCATCTGGATCATAATCTTTGACAGATATCCCTCTTTTGAATGATTGGATAGCCTTATCATCCAGCCCCTGCCTCAGATATAAGCTCCCAAGATTAAAGTATGTCTCTGCAAGTTCCGGGTAGAGTGATATGGCTATATTAAATTCCCTTATGGCATCTTCATATCTGTCTAAATCAAGATATGCCAATCCTATATTATTATGTATATGAGGGGCAAAACTTGATGACAGTTCCTTTTCTCTATGGGTAATAAGGAAAAAAAGGGTGATGAATGTTATAAGTGGAAGCAGTGTCTGCTTGATCTTCCTCTGCTTTATACTTAAATAGATGTGATATATATAAAATGATGCAAATATTAATAGAGGGATTATTATAGGGAGGCGATAGCGGGATGTAATATATGTGAGTAGCAGTGAGATGACATAACTTATTGAAAAAAGGTATAATACTGCGACTCTCTTTCTCTTTTTAAAGGATAAAAATATGCCTGATATTCCCATTGGTGCTATGATGCTGAATGATAAGAGTCTTAAAAAGATAGTCTCTTTTTTTAATATATTATAGTCGGTGCCATTATCAGGCACCTCGTATGATGACCATATAAGTTTAAATTTGGTAAGTAAGAGTTGTAAATACCTGTGCGGCTCTCTTTTTATAAACTCTATTGTTTTAGAGAGCCAGAACTTTGACACCTCTGAAGGACTTAGCTCTCTTCCCATCTCTTTTTCTGCATACCTCTTTGAATCTCTTTTCTCGTATTCCGGTGTGGTTCTGACAAATTGAGGGGGGGCATGTACCCCTGTAGCCTCTGGATTATTCCCTATATAGAAATTTATACCTGTATGCGCTGTTGTCAATACAAAGTCATCTCCAACTATATAGTTTCTTATAGTAACCGGAGAGACTATAATTATTATCCCTGCAAGGAGTCCTGTCATCTCTTTCAGTAAATGGCTCAGGTTAGCCCTCTCCCTCTCACCCTTCCCTCTCCCCTTAGGGGAGAGGGTTAGAGTGAGGGGGCTTAAACAATTTAAACCCTTCAGATGTTTTAAGAAGATATAGGCAATGATAAAGGGGAGAAAGATAAAGATATTCCCCCTTGCAAGGGCGGCTATTCCAAAAAAGATACCAGAGATAAACCAGTTTTTAAGTATGGGTCTCTCTGATGCTGTTATTAAGGATAAGATCAGTAAAGATATTGAAAATATCTCTACTGATGATTTTAACAGCATCCCATCATAAAAGATCAATGGACTATAGAAGGCAAACAGAATACCGGCAATAACTCCTGTATGTCTGTTAAATACCTGTTTGCTGATACGATAGATTATTATACAGGTGAAGGAGCTTAGTGCTGCCTGAAATATTTTGACCACCGTGATGCTATAGCCAGATATCTTATATATTACTGCAATGAGATAAGGGTATAAGGAGTCCTGATAAAAGACTTCGCTTCCCAGCCAGTCTCCGCCTGCTATCTTTCTTGCCCACCTGTCATAGGAGAGTGCATCTATAAGGAGTGATGTGATGAGAGGATTTAAACCTGTGCTGTATATATAGAGCAGCCTGACTGCAAAGGAAAGAAAGAACAGGGATATCAGTATATTCTTATTCTCTATATGTAATATTATGTTAAGAAGGGGTTTCTTTTCTTTTCTTTCGTTCATATAGCTTATCTATTGTAGATTTGATATTTTTAAAATCAGGGTCTATTCTCAGTACCTCTTGATATTCTCTTATTGCCAGGTCTATACTCCCCATCTGTGAATATAACCTTCCCAGATTATTATGCGCATATATATAGTCAGGGTTAATCTTTATTACTTCTTTAAACCTTTCAATGGCACGCTCTTTCCTCTTCTGCATTATATATATAACCCCTATATTATTGAGCACCTCATAATCAGTTGGATCCACCTTTATAATCTCCTTATATTCCTTTAATGTGAGATCAAGTCTTCCCTGCTTTTGATATATAAATCCCAGATTCATGCGTGCATCATAGTTGTTGGGATTGATCCTTAATACCTCTTTGAATTCTTTTATGGCAAGGTCAAGCCTGCCATAATCGTGATATATCTTTCCTATGCTTAAATGCGCCTTATGCGACTCAGGGTTAATCCTTAATGTCTCCTGAAAGTTCTTCATAGCCAGATTTATCCTGCCCATCCTATAATATATATTTCCTAAATTTGTATAGGCTAGATAATAATCAGGATTAATACTCAATACCTTTGTATAATTCTCTATGGCAAGATTAAACTTATTCTCATCCTGATAGGCTATCCCCATCTCATGATATGCCTTATATGACATGGGATACTTCTTTGCCACATCTGACCATAGTGTCAGGTCATTCCTCCAGACACTATTTCGCCTGACTACACCAATAGAATAGAATATCAAAAGCAGGCATAATATAGAGAAATAGAGAGGCAGGAGTCTCTTTGATGATCTGGAGAGGTATTCGTAAAGTTTAACTAAGAGTATACCTGATATAATGGCAAAGCTGATACCAGAGAGATATCCCCTGTTTTCCTGAAATATGGATGAATGTCCTGTAAATGGAAGAATAAGTATCGGCAGGATGGTAATGAAAAACCATAATATAAAAAAGGATATTATCCTTGAGGATGAGGATTTAAAAAAGAGGCGATATAATATTATAAAAAATAGAGACAAGACAACCACTGATAGGATCACAGGGGATTCAAATATAGATGTCGGGGTTGTAAGTTCATGCTCTGCACTCAGACCAAAAGGTAGAAACATCAGGTGAATATACTTGCCCATCATCTTTACTGCTGTAAGAGAGGATGAGTAAAAGAGATTAATGTCTCTTGTTCCAGTCAGTGTGCCTTCACCAATTGCTGTGCCGGTCATTATCTTTCTTATGATAAGGTAGATAATGCCCGTTATTAAAAATGGGAGATGGACCATAGCTGACTTTAATCCCTTTCTATATTCCTTTTTTACAAAATAACAGTCGTATACAAAAAGTATTACAGGTAGTGTGATGGCTATCTCCTTGCTCAGTAATGCCGCTGCAAAGGATATGAGAAAGAGAAAATAGTGGGTAATCCTTCCATATACACGAAAATAGATAAAAAAGAGGAATGATAACAGGTAAAATGAGGTGGAGAGGAGCGATGATCTGGCAGTAATATAGTTTACCGCATCGGTATTAATAGGCATAAGAGCAAAGAGGATACCAGATAAAAGTGAGATATTATAATCCCCTGTGATCTCTTTAACAATGAGGTATAGAAAGACAGAGCATAACAGATGGATAATTATATTTACAAGGTGATAGCCATAAGGATCAAGTTTGCCAAAATAATAATTTATAGTATATGATACCAGAAGCAAGGGTCGGTAACTTTTAGCAAATCTTTCATATCCGCTGAAGGTAAGAGTTGTTAAAAAAAAGGAGGGTATATTTCCTATTCCCCTGATAAAACTATTTTCAACAATAGAATGATAGTCATCATAATGAAAAGAATTATCTAAAGAATTATAATATATAACTACTATAATTAATGAGATTGATACAATACTAAGAAGAGAAGACCACCTTTTTGAGAACTTCATCAACCCTTTCCAATCTTTTCCATAACTATCTGCAAATTATCATTTGCATCTTTATAATCAGGATCAATTTCAATTGCCTTTCTATACTCAATAATGGCATCTTTATACATCTTCTTTTCACTATACGCAACACCAAGGTTATTATATGCCTTTACATAATCAGGCTTTGCCTTTATAGCCTTTTTGTATTGCTCGATAGCCTCATCATACATCCCCTTTTTGCTATATATCACACCAAGGTTTGAGATAGCCTCTGCATAATCAGGCTTTGCCTCAATAGCCTTTTTATATTGCTCGATAGCTTCATCATACATCCCCTTTTTGCTATATATCACACCAAGGTTTGAGATAGCCTCTGCATAATCAGGCTTTGCCTCAATAGCCTTTTTATATTGCTCAACAGCCTCATCATACATCCCCCTTCTATAATAAGTAATGCCCATATTATTATAGCCTGTTGCATAGCTGGACTTAACCTCAATAGCCTTTTTATACTCATTGATCGCCTCGTCATACATTCCCATCTCACTGTAAAGTACCCCGAGATTATTGTACGCCTTTACATAATCAGGCATTATCTCAATAGCCTTTTTATATTTATCTGCCGCCTCATCAAACTTCTTCATCTTCTTATAGACAGTTGCAAGATTATTATATGCTGAAGGATACTCACTCCTTATCTTTATGGCTTCATTATATTGCTCAACAGCCTCATTATGCATCCCCTTCCTGCTATAGGCTAACCCAATGCCATTATATGCCTTTGCATAATCAGGCTTTGCCTTTATAGCCTTTTTATATTGCTCAACAGCCTCATCATACATCCCCTTTTTGCTATATATCACACCAAGATTGTAATGTGTTATAGGGTCGTCAGGACTTACCTCTAAGGTCTTTTTATATTGCTCAACAGCCTCATCATACATCCCTTTTTTACTAAGTATTACGCCATAATTATATAAAATAATAGGGTCATCTGACTCTAACTGCAAAGCTGATTTGATATTTTTCAATGCCTCATCATACATCTCTTTTTCAGTATAGACTACTGCAAGATTATTATATGCCCTTGTATATTCAGGCATTATCTCAATAGCCTTTTTATATTGCAATATAGCTTCATTAAACATTCCAACCTTTCTATAGACAATGCCAAGGTTGTAATAAGCCTCTTTATAGTCAGGGTTATTTTCAATAGCCTTTTTATATTGCTTGACAGCCCTGTCATATAAAGAAAGCTTTCTATAGATAATTCCTAGATTATAATATGGCCTCGCATATTTGGGCATTATCTCAATAGCCTTATTATAGTAAGCAACAGAATTATCATACATCTTTCTCCTAAAATATATCACTCCCAGATTGTTATAAGCCTCTGCATAACCAGGGTTTAATTCAATAGCCTTTTTAAACTCTGAAATTGCTTTATCAGACATACCATTTTTCGAATAAGCAACACCAAGATTATAATGCGTCTTTGCCTCTCCTGGTTTTAAAGTAATACTGTTTTTATATTCATCTATCGCCTCATCAAACATCTCCTTTTCAGTATATGCAACGCCAAGATTATATTGTTCAATAGCCCTTCTTGTACATCCTGTGATTGCTGTAATTATTAAGGTTCCACCGAGAATATAAATATATAAAGCTAAAGAATTTAGGAGAACAAACGTTATACGATGCAACCTCTCAAACCTCCTCTACCACTAAACTTATCCATAATATTGTATCATGGTCAATGCCAAATAACAAACACCTCTATCCCTCCACACGGCAACAATAAAAGCCTTGTAAAAACAAAACAATAGAGGCAAAATAAAACTTTTTTTCGTAGTAACTATTCAGCTATTACAGGGTGAGGGGTGGAAAAGAGTTTATAGCGTCAC
>JBHHUU010000091.1:0-10305 GCA_046753905.1 Nitrospirota bacterium | reverse complement strand
AGCGATTGACCCTCTATAATAAAACGAAAATCCCTCAAGTTATTGGGTAATTACGTAAGTATTTCTTAACTATTTGTATTTTAATGATAATTTTTATATAGATATTTATTTTGTTATGCTAATGTTGTGTATAACAACTCATTATATTTTGTGATAATGGGAAAAGTTTTTCCTATAATGGGAAATTAATTTCTCATTATAGGAAGTTTTGTTCTTAATTTGGTTAAATAGTTGAGTGGTTGAGTCGTTAAATGGTTGGCAGTGTTGTCAATAAGGAGACCTGACTTTTTGAAAAACGAAAAGCCGTGGTAAACAGCAAAAAATCATTGACAATCAGAGGGTTTTATGCTATCAAAACTCATTGAAATATAAATATTAAAGAGATTTATTTGGATATTACTATGAAAATCCCCCCTCCCCCCCCCTTTGCTAAGGGGGAGTATAAGTTTTCCTCTTTGCTAAAGGGGGGGGAGTACAAGTTTCTCCCTTTGTTAGAGGGAGGTTAATTTTCATCCTCGGGGGTGAACAACTCGTTCATGATTGTTTACATTTTGATCTTCATTAAGATTAGGAGAGAATGATGAAAAAAATAGATGGGGGGATTACTGCTGTCCCGGGATTTTTAGCTGCAGGTGTTTCTTCAGGGATCAAAAAAGATGGCAAATTAGATCTTGCGCTTATATATTCGGAAAAAGAATCTGTTTCAGCAGGTCTTTTTACAACCAATAGATTTATGGCAGCGCCCCTATTAGTCACTAAGAAAAGGGTTGCAAAGGGTAAAGGGCAGGCAATAATTGCAAGCAGTGGAAATGCCAATGCGTGCACAGGATGGAAGGGTTACCTTAATGCAAAAGAGATGGCTATGATTGCTGCAAAGGAGCTTTCTATAAGTGAAGATATGGTCTATGTAGCATCTACAGGCATAATCGGAGTGCCCATGCCTATGGATAATATCAGACAGGGAATACCTGAGGCAGTAAAGAAACTATGTAAAGATAAAGGGAAAGATGCTGCACTTGCTATTATGACAACAGATACCTTTTCCAAAGAGGTGGCAGTACAGGAGAAGATAGGAGACAGAATGATAACTGTTGGCGGGATTGCAAAAGGCTCAGGGATGATTCACCCAAATATGGCTACAATGCTCTCATTTCTGGGAACAGATGCAGTTATTAACAGGAGTGTACTTCAAGAGGTATTAAGTACATCCGTGGACAGGTCATTTAATATGATAACTGTAGATGGGGATAAGAGCACCAATGATATGGTTGTCTGTCTTGCAAATGGTATGGCTGGTAATTCTAAGATAGGGCATGATTCTGCTGAAATGAAGAGATTTCAAGTGATTGTAGAGTTTGTCTGTACTGAATTGGCAAAGATGATAGTGAGAGATGGAGAAGGGACAACAAAATTTGTGGAGGTCAGAGTAACAAATGCAAGAGATTATACAGATGCAAAAAAGGTCGCCTTTGCTATTGCCAATTCTAATCTGGTTAAGACTGCCTTTTTTGGTCAGGATGCCAACTGGGGACGAATTATGGCAGCTATAGGTGCATCAGGAGTAGATGTAGAAGAGGATTCTGTAGATATATATTACGGAGATATAAAATTAGTTGAGAGAGGGGAAGGGACAGGAAGCGACAAAGATAAACTGGCATCTGAGGTATTAAAGAATAAGGATATTACTATAAGGGTCAATCTGAATAGCGGAGACATGTCTGCTTCTGTATGGACGACTGACCTCTCTTATGAATATATAAAGATAAATACAGTATACAGGACATAGGGGTCTGCGAGGGGAAAGGGAACTGCCGCTGTTTTTGGGAGTTAATTATTGCTTGCAAAATTATAATAAATATGGTATTTTAGAAAAAATAATTATAAATACACACACATCTCAGATTTTTGAAAGGGTGCCTGAATTATTATTTAAGGTCTTTTATTAAGGTGATGAGATGTGGAGGAAGAACCCTTAAAGGAGGTAAGAAAATATGCCGGTAATAACAATGAAAGAGATGCTTGAGGCAGGTGTCCATTTTGGTCATCAGGCAAAACACTGGAATCCAAAGATGAGAAGATATATCTTTGGTGAGCGAAATAGTATTTATATAATAGATCTTAAAAAGACTGTAAAAAAGATCGAAGAGGCATATAATGTTGTTAGAAATCTTGCTGCAGAAGAAAAATTTATACTTTTTGTTGGTACCAAGAGACAGGCTCAGGATATAATAAGAGAAGAGGCCATAAGGTCAGGGATGTTTTATGTGAATCATAGGTGGCTGGGAGGTATGCTTACTAATTTTCAGACCATTAGAAATAGTATAAATAAACTTAAGAAATTAGAGGAGTCAAAGAATAATGGGACTTATGATCGTCTGCCTAAAAAAGAGGTTGTTAATCTTGAAAAAGAAAGGGTTAAGCTGGAAAAAAATCTTGCCGGGATAAAGGATATGACACAACTCCCTGAGGCAATATTTATTGTAGATCTTAAAAAGGAGAGAATAGCGCTGTTAGAGGCATTTATTCTGGGCATACCAGTAATAGCTATAGCTGACACAAATTGTGATCCAGAGGGAGTGTCTTATGTAATACCCGGGAATGATGATGCCCTGAGGTCTATTAAATTAATCGTTTCCAGAATATCAGATGCAGTGTTAGAGGGGAAACAGCTATTGATGCAAAAGAAAGAGGTTGGTAAAGAGAAGGCAGCATCTGTAGATTCTGTAGACAAAAAGGATAGTTCTGAAGAGGAGACTATTGAGGTTGTGGAGAAGGAAAAGGAAAAGGAAGAACCAACCATGGCAGAGGCAGAGAGTACAGGAGGTACTATTCAATGAGCATAGATGTAAACTTAATAAAGGAATTGAGAGACAGGACAGGGGCAGGGATGATGGATTGTAAAGCAGCCCTTACCCATACAGATAATGATATGGAAAAGGCAAAAGAATATCTAAGACAAAAAGGGATCGTTAGTGCTGAAAAAAAGAGTGGAAGGACTACTAAAGAGGGTATAATAGATTCATATATCCATCAGGGGAGTAAAATAGGTGTTATGGTAGAGGTAAATTGTGAAACAGATTTTGTGGCAAGGAATGAGGAGTTCCGCACTCTCGTAAGGGATATTGCCATGCAGATAGCCGGAGCAGATCCAATACCTGTATATATTAATCGAGATGATGTTCCTTCTGATGTTCTTGAAAAGGAGAAGGCTATTTATGCCGTACAGGTTAAAGAGGCAGGAAAGGAAAAGTTCCTGGATAAGATAGTTAAGGGAAAATTAGAAACATATTATACTAAGGTATGCCTTATGGAACAAACGTTTATTAAGGAACCTTCTATAAGTGTAAAGGATTATTTAAAAGAGAAAATTGCTAAAATTGGTGAGAATATCTCTATCCGCCGTTTTGTTAGATTTCAATTAGGGGAAGAATTATAGGATGTCACATCCAATATATAAACGGATTGTCTTAAAGGTAAGTGGGGAGGTACTTGCAGGAGAAAAGGGATATGGGATAGATACCCAGGCAATTGAATCTATCTCTGCTGAGATAGAAGGAATATGCGGTCTTGATATACAGGCAGCTATTGTAATAGGCGGTGGAAATATATTCAGAGGGATTGCTGCTGCTGCCACAGGAATGGAGAGGGCATCTGCGGACTATATGGGGATGGTGGCAACAGTATTGAATGCCCTTGCATTGCAGAATTCCCTTGAGAAGAGGGGTATTGTAACAAGAGTCCAGTCAGCTATTGAGATGAAAGAATTGGCTGAGCTTTATATCAGGCGAAAGGCGATCAGACACCTTGAAAAAGGGAGAGTGGTAATATTTGCTGCCGGCACAGGAAATCCATATTTCTCCACAGATATGGCCTCTGCCCTCAGGGCAATGGAGATAGGGGCACAGGTCTTGCTAAAGGGGACAAAGGTGGATGGTGTCTTTGATAAAGATCCTGTTACAGATAATCAAGCCAGAAAATATGAAAAATTGACATTTTTAGATGTGATTGAAAAAGGTCTTAAGGTAATGGATTCGTCGGCAATAGCCTTATGTATGGAGAATAATCTTCCTATAATAGTCTTTAATATAAAAGAAAAAGAGAACGTAAGGAGGATTTTGTCAGGGGAAAAGATAGGCACATTAGTATCAGGAGAAAGATTATGATAGAGGATATCAAAAATAAGACATTGGAGGAGATGGAACATCCAATTGAATATCTCCAGAATGAATTATTCAAAATAAGAACAGGGAGGGCTTCTGTATCTTTACTGGATAGGATAATGGTTGATTATTACGGCACAAAGACTCCTTTAAAACAGGTGGCATCAATATCTATTCCGGATAGCCGATCAGTCTCTATACAACCATGGGAGACCAGAATAATAGGTGAGATAGAAAAGGCTATTCTCACATCAGACCTTGGTCTTAATCCTAATAATGATGGAAAAATTATACGCATCTCCATTCCTCCTCTTACAGAAGAGAGAAGAAAAGAGCTGGTTAAGTTGGCAAAGAAGATGGGAGAAACCGCAAAGATAAATGTAAGGAATATACGAAGAGATTCAAATGAAGAGCTTAAAAGATTTCAGAAGGAAAGCAGGATAAGTGAAGACCAGCTCAAAACCGGATATGATGAGACTCAGAAGATCACTGATCAATATATAAAAAAGATAGATGATATCATAAAAAAGAAAGAAAAAGAGATATTAGAGGTATAGATATTTTTGAGGAAGATACTAGTTACAGGTGCCGCTGGCTTTATAGGTTTTTATCTTTGCAAGAGACTGAGTGAACTAAGTAATGAGGTTGTCGGTCTTGACAATCTTAATGACTATTATGATGTAAACCTGAAACTCGCCAGATTGGAAAAGATCAAAGAAGAGAAGAGCTTTAGATTTATCAGAATGGATATTGCAGATAAAGAGGCAATTGCCACGCTATTTGCAAGAGAACATTTTGATATAGTGGTAAATTTGGCTGCTCAGGCAGGTGTAAGGTATTCGTTAAAAAATCCGCAGGCGTATATAAACAGTAATATCGTTGGTTTTATGAATATACTTGAAGGCTGCAGGCATAATAAGGTTAAACACCTTGTCTTTGCCTCCTCAAGCTCTGTCTATGGAGCCAATACAAAGATGCCATTCTCAGTGCATCACAATGTTGATCACCCTGTCTCTCTTTATGCAGCAACTAAAAAGGCAAATGAGCTTATGGCTCATACATATTCAAGTTTATATGGTCTGCCATCTACAGGGTTACGGTTCTTTACTGTCTATGGTCCGTGGGGACGGCCTGATATGGCATTATTCCTATTTACAAAGGCAATATTAGAAGAAAAACCTATAGATGTATTTAATTTTGGAAAGATGAAGAGGGATTTTACATATATAGATGATATCATAGAAGGTGTTGTCAGGGTAATTGATAAGACGCCTGAGTCTGATCCCGACTGGAATAGTGATAATCCCGATTCAGCAACAAGCTATGCTCCATATAAGTTATACAATATTGGCAACAATAATCCTGTTGAGCTTATGATGTTTATAGAGGTCTTAGAGGATTCTCTTGGTAAAAAGGCAGATAAAAAATTTTTGCCTATTCAGGCAGGTGATGTCCCTGCAACTTATGCAGATGTAGATGATTTAATAAATGATGTTGGATTTAAGCCTGCAACATCAATTGAGGATGGAATTAATAGCTTTGTAAAGTGGTATATCTCTTACTATAATTGAACAGATCACTTAAAAAGATATACCTTTTCTCCTTTCTTTACCAGTCCGAGCCTTTCCCTTGCAATAGCCTCTATATATTCATCATCTGTCTTTAAAGAAATAACCTCTTTTTCTAATTCATCATTTTTGAACTTTAGTTGAACGATCTCTTCCTCTAGTATCTTTCTGGTATCTCTCATCTTGAGATATTTTGTAAAGCCCGTATCACCAGTCATTGACAGAATTATATATATAGAGATAAAGCATACAATGCACAATAATATTCTGTTTCTTCTCTCTTTTTCCTTTTTTATCCTTTGAAATTTTCTGTTTTTTTTAGGCATTTTTATCTTTAATTTTTAATCTTGCATTGAAGTTTAGTCATTTCACAGATTATAGAATACCCCTTTGCCCCTGAATATAGCAGATCCGCTCAGGTATTCCTCAATCCTTAATAGCTGATTATATTTTGCTGTTCTCTCTGTTCTAGATAAAGAACCTGTCTTTATCTGACCCGTATTGCATGCTACTGAGAGGTCTGCAATTGTGCTGTCTTCAGTCTCACCTGACCTGTGTGATATTATTGCGGTGTAATTTGCCTTTTTTGCCATCTCTATAGCATCCATAGTTTCTGTTACTGTTCCTATCTGATTCAGTTTTATTAAGATAGAGTTTCCTATTCCCTTTTCAATCCCTTTCTTTAATATCTCAGGATTTGTCACAAATATATCATCACCTACTAATTGAACCCTGTCTTTCAACCTTTCAGTTAATAGTTTCCAGCCATCCCAATCATTCTCAGACATCCCATCTTCTATTGATATAAGAGGATATCTCTTAATAATATCCTCATAAAATATTACCATATCTTCTTTTGACTTTTTGATCTCCTGCTCTGCCTTCATTATATAATTCCCATTTTCATATATCTCACTGGAAGCCACATCCAACCCGATACAGATATCCCTCTCTGGCTCATATCCTGCCTTTTCTATCCCTTCCAACAGCAGTTGAATTGCCTCTTCATTAGAATTCAGATCAGGGGCAAATCCTCCCTCATCACCAACAGCAGTATTGTATCCCCTTTTCTTTATTACCTCTTTTAATTTATGAAACACCTCTGATCCCATCCTTACTGCATCTGAAAATCTCTCTGCACCAACAGGTATAATCATAAATTCCTGAATGTCTACATTATTATCAGCATGTGATCCCCCATTAATCAGGTTCATCATAGGCACAGGGAGTTCTCTGGCATTCGTACCGCCAAGGTAGCGGAAGAGCGGTATATTCAGGTTTAATGCCGCAGCCCTTGCCACTGACAGAGATACACCGAGAATGGCATTTGCACCCAATTTCCCTTTGTTCTTTGTCCCATCAAGGTCAATCATCCTCTTATCAATTAATGCCTGCTCAATAACATCAATACCGCAGATATCAGGTGCAATATCATTGTTGACATTTTCTACAGCCTTATTAACCCCTTTGCCATTGTATCTCTTTCTGTCTCCATCTCTCAATTCCAATGCCTCTCGTTCTCCTGTAGATGCTCCGGATGGTACGGATGCCCTCCCGCAAACTCCATTATCTAAAGTAGTTTCTACCTCTATTGTAGGATTACCTCTGGAATCTAATATCTCCCTCGCATGTATTTTAACTATCTTGTTCATATAAATTCTCCTCTATACTAATAAAATCCCCCTTAGAGCCTCTTCAATATCTGGTTAACATCTTCTGCATCTCATCTTCAGGCCATCTTTGGTAGATTTTTTACTATGAAAATCCCCCCTTACCTAAACCACCCCTCACCCTAACCCTCTCCCCTGAGGGGAGAGGGAACTTTCCCCTCCCTTGATGGGAGGGGATTAAGGGGAGGGTGATAGATTTTCATCCCCGGGGGTGAACAACTCGTTCATGAACGTTTACATATCAATCCCTTATCTCACCGCTAAAACTCCACCCCTCTCTATGTTTATGGCAGTCAAGGCAGAACCTGTTCTTTGTCTCAAATCCTCTATGGGCATTTATGACATTCTCTCCATTCCATGGATGGCACTTGGTGCAAAAATAATCCGGCAGATCTGCCTCAAATGGGGGCACAAGGTCATCATCTTTTGATAAAAAATGTATGATCAGTTGTTTCGCCCCTCTCAGCTCTGCCTCTATGATCCCTGTTATGCCAGGGCCTGAATGACAGATAATACAATTTTTATGGCTATTTGATGCCTCAGTCGCTATCCAGTTGGTATATGCATCCTCCATCTCATGGCACGACCTGCAAAACCAGGGTTGGGTCTCTAATATCCTTCCCCCTGTAATAGTAAAAATGATGAGCAATATAACAACCGATATTATTACTATCCATCTCATTTAGTTGAGTCTTTTTCTTAAAAGCTCATTTACCCTCGCAGGATTAGCCTTTCCTTTGGAGAGTTTCATAACCTCCCCTATAAAAAAACCGAATAGCTTTGTCTTGCCCTGTTTATAAGCATCAATCTGTTTTTTATTAGATGATAAGACATTCTCTATGATCCTTGTTATCTCTCCTTCATCTGATATCTGCCTTAGACCCTTTTCCTCTACAATAGTCTCTGCATCTTTGCCCGTCTTATACATCTCTTCAAAGACAATCTTTGCTAACTTTCCACTTATTATATTCTCTTCTACGAGTCTTAACATCCCGCATAGGTGTTCAGGTCTGAGAGGAGATTCCTCTATCTCCTGATTATCATTCTTTAGCTCTCTTAAGAGGTCTCCCATAATCCAGTTGCTCACCTTTTTGGGTTGTCTAAAAAGTTTGACACACTCTTCAAAATAATCGGCAAGACCTCTTGATGATGTAAGTATCTCAGCATCATATTCAGGAAGGTTATATTCTGTTATAAATCGCACCCTCTTTGCATCAGGCAGCTCTGGCAGAGACGCCCTTACTTTTTCTATCCATTCCTGATCTGTTGAGAGAGGCATCAGATCAGGCTCAGGAAAATAGCGGTAGTCATGTGCATCCTCCTTGCTCCTCATAGAGATAGTAATCCCTCTTTCAGAATCCCACAGTCTGGTCTCATGAACAACTTTCCCTTTATCTTCTAAAATGCCTATCTGCCTCTTCTCTTCATATTCTATTGCCTTCTGGATAAATTTAAATGAATTTATATTTTTTAGCTCAGTCTTTGTCCCCAGTTTTTCATCACCCATAGTCCTTACAGAGAGATTGGAATCACAACGGAAACTTCCCTCTTCCATATTTCCATTACACACCTCTATATATACAAGGATATCCCGCAGTTTTTTCAGATATGCTGATGCCTCTTCCGCAGACCTTATATCTGGTTCACTGACGATCTCAAGGAGAGGAACACCTGTGCGGTTAAAGTCTATATGGCTGGCATTATCTATCCCTTCATGAAGATTTTTACCTGCATCCTCTTCTATATGAACCCTTGTAATACCGATCCTCTTTATCCTTCCATCTACAACAATCTCTATGTATCCATCCTTTGCAAAAGGCAGCTCATATTGAGATATCTGGTAGTCCTTGGGGAGGTCAGGATAAAAATAGTTTTTCCTTGCAAATATGCTATAAGGGGCAATATTGCATTTCAGGGCAAAGGCAGTTCTTATGGCAAATTCCGCTACCTTTTTATTCAGAACCGGTAAGACTCCCGGCATACCAAGACAGATCGGGCATGTCTGTGAATTTGGAGATCTCCCGAACTTAGTGCTGCATGAACAGAATATCTTTGAGCCTGTCATTAACTGGGCATGCACCTCAAGTCCTATTACTGTTTCATAATCCATTATTCAGCCCAATTCTTATTTAAGTTAAGCCACCTTTTATTGTAACATACACACTCATAGACTGAGTTCTTATCGTTTTTATATGTAACTATTCAGCTAATACAGAGCAAGGGGTTCCAAAAATTTTATAATGCGTATGATTATAATAAGTTTATTCATATAGAACAGCATCATTTCTGATCAGGTCTCTATGAGTAGTAAGAGCTAAATACTAATGTGACGCTATAAACTCTTTTTCACCCCTCACCCTATATTAACTGAATAGTTACTTTTATATTTATATCATAATTTGTGTTGTTAGCCAAGAATATTTTCCAGTAATTCAGGTCAAAACAAAAAAAAATGGTAATAGTTCAGCTCCTTTTAAAAAAAAGGTAATAGTTCACGAGGGCAGGGTCAAATGATTGTAAAGGTTCACAGGTGAAATTTGACAAAATAACTTATTTATATTACATATATTGTAATATTTAAACTTAAAGAAGGAGATCATATGAAATTGCATATCATGATTGAACAGGATGAAGCAGGTTATTATGTGGCTGAGGCACCTGCCCTTCCAGGCTGTATCTCTCAAGGGAAAACTCATGAAGAGGCTATTGCTAATATTAAAGAAGCCATTGTAAGGATGGCTTGAAGTAATGGAATCCAAGCAATCGCTCAATCCTGATCATCTTATCGAAATCGCTATTTAATGGGTAAAAATTTGGTAGCGTTGTCAATAGGAGACCTCAAAAATGCTCCTTTTTTTTCAGAACCATGTCCATAATAAATGAAAAACATCCTATATTATAAATTTT
>JBHHUU010000090.1:0-10352 GCA_046753905.1 Nitrospirota bacterium | reverse complement strand
TTCTGGTTACAGAAATTATTCCCCATTCATTATCCCCCTGATTTGTCCAGTAAAAAATGTGGGTAATGATTAGCTCTTATGTAAGAGGGGGTAGGGGGAGTTATTTTAATGGAGAGTTATTGCAAAGAATATCAGGGGGAGGTAACCCCCCTTAATCCCCCCTTACATAAGGGGAGATGGCGTCTTACATTAAAGGAAAAAGGGGGGATTTTCATGGTAAAAAATATAGAGGCTATTATGCCGCATCCTTGTCTTTTGCTTTCTTTTTTTCAACTTCTTCTTTATTTATCACAACTAATTCTACAATAGCCATTTCAGCTCCATCACCTAATCTTCGCCTTGTCTTAATAACTCTTGTATATCCTCCGTTCCTGTCTGTAAATCTTGACCCGATATCATCAAAGAGTTTTTTCACCACATCCTTTTCCTGAATAAAGGATAATGCTGCCCTTCTATTATGAAGACTCCCCTTCTTTGCCAGTGTAATCATCTTATCTGAAATCGATCTTAATTCTTTTGCCTTTGCCAGTGTCGTCTCTATCTTCTCATGTTTAAACAGAGAAGTAACAAGATTTCTAAATAGTGCCTTACGATGGGCTGAATCTCTCCCTAATTTTCTTCCATCTTTTTTATGTCTCATTACCCCTTTATATCCTCCCTTTACTCATCATTATTATCTTCTAATTGTTCATCTGATGGAAAATCCTCTAATCTCATTCCAAAACCAAGCCCCATCTCTAACAAAGCCTCTTTAATCTCATTAAGAGACTTTCTTCCAAAGTTCTTTGTCCTGAGCATCTCATTTTCTGTCTTCTTGACCAATTCACCTATAGTATTAATATCGACATTTTTCAGACAATTAGTTGCCCTCACTGAGAGTTCCAGTTCATTGACACTCTTAAGGAGATTTTTATTATTATGCTGAGGCTGCTGAATATCTTCTAAAAGAGTTTCCGCTACTTCTTCTTCCTTATTGTCAAGACTTTTGAATGGTTTTAAATGTTCCTCCAATATCTCAATAGCAAAGTTTAATGCCTCATGAGGCGTTATACTGCCATCAGTCCACATCTCCATAATAAGTTTATCATAATCAGTAATTCTGCCGACACGGGCATTCTCAATAACAAACTTTACCTTTTTGATAGGTGTAAAGATAGAATCAACAGGTATCACACCAATAGGCATATTATCTTCTTTATTTCTCTCAGATGGAACATATCCACGACCCAGTTTAGCAATCATCTCAATATCAATACTGCCATTTTTGTCAAGAGTAAGGATATGAAAATCAGGTGTAAGTATATCTACTCCTTCGTTCTCCATAATATCTTTTGCCAATACTTTTCCCGGACCCTTCTTTTTCAGATGAAGAGCCTTTGGTTTATCAGAATGAAGTTTTAACCTCAGATTCTTAATATTTAATATTATTTCTGTTACATCTTCCTTAACTCCTGGAATAGTAGAGAATTCATGTAACACTCCCTCTATCTTTATTGATGTAATAGCTGAACCTACAATAGAAGATAAGAGTACCCTCCGCAGGGAATTTCCTATGGTCACCCCAAATCCTCTCTCAAATGGTTCAGAGTAAAATTTCCCATAAGTGGAGGTAAGAGTCTCTTCCTCAAATACTACCCCTTTGGGAATTTGAAAATCTTTAATCATTATGCTCATATGTCCCTCCAGTTTGCATATATTTTATCTGGAACACAATTCAACAATCATCTGTTCATCAACAGGTAAGAATATATCCTCTTTTTCAGGAAGATGTAATATCTTTCCCTTAAGGTTTTCCTTATCCACCTCAAGCCAGGAAGGTATCTCTCTCCCCTGAGCATTTTCCATTGCCATTTCAATAGATGACAGTTTCCTGCTTTTTTCTTTTGGTTCAACAATGTCCCCTTCTTTAATTAAGTAAGATGGTATATCTACCTTTTTCCCATTAACTAAAAAGTGTCCATGAGTGACCATCTGCCTTGATTGATTTCTTGAGACACTAAACCCAATTCTGTAAACAATATTGTCAAGTCTCCGCTCTAACAACTGGAGCAGATTCTCACCTGTAATACCCTGTTTTCTGTCTGCCTTAAAAAAATATCCTCTAAACTGCTTTTCCATGATCCCGTATATACTCTTTAATTTCTGTTTTTCTCTTAACTGTATTCTATATTCTGTTATTCTTGTTCTCCTCTGTCCATGCTGTCCGGGTCCATAACCTCTTCTATCCATAGCACATTTATCAGCATAACATCTTGAACCTTTCAGAAAGAGCTTAACTCCCTCTCTTCTACATAATTTACAAACAGGCTTTAAATTTCTTCCCAACTTATCCTCCTTTAGATTACTGGCTGAATAGTTAAATTGTTAAATGGTTGAGTGGTTGAGTGGTTAAGTGGGTTAACTACTCAACCACTCAACAACTCAACAACTTTATACCCTTCTTCTCTTTGGGGGGCGACATCCATTATGCGGTATTGGAGTCACATCCTTAATCATATTTACCCTCAGACCTGCTGCCTGTATTGCCCGAATTGCTGATTCTCTGCCAGAACCCGGTCCTTTGACATAAATATCTATCTGTTTCATCCCATACTCTATCACCTTTTTTGCAGCAACATCAGCAGCCTTTTGAGCTGCAAAAGGAGTACTCTTACGGGAACCTTTAAATCCCTGAGTACCAGCGCTCCCCCAGACTAGAACATTTCCATGCATATCTGTAATAGTTATAATAGTGTTATTAAAAGTTGCCTGAATATGTGCTATTCCGCTCTGAACATTTCTTCGTTCTTTTTTCTTTGAACCCTTTTTTGCCACGATCTCAACTCCTTTTCCTATTTTTTGCCTTTTATCCCAACGCCCCGTTTACGGCCCTTTCTCGTTCTTGCGTTGGTCTTGGTTCTCTGTCCCCTTACAGGAAGCCCCCTTCTATGCCTTAATCCCCTATAACAGCCGATATCCATTAACCTCCGAATATTCAATGAAACTTCTTTTCTGAGGTCTCCTTCTACCTTATACTCCTGTTCAATTATATTTCTGACCTTAACTACTTCATCTTCCCTGAGATCCTTTACTCTGGTATCAGGATTTACACCTGCCCTTTTTAATATCTCTATAGAAGAAGATAGTCCTATCCCATATAAATAGGTTAAACCTATTTCCACCTTTTTATCTCTTGGCAGATCTACCCCAGCTATTCTTGCCACAATCTCTCCTTATTTTTATTTATCATTTACTAATTAGCCCTGTCTTTGCTTATGTTTTGGGTTTTCACATATTACCCTTACAACCCCTTTTCGTCTAATTACTTTACACCTTGCACATATCTTTTTTACTGAAGCCCTTACTTTCATAATATAATCCTTCTTTTAAATGCCTAAAGTTTGAAGTGTCTAAAGTGAGCTAAAGTTATAAAGGGTACAGTTGTCAGGGTGCTAGGTACAGAGAAGATTTTATAAGTTACCCCCTGCCCCCTTAATTTAATTTTTAATTTTCTATTAACTTTAGGCACTTTACACTTTAGTTTACTATAGACACTTCTTTACTTAGTCCTATATGTTATCCTTCCTCTTGTTAAGTCATAGGGAGATAATTCCAGTGTTACCTTGTCGCCTGGCAATATTTTTATAAAATGCATCCGCATTTTCCCTGAGATATGAGCCAAAACTTTATGTCCATTCTCTAACTCTACCCTGAACATAGCATTGGGCAGGGTCTCTATTATCGTTCCCTGAACCTCTATTGCATCTTCTTTTGACATAAGTTGTAATCCTCAAAATTCAGCAATCTGTAATAATTGCCCTTTTTACTCTGATCCTGTCAGGATCAGTGGCTCATCACCTGTTATTACTATTGTATGCTCAAAGTGGGCAGACAGGCTTCCATCTTTTGTAACAACAGTCCATTTATCCTCTAAGACCTCTACATGGCTTTCCCTCATGTTTACCATAGGCTCAATTGCCAGCACCATTCCCCTCCTGAGTCTAGGACCCTGTCCTGGCTTGCCAAAATTAGGGACCTGAGGTTCTTCATGCAGTTCTCTGCCAATACCATGACCTACAAAATTCGTTACTACTGAGTACCCTGCATCCTCTACATAAGACTGAATAGCATAAGAGATATCTGATACACTATTTCCTATTCTTGCTATGCCAATACCTTTATACAGGACATCCTCTGTTACTCTGAGCAATCTCTTTGCATCTCCTCTTATATTTCCAACTGGCAGTGTAATGGCTGCATCTCCGTAATAACCATCTAAAAGCACACCAAGGTCAAGACTTATTATATCACCCTCTCTTAATCTTCTACTTGATGGTATACCATGTACAACCCCCTCATTAATTGATGTGCATAAGGTTGCAGGGTAACCCCTATATCCCTTGAATGCAGGTTTTCCACCCTTTTTTGTTATGAATTCCTCTGCATATCTATTAAGCTCAGAAGTTGAAACCCCGGGATTTACCATCTTTTTGATACCATCAAATGCCTCAGCAACAATCCTGCATGCCCTCTTTATTTTATCAATCTCCTGCTGAGACTTCAGGATTATCATCTTCTGTCCTGACTATCCTCTAATACCTCTTTTAATCTTGAATAGACATCTTCAATCTCTCCGTTGGAATCTACTTTAGCCAATAACCCTTTTTTCGCATAGTATTCAATCAATGGTTCTGTCTCTTCTTTATATACTATCAGTCTCCTTTTGATTGTCTCCTCTTTATCATCGTCTCTCTGGGTCAATGCACCACCACAATTATCACATATCCCATCTTTTTGAGGAGGATGAAATTCTATATTAAAGAGAGAATTACAGGATGAACATTTTCGTCTTTTAGTAAGTCGTCTTATTATCTCCTCTTCTCCTAATTCAAAACTTACTACCCTGTCAATTGTAATATCAGAGAGGCTATCTGCCTGTACTTCAGTTCTTGGAAATCCATCTAACAGAAAGCCGTTTCTGCACTCCTCTGATTTAAGTTTTTCTTTAACAATATCCATTACTATCTGGTCAGGCACAAGTCCTCCACTATCCATATAAGACTTAGCCTCCAGACCAAGAGGAGTGCCTTTCTGGACTGCATCCCTCATTATATCTCCTGTGGAGATATTTGCAATCTTATAGTCATCTGCTATCTGCTTTGCCTGTGTCCCTTTTCCAACACCCGGAGGTCCTAAAAATATAATCTTCATTCCTTTACCTTACATAGTCCTGCTCTTCAGCCTGCCTTTCTTCATAAAGCCCTCATAATGACGCGTTATCATGTGAGACTCTATCTGAGAAGCAGTATCCAGACCAACCCCTATTACAATTAATAAGGATGTCCCCCCAAAATAGAAGGGAATGTTCATCCTATAGATAAGTATTTCAGGAATAACACATATAACTGACAGATAAATTGCCCCTGCAAATGTAATTCTTGTCAAAACACGGTAGATATAATCAGATGTCCTCTGACCGGGTCTGATACCCGGAATAAATCCCCCGTACTTCTTCATATTGTCAGCCATATCCACAGGATTTAGTACTACTGCGGTATAGAAAAAGCAGAAGAATATTATCAGGCAAACATATAATATTGCATGGACAAAAGAGCCAGGGGAGAGGCTTCTTCCAATAGATTGTATCCATTGATTCTGCACAAAACCAGCTATGGTCGCGGGAAAGGCAATAATAGACGATGCAAATATAGGAGGTATAACACCTGCTGTATTTATTTTTAGAGGTATATGAGTGCTCTGTCCGCCATACATCCTCCTTCCGACTATTCTCTTTGCATATTGTACTGGTATCTTTCTCCTTCCGCTTTCTAAATAGACTATAGCAGCAACTACAGCTATCATTAACGCACCAAGCACGAGTAAAACCAGTGCATTTAATTCTCCTGTCTCATATAGTCTATATGTATTTATCATAGCTGCAGGCAGCCTTGCCACTATTCCTGCAAATATAATCAGAGAAATACCGTTTCCAATACCCCTTTCAGTAATCTGCTCTCCCACCCACATCAAGAATGCAGTGCCTGCAGTAAGGGTTATTATTGTCATCAGTCGAAAAGACCATCCAGGAAAATTGACAAATGACCCATTATTCATGCCTTCAATCCCAACGGATATTCCAAAAGACTGGATAAGAGCTATTAAAACAGTGCCATATCTAGTATACTGAATTATCTTTTTCCTTCCTCTCTCTCCCTCTTTAGCCAGATTAGCCAGATGAGGAACAACTACTGTCAGAAGCTGTAATATAATTGAAGCACTTATATAGGGCATGATATTTAATGCAAAGATTGTGACTCTTGAGAGCGCACCTCCAGAAAAGATATCAAGAAATCCCATCAGGGCACCGCCCTTTGCTCTAAGAAATTCACTTAATGCCTCATTATTCAGACCTGGTGTCGGGACATGCGCCCCCATCCTGTAAACACCAAGCATAATTATTGTAAACAATACCCTTTTTCTCAATTCAGGTATCTTTGATATATTCTGAATACTCTTTATTAGTCTCTCAAGCAACCTTTCAAATCCCCCTATCCCCCTTTGCTAAAGGGGGAAATATAGGTGTATCTTAGGTGTATCTAAGGAAGGCAAACATAAAGTTCACCTATATAAACATCTACTGTCTACTATTTATTACCTCTACCCTGCCGCCTTTCGATATTATCTTTTTTTCAGCGACCCTACTGAATTTATGTGCATATATTGTTAAGGGTTTATTCAACTCTCCATCCCCAAGTATCTTAACCTTGACTTTACCCTTTTTTAGTAGACCTGTCTTCTGTAAAAGGTCAGGATTGATAACCTGATCAGCATCAAATCTCTCCAGATTATTTAAATTAAATACTGCATATTCCTCTCTGAAGATATTTGTAAATCCTCTCTTTGGTATCCGACGTATGAGGGGCATCTGTCCCCCTTCAAAACCTCTTGGCTTTGATCCACCTGAACGGGAGTTAAGCCCTTTATGACCTTTACAGGATGTCTTACCATGACCTGATCCCGGACCTCTCCCTACTCTCTTCCTCTTTTTCTTCGCCCCTTTTGCAGGGTGCAAGTCTTCAATCTTCATAATTTTCCTATCTTATTCCTTTATTTCTTTTACCTGAAGGAGGTGTGTTATCTTTCTTATCATTCCTCTAATCTCTGGTCTATCCACCCTGATAACTGTCTGATTTATTTTTTTTAAGCCAAGGCTTTTTGCAACCAACTTATGTCTGTTTGGCCTTCCAATACAGCTTTTTATTAATGTTATAGATATCTTTTGAACCATATTAATTCTTATTATACCCCCTCTTCCTTTTCCTTTTGTTCTTCCATTATATAATCACGTGTCTTAACCATCTTCAAACCAGATATAGTAGCCTTTACAACGTTAATAGGATTGCCCCTTCCAAGACACTTGCTCAGAATATTCTTAATACCTACCATCTCCATTACTGCCCTAACAGCGCCCCCTGCTATTATCCCTGTTCCCTCTGCAGCAGGCTTTAAAAGTATCTGCTCTGAACCAAATCGACCTATCACTTCATGGTAAATGGTTGAACCTTTTAGCTGAATCTTTATAATATCTTTTTTTGCATGTTCTATCGCCTTTCTTATTGCCTCAGGAACCTCTGATGCCTTTCCCTTTCCCACGCCTACATATCCCTCACCATTTCCAACAACCACAAGGGCACTAAAATTAAACCTCTTGCCTCCCTTTACCACTTTTGATACTCGATTGATATGTACTACTTTATCCTTTAACTTTAGCTCATTCGGATTTATTCTCTGCAAATCTTGTCTCCCCTTTTTTAAAAATTCAACCCCTCTTCTCTTGCTCCTTCGGCTAATGCCTTTACCTGTCCATGATAGAGGAACCCTCCTCGATCAAAGACAACCCTTTCAATCTTTGCATCTTTTGCCCTCTTTGCCAGTATACGTCCTATCATATTTGCCTTTTCAATATTATTGCTTCCCTTTATCTTACTTTCTGATTCTTTTTCCATAGTTGAAGCGCTTATCAATGTATTTCCGGCAAGATCATTGATTATCTGAGCATAAATATGCCTGTTGCTCCTAAAAACACTTAATCTTGGACAATCAGGAGTCCCGTATATCTTTTTTCTTACCCTTTTATGCCTTCTTTTCCTTGCTAAAACTCTCTCTTCGCATCTATTCATATCAGTTATTATTTACCTGCCTTTCCTTCTTTTCTCTTTATACGCTCATCAGAATATTTTATCCCCCTGCCTTTGTATGGCTCAGATTTCCTGAAGTCTCTTATATCAGCAGATGTCTGTCCAACAAGCCTCTTATCAATACCTTTGATTATAATAACTGTAGGCTTTTCAAGTTTGACATCTATACCATCCGGCAGATTATAAATAACAGGATGGGAATAACCAAGGCTCAATACTAACTTTCTGCCATCTAACTGAGCCCTATAACCAACTCCAGTCATAATAAGAGTTTTTTCAAAGCCCTTTGCAACTCCATATATCATATTATAGACTTCAGTTCTCATAAGACCATGCAATGAACGGATATAATTATCATCTGAATCTCTTGTAATTGATATACTTCCACCCTCAATCCTGATATTAATCCCTGAATGAAGCTCTCTCTTTAATTCACCCAGACTGCCCTTTACATTAATCCTGCTGCCTTCTATCTTCACCTCAGTACCAGGGATAATTGCTATCTTTTTTTTACCAATCCTAGACATAATATAATATCCTCACCAGATATATCCTAATACCTCTCCACCTACATTAGACCTTCTCGCCTTCCTGTCAGTCATAATACCTTTTGAGGTTGAAAGAATAGCTATACCAAAACCACCCTTTACCCTTGGTATATTCTTTCTGTCTACATAAACCCTCAACCCCGGTTTGCTGCATCTTTCAATCCCGCTTATTACCTCTTGATCCTCATTGACATACTTGAGAGCAATCCTTATATTCTCATGCTCTTTTTCTTTAACAATATCAAAACCTTCTATAAATCTCTCATCTTTTAATATTCCAGCAATCTGAAACTTTAGTTTTGAATAAGGTATATCTACTCTTTCATGCTTTCGCGCATTCGCATTTCTTATTCTTGTAAACATATCTGCAATTGGATCTGTCATTCCCATATAATTTTACCTCATTCAAATATTTTTAATGAAACACCCTTCATCTGAAAACTGGCATAATCTATTACCAGCTTGATTTAATCACCCCAGGCAGTTCTCCTCTCAGGCTCAATGTCCTGAAACATATACGGCATACCCCAAATTTTCTAAGATACGCCCTTCCCCTTCCACAAACAGGGCACCTGTTATATTTTCTTACCTTAAATTTTGGTTCCTTCTGAGCCTTAATTATTAGTGCTTTACGTGCCAAATTTCACTCTCCTCCACAAGACAGAAATAATAAACAAACAATTAAAAATTATAACTATTCACCATAATTTAAAAATCTTTCACTTTGTTACCCTGAGCTTTCACTTTGTTACCCTGAGCGGAGCGAAGGGTCTGCTTTTGATATAGATGAGGATTACAAAAAAAGCAGATTCTTCGTTTCACTCAGAATGACAAATCGTTATTTTTTTATCTTATTAAAAATATTTTTGCATTTTGATCTGTCATTTTGCATTTTGATTTTTGATATTTAACTTTATTTCACTCAACCACCTGAATCCTCTAACCCTCTAATTATTATATATCCATAAAAGGCATTCCAAGTTTTTTAAGCAGTACGCTGCCTTCTTTATCTGTAATAGCTGAAGTAACAATAGTCACATCCATACCATTAACCGAAACTATACGATCATACTTCATCTCTGGAAAAATCAATTGTTCCTTTATCCCAAAAGTATAATTTCCATTTCCGTCAAAGGACTTAATACTTACACCTTTAAAATCCCTTATTCTCGGCAGGGCAACATTTATCAACCTGTCAAGAAATTCGTACATTCTGTTTCCCCTGAGGGTGACTTTACAACCTATTGTCATGCCTGCACGTATCTTAAAACCGGCTATAGCCTTTTTTGCCTTTGTTAAGATAGGTCTCTGCCCAGTTATCAGAGATATCTCTTCAACTACAGAATCTAACAGCTTGACATTATTAACTGCCTCTCCCATACCGACATTGATAACAATTTTATCCAATTTCGGCACCTGCATTACATTTTTATAAGATAACTCTTCCATTAACATAGGAATAATCTCTTTTCTATAGCGATCTTTAAGTCGTGCCATCCTGCCTGCATCCCCTTTTTAGTATACTTTTCATTTTTTACCCTTCAGTTACTTGGACTTTGGATTTAATTTATCGTAACTATTCAGTTAATACAGAGCAAGGGGTTTCAAAGACTTTATAATGCGTATG
>JBHHUU010000089.1:0-10362 GCA_046753905.1 Nitrospirota bacterium | reverse complement strand
GCTTATGTTAAGGATGATTGTTTGTAATAAAAGTGTAAATGTTATTATTCGTATTGCCATTTTCACTGCCCCTTATAGAACTCTTTGAGTTCTTTTAATCTGGACTTCTTTTGAAAATTCCCCCTCACCCTTCCCACAAGGAGAGAGGGAATTTACCTCTCCCTAACAGTAATATAATAAGAACTTTTTTCTCCTATCAATTGATGGAAGGGGATAAAATGACCGTTTCATTTTTACCCTTCCTCTTTACTTACCTTTTTACCAAAATCCATTACCAGAGAAAAGACCACAGGCACAAGGATCAGTGTAAATACTGTTGATACAGAAAGCCCACCGACTATTGCAGTACCAAGCCCAGAATATAGCTCAGAGCCTGCGCCGCCTCTTATTGCAATCGGCAGTGTGCCGAAGGTCGTGGTTATAGTGCTCATAAATACTGGCCTCATCCTTGTCCTGCATGCCTCTATAATTGCCTCATGAGGGTCTGACCCTTTATCTCTTATAAGGTTTAGTGTCTGATGTATCAATAGTATTGCATTGTTTACAACGATGCCGCTTAATATGATAAATCCGAGCATTGTAATAACATTTAGTTCAGAGCCATTTAGATATATACCTAAAATTGCACCGATTGCAGCTAAGGGAATAGAAAACATTATAATAATCGGGTATAGAAACGACTCAAAGAGTGCTGACATCAAAAGATAGATTATCACAACCGCAAGTATAAAAGAACCTGACAAAAGCCCTATCATCACCTTAAAGTCATCTGCTGCCCCTGATGTCTTTACAGAATAACCATAAGGAAGCTCTGGGCGAATGTCTTCTAATACCCTTTCGTTTATATCATTCATCACACCTTCAAGGGTAAACCCGTCTTTTATGTTTGCTGTGAGGGTAATTGCCCTGTTCTGTTCGATATGGTCTATCTTTGTAGGTCCTGTTGTCTCTATTATCTTTGCAATGTTTCCAAGATAGACCCTTTTGTTGTCTGGGGTATAGATGGTAATATTCTTGAGGTCATCTTCATCTCTTAACAGACTCTCTTTTCCTTTCAGTGTTATATCAAACTCTTTCCCTCCTGTCTTGTAAAGGCTTGCTGCCTTTCCTGCAACAAGGGTCTCAACAATATCCGCAATATCCCTTACCGATAGATTAAGGTCTGCTGCACGCTCCCTGTCTATCTTTATCTGGTATTCCGGGTTTCCAGTCTCAAGGCTTGACCTGACCAGAGAGACACCATCTAACTGCATGACCTGAGCCTTTATTCTCCCTGCATACTCCTCTATCTTTGACAGATTCAGACCATTTACCTCTATTGTCAGGCTCTTTCCAAATCCCCTTGTAAAGAGGTTCAGTTGTGTGGCAAAGATATACTGAAAGCCAGGGATATCGTGGATCTTTGAGTTTATCTTTTGGATAGTAGAGCCTATCTGCTGCTTATATTCATCTCTGCTTATCATTCCAATCACATTGAAATTGCTGCTTACTACAGCAAAGAGATGGTCTACCTCTTTCATAGCCAATACCCTGTTCTGAATAATATCAGCTAATTGTTCGGTCTTATTAAAGTTTGTCCCTACATGAGGTTTATAGAGTACAAGTATCAGGTTTCTGTTTCCTGTCGGCAGGTACTCTCTCTGCGGGAGAAGTTTGAGGCTTAAAAAGAATATCACAACCATACCTGCGATTAATGCGATCTTTCTCTTCTTTGTCTTAATAAACCATCTGACTGTATCTATAAAAAAGGCGCTGACAATACTTCCCAGCCATTTAAAAGAGATGATATCTGTAAATGGATGAGAACCTCTCCTTCCTTTTTTCATATCTGCCTTCAGCCATTTTCTTGAAAGCATTGGGATAACTGTTATTGATATGATAAGGGATGCTCCGACTGCACAGGATATTGCTATCGCAATATCTTTAAATAACTGTCCTGCCTCCTCCTTTATAAATATAACAGGCAAAAATACCGCCAATGTGGTAAGGGTGGATGCAAGCACAGCACCCCATACTTCAGATGTGCCATCAAACGATGCCTTGACTCGCGATTTACCCATCTCAAGATGGCGGAAGATATTCTCAAGGACTACGATTGAGTTGTCAACTACCATGCCTACTGCAAAGGCAAGCCCTGCCAATGAGATAATATTGAGTGATCGGTCAAAGAGATAGATCAGGATAAATGTCGCGATCAACGAGACAGGGATACTGATAATTATGATAGCCATACTCCGTAGACTCTTAAGAAAGAATATCAGGACAAAGGCTGCTAAAAATGCACCGATCTCCAGATTTGAGACAACAAAATTGATAGAGTCCCAGATATAGTCTGATTCATCATACGCCTCACTGAGCCTGATACCCTTTGGACCAAGTTCTTTGCTGAGTCTTTTCATCTCTTCTTTAATGCCATTAGTAACTGCTATGGTATTTACACCGCTCTTCTTCCTTATTCCAAATGCTACAGCTCTCTCACCACCTTCTTTTAATGCAGATGTCCTCTCTTTGTAACTATCCTTAACTACAGCAATATCTTTTAGATATACGATATCAGAACCATTTTTTGCTATAATAACATCCTCAATATCTTCTATACTCTCAAAGAGTCCTACTGTCCTTACGACAAATCTCCTTTTTCCCTGGTCAATATGACCTCCTCTTGCGTTTCTGTTCTGCTCCTTAATTGCATTCTTAACCTGTGATATTGTTATTCCCCTTGCAGTAAGCTCTTTAAAATCGAGTATAACCTGTATCTCTCTCTCCTGCCCACCGACCACCCTTATATCAGCAACACCGCTTACCCTCTCTATTCTCTGTTTGATAAAGTCATCTGCAAAGTTATAGAGTTCATTGATTGACATTTTGTCTGATTTTATTATCATCCAGAATACAGGCTGTTCTTCATCAGATGTGACAGCGGTTATTGTTGGTGTCTCTGAGTCTTCAGGAAGATTTCCGACAAGATTTATTTTCTTTAATATATCGATACTCGCAAGGTCTTTATCCACTCCCCATTCAAACTCAAGCCTTATCACAGATCGCCCCTCTGAGGATGTTGATGTGAGTTTTTTGAGATGCTCCACAGATTTGAGTTTTTCTTCCATAGGTGTTGTTATCTGCTCTTCAACCTCCTGAGGCGCTGCGCTAGGGTAAAGGGTGGTGACTGTAATAGTAGGTTTATCCACGGTTGGTTTCATCTGGATAGGAGTCTCTCTTAATGATATAACCCCAAAGATTATAACGAGGATTACGATAACCGTAATAAGGGTAGGTCTGTTTATAGATGTATCTATAAGTTTCATTGGTTTTGCCTAAAGGCTGTATTTTACCTCAACAAATATCCTGTCATTGTTGTCAAATTGCCCCAATAATCCTTTATCACCTTCAAGGATATCAGCTCCTATGGTAAGTTTTGTATTGTCATTATAGTCATATTTAATCTCTGGTCTTATCCAGAGACCTTTGTTGTTTGAATCGTAGATTGCAAGGAGTGATGGCTTAAGGGTCTCATTGATAAAGTCTGTATTTAAGAGTATGGAATAGATATTCTGTATCCTATCCTCTAATAATCCTTTGTCATGATTCAGTATATATCTCTGAATGAACTGGAGATTAATAAGAAGGTTCTCTGATACTGTGTAGTCAGAACCAAGCATATAGAATATAAAATCCTTTTTTACCACACCATCAGGGTCGTTTTGTGAGGATGTCTGAAAGTATCTCCCTATATTGTAAGATAGCTCTCCCATTATAACAGCCCTGCCAAAGGCATTGTTAAATGTAAATCCCATATTATGTATCCTGTGGTGTTCTGGAGAGATAATCATTTTATTTCCTATCCTATTGGCATGTAATGTTGGAGTATCATCCCATGTATAGAAATATATCCCTGATATATCCCACCCTGCAACATAATCCGAGACTCTTAAACCCCATTCGCTATTGTGCAGTCCATCCTCTGGTTTTATGGTATCATTTCTGATAATAGTAATATCCGGGTCAGGAGGGGGGCTTTTCATCTCCCACTCAGAGCCTGACCTTGCAGGGATATTGGGTTCAAAGTCAGGGATGAAGAGTGCCTCTATTGTCAGGTCATCTGTATTATGCTCCAATCTTATCATCCATAATGGTATTCGGCTGTCTATAAAGTCATCAAGTATAAACTCCTTAAAGTCCTGGGGATTGATAAGATCAGTTATCCTCAAGCCCACTGCCTCGCCCCATACTACCTGCTGCCTGCCAATCCTTAAGTTTATCATCTCTGTGTCTATCTCTAAATAAAGCTCCCTTAACACCTCTTTAAACCTGAGATTTGTCTGATATGCATTTATAGTCTCTTCATTAAAAGAATCCCTTTCAATATCATAGGCAGCATCATACATAAGCCATATAAGCCCGTAGAGTTCAAAGATATCGCCAGTCTGATATCTCGTCTCTATCTGAAGGAGATTCTGTACCTTTCTGAATCTCTGTGGATTATTAATGCGAAACGCTGTCTCATTTTCAATATATCCGTCTATCTCTATATCTTCCATGAGTCTTGCAAGCATACTATTGTCTGCCTCTTCTGCAAGACTATAATGGATAGGGATAAATAGGGTATAGAGCAATAGCAGAAAATATATACCTGCTCTCATCATCTCTTTATCCCCCGTTTCAGTCTTGCCTTTTTAAATATGGACTCTTTTAACCCTATATTAAACTTCACATCAGAGATATCAATGGTGGTCTGATGTCCTGTTCTATGGTTTTCCATGTGTAAGCTCTTGGGCGACCATATATTATTCACCTGCTGCCATTTTGTTATCAGTGTCTTGAGCAACCGACTTTTTCTGTCATAATATTCTGTCTTAAGGTCTACCCATCTCTCTTTATCTACCCATGTAATCTGTTTACTATACATATAATCCTTATCCTTCGGGGTACTCTCTACTACATAGCACTCCCTACCATCAAAAGAATCGCTCTTTATAAGGTGATGTCTGTCCTCTTCTACTTTTCTGTCTCCCATATCGTCAAATGTAAAGTCTGTGCCCATAAATGAGTCTTCTTTGTCTCCAGCAGATATCCTCCTGACCTTTTTAAGTGCAGGGAGATAGAGCCATTTATCATCATCCCTCTCTATATCTATATAGCTCCAGTTGAGAAAGCCTGTGTTTTTTATATCAGGCGGAGATTTAAAAAAGATCACCATCTTCTCATCAAAGCCATCCTTGCCATCATAGTCCTTCCAGTAGCGTATTGTCTCCCTTATCCTCTTCTGTCCCCTTTTATTGATAAGTGTAAACCGTGCCTCTGATGTCTGGTCATCACCATCTTCTCTCTGATCCCTGTTTGTCATTATCTGGAGACCTGTTATCTCTTCAGCGTAAGAGATGGGGAAAAATAGCAATAGAGTTGCAAATAATACCATACTCATTGAGATTATTTTGTGCAATATGATCATAACAATTCCCTCCTTTATTCATTCACGTTAACCCTTACCCCTCACCCTAACCCTCTCCCCTTAGGGGAGAGGGGACTGTTGCTGTACCCTAACCCCTTTCCCATAGAGAGAGGAGTAAGCCTCTTCTTTCTTCCCTCTCCCCTTAGGGGAGAGGGTTAGGGTGAGGGGGATAACTTAAAAGTTACAAATAGATACTTTTACCAGAGCCATAATATGAGTCATATATATGCTGATAAACAGAATTACATCTCTCGTGAAATAGATCAGGGGTGTAACTTCCTGGAAGTTCATTATCCAGAACGGTTTGAATAGTGAAAAGCACATCTGCTCTTGTCTGCTGTCTCTTTCTCCAGTCAAGGACAAGTTTCTCTCGCTTCAATACCTCTAATAGATGTCTGACAGAGTTTTTTACCTGTCTCTTTTCCTCTTCTGACATGTCAGGTTTGCCTATCAGATCAAAGATTGCAAGCTCCTCCTCTGATAGATTTTCAGCGATACCTCTCCTCTCTTCTCTATTCAGTTCTTCAACAAAGGCAAGCAATCTCTCAAAGAATACCTCAATATTAACAGCCCCTGTATTATACTCATCTATCATCCGCTGGAATTTCTCCATAAGGTTAATCCTTGACCTATTCAGACGAGCCATTCGGGTTAGCTTATGAGCTATAGCTCCTTTTAATCTCTCTGTCTGAATATGCCTCTTCCCTTCTATAAAATGCCTTTTTAATGTCTCAAAGTCTATCTGGCTAAGGTCTATTCTACGCTCACCATAGGGTTCAATAGTCTCTTTAATGACATAGCCCTCTGTCTCTATTGAATCATCAAGTAATCTCTCCACTTTACTCTTTACTTCAGATATATCTACCTCCGGAGAAAGCGATCTTATCTTATCAGCAATAGTGCTAAAGAGAGCACATATTTCGCTAAATCTTCCTGCCTCTGAATCAGGCAGAATAGCCCTGTATAACCTCTTTACACTGCCTGATAGCGACAGATACCTCATCTTTGATTCTTCATTTATCAGAATAGCATCAACAGCATCATCCAAACGTTCAATCCTTTCAAATCCCTCTGACCTTATAATTCTGTTTACATTGATCCCTCTCTCATCACAAAAAGACCCTATATCAGCAATAATAGTCTCAAGCTCTTTTATAAGCTCATCTTTAGGTTTAACAGGAGTCTCTCCTTCTCTGATTCCTCCTCCAACATCAGAACCATAAATAGCAAGGGCATTCTGGAGATTTCTGAAGACGCCAATGTAGTCTACAATCAATCCGTTTGTCTTATCCTTAAATATCCTGTTTGCCCTTGCTATTGTCTGCATAAGGGTATGATTCTTCATTGGTTTATCAAGGTAGATTGTGGAAAGGCATGGGACATCAAAGCCTGTCATCCACATGGCACATACAAACACAATCCTGAATGGATCATCAGGGTCTTTAAACCCCGCTGCCAGATCCTTATCAAACATCCTTTTGCGGTGTTTAACTATGTCCAACCCCATTTTATTAAACCTCTCTGCCTCATTCTGTTCGCTGCTCACTACCACAGCCATATCTGTCTCTTCCATAAACCTGATCTTTCCTTTAATCTCCTCTCCTTCCATGTCGTATCTGCAATCTTGCAGTCTATCCTTTAACTCTTCAATATATCCTCTCCAGTATCTCTGCACCTTATCATACATCTTAACAGCAGTTGGTTTGTCAATAGAGACAACCATTGCCTTGCCCTGATAACCACGTCCCATAAAGTGAGCCGCAATATCCTCTGAGATCTTTTCAAGGCGGTCATCTCTGATTATAATATGATATTCTCTGGCAAACTCCCGTTCAAGCATCCTCTCCTGTTCTTCATCAAGCAGAGACTCTTCTATAATCCTCTCAAGGTCTTCATTTAAATGCTCGTTTTTTAGTTGTACCTCAGGTATCCTGTTTTCATAATAGAGGGGGACAGTTGCCCTATCATCAGTAGACTGTTTGAAGTTATAGATACTCACATAATCCCCAAAGGTCTTTTTCGTAAGCTCTTCACCCATTATCAGGGGTGTTCCTGTAAATGCGATAAATGATGCCTCTGGCAGTGCTCTCCTCATGTTCATTGCAAGGGTATCATATTGTGTACGGTGCGCCTCATCAGTAATTACAATGATGTCTGATCTCTCTGATAAGACAGGGTATTGTTCTCCATGTCCTGTCCTGAACTTCTGGATCAGGGTAAAGATATTACGATGATCCTCTCTGAGGAGTCGTTTCAGATGTTCACCACTCTCTGCATGCACATCTGTCTCTGTCACTGCACCTGCACTTAAAAAATTATTATAGATCTGATCATCTAACTCCTTCCTGTCTGTTACGATTAAAAAGGTATAATTCCCCTTGAATCTCCTCAGTATCTTCTGGGAGAAGAATATCATGGAAAAGCTCTTTCCACTCCCCTGTGTGTGCCAGAAGACACCAAGTCTGCCATGGTTTTCTTTGATCTTCTTAAAGGAGTTAATGGCATTATTAACCCCAAGATACTGGTGATTCCTTGCAGCGATCTTGATAATCGCTCCCCCTGTATCCTGAAAGAGGACAAAGTTTTCAAGGATATCTAAAAATCTCCTCTTTTCACATGTCCCCCTGATTATCGTATCAAGGGATACAATCCCCTCTTCTCCCTCGCTATTTATCTTCTTCCACTCGCTAAAGTGTTCATAATCAGCAGTAATTGTGCCGATTCTGCTTTCAGAGCCATTGGAGATAATAATAAAGGCATTGTACCAGAATATTTGGGGGATGACCTTTTTATAATCAGTAAGATTGTGCCTGTAGGCCTCTTCCAGCCTCCTATAGACTGCCTTGAGTTCAATAAAGATTAAAGGCAGACCATTAACAAAGCCAACAAGGTCAGCACGCCGTTTATACATCTCACCTGTTACCCAGAACTGGGAGGCAAGAAAAAAGTCATTATTTTCAGAGTCATCAAAATCAACAACCTTGACCCTCTCTGTCTCTTCACTGCCATCTTTCTGTCTTATAGTAACCTTTACCCCATCTCTGATCATCATGTAGACATCTCTATTGGCAATAACGGGATTCAACGAACTACGGTCTTGTGTTAAAACTCTTATAGCCTCATCAATAGCAATTTCAGGCAAATCAGAATTAATCCTCTGCAATATAGGCTTCAATCTTGAGATCAGAACCACATCTCCTTTTGTCTCCCGACCAAGAACACTTAAGCCCTTTTCACCTGCCTGTGCGTGTCCGCACGCAGACAGGTCAAATTCATGGAAGCAGTTCTGGAAAGACCATCCAAGCTGGCTGAACAGCTCCATAGCTGGTCTTTCCACTAAAGCTTCCTCTGTATATTTACTATCTCTTGGTGTCATACTGGTTATTCCTTTAGATTGATTTATTTTAATACATTTAATATAACCTTAATCATTGGATCTTTTTCCTGTGGTTTACTTGCAGCTATCATGAGTGTCAAAGCAACCAAAGTGTTATTATCAATACGACTGGTTCCGTCTTTTCGTAGAAGAGTTCCGTTTTTCTGTAGGAAATAGATAAAAAGACTTGCTGCAATACGTTTGTTTCCATCTACGAAACTATGATTTTTTGTTACAAAATACAAAAGACACGCGGCTTTTTCTTCAACAGTCGGGTAAAGGTCTTTGTTGCCCAAATTCTAAATTGAGTACCTCCTTTAGAATTTACACGATAACCTACAGAGATAATCGCATCCAGATTAAAATATTCAATTTTCCTTTCAACTAAACGTCCCCCCTCTTTCTGAACTGTTGCAAAAAATGCAACAGTTGACCTCCGTTTTAATTCTTTGGTTTTATATATATTATGCAGGTGTCTTGAGATCACTGACTTATCTCTTGCAAACAAACCTGCCATCTGATTTAAAGTCAACCAGACTGTTTCTTTTTCTAATTTAACCTCAAATCTGTTTTTATATAAAACAATTTGTCCGCGAGTATTTGTTTGATTATTCATACTCCCTGCTCCCTTACTGGTAGGTGGTAGGTGGGGTTTATTATTTGCCATAATATTCAACTCCTTTCTGGTAGAGTGTCGGTATAAAGTAAACTGTATTGAAGTTTACTTTTCTTCTCCCATCTACTATATTCCACCTACCGTCTACCATTTTCATCTCCTCACACTCTTGATTAAAACTGATAGCATGCGACCTATCTGGTCTATTCTTTCATTCATTTCTTTAAGATTAACTTTATACCCAAGGTCGTTAACCAGAATAAAATAATATCTTAATTCTTCAAGAGAACCTTGAGCAATATTATAAAAATGTGCTTTATCATTTTGCCCTTTTCTTTTAAATCCTTCAGCAATATTAGCAGGAACAGATACAGACGCTCGCTTCATTTGAGATATAAGGCTATACTTTTCTTCATTAGTTAAAATAGATGTAAATTTATACACATCTAAAACCAAAGTATGAGCAAGTTTCCATACATCAAGTTGCATAAAGTTATCAATCTTCCCCATATTCCACCTACCACCTTCCACCTACTATTTCTAAATCTGATACATCAAGTTCACCTGAGATGAGTTTGGGGAGTAATAGGTCACGTGCTGTTCGAAGATTTCTCAATTTAAAGAATGTATTTATCGAAATCTCAAGAATAGGACTGATAATCTTTTCAAAAGTATCGATAATTTTACACGATGGCATAATTATCTTCATCTCAGCCAAGCCACCTTCCCATACTGCATATGGAATTGTGCTCCCTTTAGAATGCTGAGCGGAATAACTAACAGTTTTTTCATTAAATAAAGTTAAGTAAGCATATGATAAATAATTTTTATTTCTCGGTCTCAAAACAAAACAAGTGGTTCTTGTCACACCATCAAAAGAAGCGATTATTACTTTATGAAAATAGGATCGCATATTTCCAA
>JBHHUU010000088.1:0-10390 GCA_046753905.1 Nitrospirota bacterium | reverse complement strand
CTAATACAGAGCAAGGGGTTTCAAAGACTTTATAATGCGTATGATTATAATAAGTGTATTCAGATACAACAGCATCATTTCAGATCAAGTCTCTATGAGTAGTGAGAGCTAAACACTAAGGTGACGCTATAAACTCTTTTCCACCCCTTGCTCTGTATTAAATGAATAGTTACAAAAAGGTATTTGAAGCAGGTAATAAGCCGAGTTCTGTATAATCCTAAAGCAATCCGAATAGAATTGCTTTAAATTATTAATGGCCATTTCTCTGGGACTATAGTTACCTATAGCCTCAAGCGATCCAACCCGATAGCTTTGACCGGGCAAGTCTCAATTGCTATCCTATTTGATCTTGCTCCAGATGGGGTTTACCAAGCCAGCCAGTCACCTGACTGCTGGTGAGCTCTTACCTCACCATTTCACCCTTACAATCTTAGAATTTTCAGAGATAATATTCTTCTTATTCTAAAATTGCGGTATATTTTCTGTTGCACTTTCCTTAGGGTCACCCCCACTGGGTGTTACCCAGCACCCTGCCCTGCGGAGCTCGGACTTTCCTCCCCTGAATCAGCTCAATTCAGGAGCGGCCATCTAACCTGCTTCAATACCCTGTATATAAAAATCAAAACATCTCTGATTATGCCTGCCAGAAAAGAATCCTATGACAGTGTGAACATTTTAGTATCTCTTCCTTTTTTTTGACCTCTGCAACTAACTGAGGCGGGAGATTCATATTACATCCTGAACAGGTGCCATTATTTATTGAGACTACTGCCACCTTCCTCCCTGCCGATCTTAATTGATTATAACTCCTGATAATATCATTTCCAAGCCTTTCTTCCATTATTGATCGTTCTTTTAATAACTGGTTCGCCTCATTATCTATATCTATACCTTCAGCCTCAATAGTTTTCTTTTCTCTATTGAGGTTCTTCTCCTCCTCTAATAAGGATTTCTTTGCCTCTTCCACCTCATTCTTTGTAGTATCTGTCTTTTCCATTAACAACAGGAGTTCATCTTCTATCTCTTCTTTCCTCTCTTTTGCTGATTCTATCTCTAATAAATGTGCCTGATGTTCTTTATTAGTCTTTATATCCTTGGTTCTGTTTTTTAATTTCTCTAATCTATCCTCCTGTTCCTCCAGATATCTTTCGGTTTTTATCCTATCTTTATTGAATATATCGAGTCTATTCTCTGATCTGGATAACTCCTCTCTCTTCTTATCCAGTGTTGATGATAGCTTTTCTATTCTACTGGGGAAATATCTCTTTTTTTCCTGCAGGCTATTAATCTTATTATCTATAAACTGTAATTGGATCAAAAAATCCAACTCTTCACTCAAAGTTTATCTCTCCTATGGTGGGCCCACCAGGACTCGAACCTGGGACCCGCTGATTATGAGTCAGCTGCTCTGACCAACTGAGCTATGGGCCCTCTCTTTATATACCAGACAATAATTAACCATATTTGTATGGGACAGGCATGCCTGTCCCATACAAAGGGCAATCAGATCGTCTCTGCAAAACTCTTTAATTTTCTGCTTCTGCTTGGATGTCTTAGTTTTCTCAGTGCCTTTGCCTCTATCTGTCTAATCCTCTCCCTTGTTACCTCAAAGTCCTGACCTACCTCTTCAAGGGTATGGTCAGTGCTCTCACCTATCCCAAATCTCTTTCTGAGCACCTTCTCTTCTCTTGGTGTCAGGGTATTCATAACACCATTTATCTGCCTCTGAAGATCATATCTGACCGCTGCCTCTAAAGGTGATATTGCCTTTTTATCCTCTATAAAATCACCTAAGTGACTATCCTCCTCTTCTCCTATAGGTGTCTCAAGAGAGATAGGTTCTTTTGCTATCTTCAGGATCTTTCTCACCTTTTCCAGAGGAAGATCCATTTTTTTAGCTATCTCCGCTGGAATCGGCTCACGTCCTAATTCCTGTACCAGATGTCTTGATGTCCTGATCAATTTATTAATTGTCTCTATCATGTGGACAGGTATTCTGATTGTCCTTGCCTGATCAGCAATTGCCCGAGTAATTGCCTGTCTTATCCACCACGTAGCATATGTGCTGAACTTATATCCCCGCTTATACTCAAATTTATCTACTGCCTTCATAAGCCCCATATTTCCTTCCTGAATCAGGTCTAAAAACTGTAATCCCCTGTTAGAATACTTCTTTGCGATACTGACAACAAGCCTCAGATTTGCCTTTACCAGTTCTGTCTTTGCTATATCAGTCTTTAACTCTCCTCTTTCTATCAGCCTTAGAAATTCTTTCAACTCAGAGGTTGAAGACAGGGACTCTAATTCAGCAGCCTTTATCTTTCTCTTTGCAGCCTTATATATCCCTTCCAATCTGTTGCATTCCTCAGACGATAAATTACTTTTTAAAGGAGATATCTTCTTATTTTTCCCATTCTTTCTCTCTTTGAAAAAGTCTATCATTTTATCTCCAGACATTCCCAGCCTACGTCTACATGATGCAATCTCTTTTTCAGCAGATGATATCTCCCTTACAATATCCCTGAGTTTTTGAACAATTCTATCCAGATGCATTGGATTAAGGTTAACTGTCTCTATCTTTTCTACAATCTCTGCCTTTATATTTTTAATCCTCTTTTTTATTTTTGCCTTGTTATCTTTTTCCCTCTTTAGTGCAGCAGATGCATTGACTAACTTTTTATATGATTTTTGTATCTCTTCAATCAATTGCAGGGTCTTTAATCTTAAAGTCTCATCATCATGTTCACTAATATCCTCAAACTCATCATCAAAAGAAGACACAACATCTCTTATAGCTATCTTCCTCTGAATAAATCTTTCTCCCAGTGATATTACATCCTTGATTGCCAAAGGCATTCCAAATATCACTGATTTTATAATCCTATTTCCCTCTTCTATCTTTTTCGCAATCTCAATCTCTCCCTCACGACTTAAAAGAGAAACACTGCCTATCTCTTTAAGATATAATCTTACAGGGTCATCGGTTCTGCTGAGCACTCCCGGAGATAAATCTATCTCCTTCTTCTCCTTTTCCCTTTCTATCACTCCAATATCTACAAATGCCGACTCCCTTTCTACTACTATCCTCTGATGTCTTTCCTGATCAGAAGAATCAATAATATCAATATCTAACTCTCCAAACATCATCATTATGTTGTCAAGCTGTTCAGTAGATACCATCCCGACTGGCAGGGCATTATTCAACTCGTCATAAGTTAAAAACCCCTTTTCTTTACCAATAGAAATTAATTGTTTGACCTCATTTAATTTCTTTACTCTTGACATAATAATATTTCCTCAATTTCTTAAATAGCAGTATTCAAAGATAGATATTCCTTCTGAAGAGGGATTATATTATCCATATTTCCCTCCTGTTCAGCGGCTTTTATCTTTCTTTCGATCTCCTTTTTCTCTCTCTGCACCCTCTTATAATTTAACCTCTTCACACAATCATTAAAAGTTTTGGGGATATCATCATACTCCATGCTTTTTAAAGAGAGACTTGATATCAGGCGGGATATCTCCGCATCCAATTCATTTTTAAAAATATACTCATATCTGATCTCTCCAGACTTCTCTATGGAATCAATCATAGTGCCAACTATATATCTTAATCTCTTATCTGTAAAGTTATCTTCTTTTATATACTCTTTTATCTCCTCACGATCAATCTTATTATTAATTATCAGATGCACCAATATCTCTTCCTCTTTGGGCATAATATCTATTCCTGCTGTTTTATTGCTATAAGAATATCTGTTATTATTGCCTCTTTTCTCCCTTTTTTGTAACTCTTCCAATAGAATCCTTTCATCTATATCTAATTTATCAGCCAATCGCTTTAAATAAAAATTCCTTTCTATAATATTGGGTATCTTCTGGAGTATAGGAAGCATTTTATCTGCAGCACCTATCCTCTCCTTAATATCATTTATATCAATTTCTTTAATAGACCTTTCAATTGCAAAATCCAAGAGCTTCTGACTCCCCTCTAATAGTTTAAGAAATTCGCCCCTCCCCTTGCTCCTTATAAAGCTGTCAGGATCATATCCATCAGGAAGAGATACAACATCTACTGATATACCGCTTCCTACTAAAAAGTCAAGTGTTCTCTGCACGGCTTTAACACCAGCCATATCAGAATCAAATATCAGAACAACCCTCTTGCTAAACCTCTTTATCAATTGAACATGATATGTTGTCAAAGCTGTCCCCAGTGTTGCCACGACATTATCTATCCCATATTGATGAGCAGTTATAGCATCAAAATAACCCTCTACCACCACTATATATTCTAATCCCTTACCTCTCTTTCTGATTCCATCCAGGGCATACAGCTCTCTCTTTTTGCTGAATAACGCGGTCTCAGGTGAATTTAGATATTTGGGCAGAGAATTATCCAACACCCTGCCTCCAAAACCTGCTATCTCTCCATGTATGCTTCTGATTGGCAGGATAATCCTTCCACGAAACCTATCATAATAACCGATTCCCTTCTCCCTTTGAACAATTAATCCAGCCTTATTTAACAAAGAAGGCTCGCATCCATCTCTCTTCATCTCTCTTAAAAGACCATCCCATAACGGCAATGCATACCCTATAGAGAACTCCCTGATAATATCATCCCCAATTCCTCTCTTTCTTAAATATTCCCTTGCTCCTTTTGCCTCTGAAAGGGTCAAAAGGTTCTTCTGATAATAATCAGCAGCCTTTTTATTAATATTGTAAAATAGCTCTTTGTTTTCCTCTTTCTTCTTACCCTGGTTCCCTGATACCTCAGTCTCTATCCTGATGCCTATCTTACTTCCTAAAAATCTTACTGCCTCGGTAAAGGTAAACCCCTCTATTTTCATTAGAAATGTAAAGATATTTCCCCCTGTTCCGCACCCAAAACAATGAAATATCTGTTTCCCCTCATTTACAACAAAAGAAGGTGTCTTTTCTGAATGAAAGGGACAGAGACCTTTATAATTCTGACCATTTTTTTTAAGAGAAAGATAACCTTCCACAATGTCAACGATATTTGTCTCTTCCTTTATCCTGTCTATTATCTCATTATCTATATATCTCTCTTTCAAATACCTCTCCATTTTAATTATAGAACAAAAATCTAATTTGTCTATCTTTTCAGCCTTTTAATAACTCATTTACCCTTTTACTTACATAAGAGCCATCAGCCCTACCTTTAAGTTGAGGCATTAAGACCTTCATGACTTTTCCCATATCTCTTATATTATCAGCACCTACCTCTTCTATAACAGACTTAATCATCATATCTATCTCTTCTAATTCAAGCCTTTCAGGCAGAAAGGTCTCAAGTATCACTATCTCTCGCATCTCCTTATCTGCTAACTCACTCCTTCTGCCCATAGAAAACTGTTCAGCAGCATACTTCCTCTTTTTTATACCTGATGTTATAACCTCTATTATCTCCTCCTCAGACAGTCTGTAGTCTTTTCCTCTGGAAATCTCCTTATACTTTATATCCGATTTGAGCATACGCATAACCTCAACCTTTTCCTTATGCCCATGCTTCATTGCCTCTTTAATCTCCTGCTGGAGTCTCTCCTGTAACATCATCTTTTTAGGTTATGATTATTCCTCTTCAAAAGTAAGTAAATCTTTTCTGAGCCTTTTTTCTTGCTGCTATCGCCTTTCTCTTCCTCTTTACACTTGGCTTTTCATAATGTTCCTTTTTTCTTATCTCAGATAGCACACCTGACTTTTCACACTGCTTTTTAAACCTCCTTATAGCATTTTCAAATGACTCATTCTCCTTTACCCTTATACCATACATACATACCCACACCTCCTCTTCTTATTTATATTTTACCTCTCATTTTTTTAGCACGCAATATTATTATATAATAATGACCGCTCTTATCCGTTTCATCAAGTTGCTGAAATTATGTCTGAAATTATGATATAATTACTAAACAAAAAACTATAGATAATAATGTTTAAATTCTCAACTATAACATATATATATAAAAATGTCAAACTATTTTTTGGGAAGACAGCAATTCTCAGTAAATCTGCAATGTAACCATTCAGATTGCTTTGCCTCACTCGTAATGACAGAAAAATTGTTCGAGATATTATTGTGAGGAGCGTAGCGACAAAGCAATCTCAAAAAGGATTTTCACCGAGAATTTCTGGCAGTTTATGCTCTGTGGAATTGATATTAACCTGTAACTGTATTATAATAACTATAATGAATAAAGAGATAATAATAATATCTATTCTATTGTTGTGTATGATAATATTTGTGCCTCCTATGATATCTTATGGCTATGATAAGGGGACAGCACCACCCGGTCCTGCTATAATCTCAGTATTTCCAGATAGCGGCTCTGAAAAAGGGAATAACAGAATAATTATTACAGGGAGTGGATTTACACATGATGATCTTGTATTTATAGGAGGCAGTAAGGCTGTAAAGGCTATAACCATTAACTCTACTACTATCAAGGCAATTACTCCCGAAGGATCAGAGGGAAAAGCTGATATTGTTGTACAAAGTATGAATGGGGAGGGGGTATTAGAGAATGGTTTTACTTATTTGAAAGGCGATCCAGAGAGAGTATTAGCTGTTAATCCCATGAATGGCCTGACGGAATTGCCTCTTAATATGTCTATAAGCATGCAATTTTCAATATCTGTTGATCCGCTTACAATAGATGATGAGAGCCTTGTTATTGTATCACAGAAGTTAAACAAACAGGTAAATGGAAGTTTCTTGTTTGACTTTGATAATACTATGGTTATATTCAAACCATTTGATAACCTTGATATGCATGTCAAGTATATCATTTTTGTAACCCAGAAGGTCAAAAGTAAAGATGGGATTCCTCTTGACAAACCATTTATGTCATCCTTTTCCACATGTAAGATAGTGGATAATAGTCCGCCTGATGTAATAATCATTCCTAAGAATGGAACAACTGATATACCTTTCAATAACTCCCTTATATTTATGTTTAACGAACCACTAAACCCTATTACTGTAAATTCTTACACTATAAGGGTCTTTGAGAATGAAAAGATAATAGACGGAGACATAAATATAGGCATGAATAATACTGTTGTGACATTTGCCCCCAAAAACTCTTTCTCTCCTGACAGTTCGATTATTGTTGTCCTTTCTCCAAAGCTCACTGATATTGCCGGCAATTACATAGGTGGTAATGATACAAAAAAGGGTGTTATGAGCAGTTTTGGCACATCAGGAGAGAGAGATATTATTCCCCCTGATATCTTACAGACTACTCCTTCTGATGGTGCTAATGGTGTGAATAACAGGACTCGAATATATATTGAATTTAGTGAGCCGATAAATCCTTTAACTATAAAAGATGATACCTTTTCTGTATCAATAGAGGAAGATAATATTGGAGGGAGACTATTCTTTTCAAAACAGAATACTACTCTGGTCTACATACCTTACAGAACCCTCCCTACGCTTTCAGTAGTTGAGATTACTCTTAATAAGGGTATTAAAGATATGGCAGGCAATACGATCAAATCACCTATAAAGACAACTTTTATTACCCAGCCAGCCGATGATCTCCCATTGAGCATTGCATATTTTAGGAGGTAAGAGACTTATGATCAGGAAATCTATTGCAAAACTCATTGAAAGAAAAGACCTTACAGAGAATGAGACAGAAAGAGTAATAAAAGAGATAATGGAGGGAGAGGCAACTGCTGCCCAGATCGCTTCATTTATAACCGCATTAAGGATGAAGGGCGAAACAGCAGAGGAGATTACAGGCGCTGCAAGGGGGATGAGAGATAAGGCTGTAAAGATTAGAATTGGCAATCCTCTTGTTGTGGATACATGCGGCACTGGTGGTGATGGGACAAACACATTTAATATCTCTACTACCTCTGCATTTGTTGTTGCAGGGGCAGGCATTACTGTGGCAAAACATGGGAATAGATCCGTATCCAGCAGGTGTGGAAGTGCCGATGTCTTAAAGGCATTGGGGGTGAATATAGATATCACACCTGAAAAAGTAGAAAGATGTATAAATGATATAGGCATAGGTTTTTTATTTGCCCCTGTCTTTCATAAGGCAATGAGGCATGCCATTGGTCCACGCAGAGAGATCGGGATAAGGACTATCTTTAACATATTAGGCCCTCTGACAAACCCTGCAGATGCATCTATCCAGATAATAGGCGTATACTCAAAAGACCTGACTTCTCTGATGGCAGAGGTATTAATGCAGCTTGGTTGTCGTCATTGTTATATTGTCCATGGTATGGATGGGATGGATGAGATAACTATCACAGAAAAGACAAAGATATCTGAGGGCAAGGATGGAAGGGTAGATACCTATTTTATTGACCCAAAGGATTATGGTTTGCCAATAGCGAGAAAAGAAGACATATCAGGAGGCACTCCTGATGAAAATGCAGGGATTATCTATGAGGTATTAGAGGGTAAAAAAGGACCGAAGAGAGATATTACTCTTTTAAATGCCTCTCTCCCCATTATAGCCTGTAAAAAGGCAGGTAATATCCATGAAGCCATTCAGATAGCCTCAGACTCTATTGATTCAGGCATGGCAATGAAAAAGTTAGATGAGTTAAAAATCTGTACAAACAAATATGGCAAAGATTAGAGCTATTAAGGGTGTAAAAGATATACTGCCTGGTGAAGTTGAGATATGGCAGCATATAGAGAAGACAGCAAGAGATATATTTGAGATATCTGGGTTTGGTGAGATCAAGATACCTGTCTTTGAATCAACAGAGCTGTTTTCCAGAAGCATAGGAGAGGGCACAGATATTGTTGAAAAGGAGATGTATACCTTTGAAGACAGGGATGGCAAAAAGATTACCCTGAGACCAGAGGGGACAGCATCTGTAGCAAGATCATATATAGAACATCACCTTCATATTAAACAGCCTGTAACCAAGCTATATTATATTGGTCCTATGTTCAGACATGAGAGACCTCAGGCAGGCAGATTTAGACAGTTCTATCAGATAGGTGGCGAGGTAATAGGGATAGCAAGCCCTTATATAGATGTTGAGATACTGGCTATATTATATCATCTGTTTAACACCCTCAAGATAGAAAATATAGAGATTGAGATAAACAGCCTTGGCTGTAAGATATGTAGACCCGATTATAAAGAGAGACTTAAAAATTTTATTAAAGATAGGTTAGATTCCCTTTGTGAGTCATGTAAGAGGAGATATCATACCAATCCAATCAGGATACTTGACTGCAAAAGAGAAGGATGTATCTCTTCTACTGATAATGCCCCATCTCCTATAGACCATCTCTGTGAGGAGTGCTCCAGTCATTTTGAGATGGTCATGGATAGAATATCGGCTCTGCATATACCTGTAAATATCAATCACAGGCTTGTAAGGGGGTTGGATTATTATACTAGGACATCATTTGAGATAGTATCAAATAATAGGCTTGGGGCACAAAACGCAGTGGCTGCAGGGGGAAGATATGATGGACTTATAGAAGAACTGGGTGGTCAGTCTACCCCTGCCATAGGATTTGCTATCGGGATTGAAAGATTATCATATCTCATAGATAAAAATACTGTAAAATTCCCAGTAACTGATCTTTATATGGCGGTATTAGGTCAGAAGGCAAAAAAAGAGATATTTCCTCTATATACAAGGATGCAGCAAAGAGGGATAAGAGTTGAGATAGATTATGGAGAGAATAGCCTGAGAAACCAGATGAAAAAAGCGGATAAATCTGGCGCTCCTCTTGTATTGATAATAGGAGAAAAGGAGTTAAAAGAGGGAGATTGCACATTAAGGGATATGGTAACGAAACATCAGGAAAAGATACCTATAAATAACCTTATAGATAAGATCGTAGAGAGGGTTAAGTTAAGCTATAATGAATCTGATAGACGAGATATATATTAGACATCCGTTTTATGGAAGTCAAATTAGCCTTGAATGAAAATGGTTTGATTATAGGTCGTGTGAGAGTTCAGAAACTAATGAAACAGATGGGGATAAGAGCTATTTATCCCAAGCCAAAGTTAAGCAAAAGACATTCTGAGCATAGAGTTTATCCATACTTATTAAGAGGCTATCAAATTGTAAAGCGTCTCATCTGCCCCTCCCTAATCACCTGCCCTGAAACAGGGTAAGGGTGGAGTTGAGATTGGCAGTAACAAAGACCCCTTGCTCTTCAGGGTTAAGGGCTATATGCCTAGGTACCCAGAGGAGGTCAATCATCTCTGCCTCCCTGCCTGTCTCTGTATCCCATAACCGCAGGGTTTTATCATAAGAGGCAGAGATGACCATCCTGGCATCAGGGGAAAATGCACAACTTGAGACCCAGCCTGTATGTCCTGTGAACTGCCTTATCTCCCTGCCTGTCCCTGTATCCCATAAC